>CAZWPY010000118.1:0-7799 GCA_964635475.1 uncultured Acidimicrobiia bacterium
TGTTGTGTGACGCCGACATCGAGCTACTACACACCGATGGTCACATTCCCTTGCAACTTGAACGGGTGAAGCGTTTTCCCAGCTCAGCGCAACGCAGAGTGATTCACATCCGTGATGGTGGTTGTGTGTTTCCTGGGTGTCGGGCAACGCCTGACATCGTCGATATCCATCACGTGGTTCTGTGGAACCACGGCGGAGCAACCAACGTGGAGCAGCTCGCGAGTTTGTGTCGAACACATCACGGGATCACCCACTCGCGGGGTTGGAGCATGGAAACGACATCAGACGGGTTTAGGTGGGTCACACCCACCGGCAAGACCTTGCTCAGCCAACGACACGGGGTGATGACCAAACCGCCGCCATGAGTCGAGCGCAGCCGTCAGGGTCCGAATGCTCAGGCGCTCGAACTAGCCCCCCGCCGAGGCGAGCCCGTCGAGCGCGGCAAGGGGGGCGACAGCTTCCGTGCCGAGGAACTCGGCCACGGGCGCATTCGTGACCTGCCCGGCCACCACGTTGACGCCCTTTGCGAGCGCCGGATCACGGTGAGCCGCCGCCACCGGCCCGCTGTCGGCCAGCGCCAGCACGTAGGGCAACGTCGCGTTTGTGAGGGCATAGGTGGAGCTGTGCGGCACCGCGCCGGGCATGTTGCCGACCGCATAGTGGATCACGCCGTGCTGCTCGTAGACCGGGTTGGTGTGAGTGGTTTCGTGGATGGTTTCGATGCAACCGCCTTGATCGACCGCAACGTCAACGATCACCGCGCCACGCTTCATCCCCCGCACCATGTCGTCGCTCACCACCGTTGGGGCGCGCCCGCCGGCAACCAACACTGCGCCGATCAACAGGTCGGCGTCGGCCACCGAACGTTCGACCGCGCCACGGTTCGAGGCCAGCGTCATGATGCGGCCTTTGTGAATCTGGTCGACCCAACGGAGGCGGTCGAGGTTGCGGTCGAGCAAGAGGATCTCTGCTTCCATGCCCGCCGCGATCCACGCTGCGTTCCACCCGACGTTGCCCGCGCCGAGCACAACCACACGAGCGGGCCGCACGCCGGGGGCGCCGCCGAGCAACACTCCCCGCCCTCCGTTGTGGCGCTCCAGGTAGTGCGCACCCAACTGCGGCGCCAAGCGCCCTGCTACTTCGCTCATCGGCGCGAGGAGCGGCAAGGCTCCGCCGTCGACTTGCACCGTCTCGTAAGCAATCGCTGTGGCACCCGACTCGATGAGCGCCCGCGCCACCGCCGGATAGGCCGCCAAGTGCAAATACGTGAACAACGTCAGGTCGTCGCGGAGGAAGCCAAACTCCTCTGCCTTGGGCTCTTTTACCTTCACGACAAGTTGCTGTGCCCATGCATCGGCCGCGGTCGGGACGATCGTCGCGCCTGCGGCAGCGAAGTCGGCGTCGGCCAACGACGCTCCCTCGCCGGCGCCTGTTTCGACAAACACCTCGATCCCGTGACGTTCGAGTTCACGCACGCCGTCTGGCGTCATGGCCACACGATGCTCGGCCGTCTTGATCTCGCGAGGAACACCGACACTGAGACCCATGCGGCGATGTTTCCACATCGTCGCCGCCCTCGGCGAGGTTTCCAGGCCGTCGCCGCCCTCGGCGAGGTTTCCAGGCCGTCGCCGCGTCCGAAAAGATCTCCCGCCGTCGTTGACAGCGTGGCGCGAGACTGGCGCCGATGAACCTCGCCGACTACACCGCCGCCGACGCGACCGCTCTGGCGGGGATGATCCGCTCGGGTGCGGTCTCCGCCGCGGAAGTAACGCAAGCCGCCCGGGCCGCGTACGAACGGGTCAATCCCGCCCTCAACGCCGTCATTCGGGAGCACTTCGACGACCCGCCGCGCAGCGACAATCCGACCGCAGGCAGTGGGCCCCTCGCGGGCGTTCCCGTGCTGGTCAAAGATCTCGACGGCTGCATTGCCGGACGCCCCAACTACTGCGGCACCGAGCTCGGCAAACGCCACAACGTGGTCGCCCCGCAGACCGCCACGGCTCTGCAAGCCCTGATCGACGCCGGTGCCGCGATCGTCGGCGTGACCAACACACCGGAGTTCGGCCTTGTGCCCTCCACCGAACCGGCGTCGTATGGCCCGACGCACAATCCGTGGAACACCACACGTTCGCCCGCGGGTTCCTCGGGCGGATCGGCCGCGGCGGTGGCTGCGGGCATCGCCCCGATCGGCCACTCCGGCGACGGCGGCGGCTCCATTCGACTCCCGGCCGGCGCGTGCGGGCTCGTCGGATTGATTCCGAGTTCGGGGCGAGTACCCACGTGGCCCGACGCGGCGCCGTGGGGCGGATTGGCACGGCGCCTCGCCGTCACCCGCAGCGTGCGCGACACCGCCCTAGTCCTCGACGTGATGGGTGCGCCGATGGCCCACACCGCCGCGTTGCCCACACCCGCGGGTGGATTTCGAGCCGCGATCGCAGAGCCGCCGCCCAGGGGACTACGAGTCGCGACCTTCGTCGGCCCGCTGCCCGACGGCACAGCCATTGATCCCCTCGTCGTGCAAGCCGTTCTCGATGCCACGGACCTGCTGGGCGACATGGGCCACGATTGCGGCCACGATGTCCCTGCTGCACTCACCAGCGAGGCGGTGGCGACGCGGCTGTCGACCGACTTCGTGTCGGCCTACACCGCGTGGTCGACGCTCGCGGTCGACCAGATCGCTCGAGCGGCTGGTGTGCCGCCGACCCCCGACGGATTCGAACCACACACGTGGGCGCTGGCCGAAGCCGGGCGAGCCGTGAGCGGACCGAGCATGTGGGCCGCGTACGAGTCGCTCGTCACCATCGGCCGCGACATCCGCGCGGGCTGGCGTTCGCCGCTGCAACCCGACGGCATCGACGTGCTCGTCTTACCAACCTGTCCCGAGTTGCCTTGGACACTTGGGCAATTTCGCGCGTCTGGGCCCGACGACGCGTGGAACCCGGTGTTTCGCTCCTCGGGCATCGTCTCGACGTGCGTGCAGTTCAACGTCAGCGGCCAGCCGGCGATCTCACTGCCCCTGGCACACGCGGGCGACCTGCCGATCGGGGTCCAGCTCGTGGCGGCGCACGGTCGTGAGGACGTATTGCTCGCCCTCGCTGCGCAGTTCGAAGTGGCCCGGCCTTGGGCCGACCGCCGCCCGGCCGTGCACGCGGGCTCATGAACACGAGCGCGGGTTTGCCAGCCCAACTTCACGCTTTTGCTCGACCCACGTTCAGCGACTTTGTCGACATCGTGTCGGGCGACGGCGCCTGCATCACCGACGCCCAGGGCGTCACCTACATCGACGCGATGGCGAGCTTGTGGTTCGCGAACGTCAGCTACGGTCGCCGCGAGGTCGTGGCCGCGATCAGCGAACAAGCGAGCCGCTTACACGCCTACAACACGTTCGAGCCGTTCACGACCCGACCCACCGATCAACTTGCCGAAGCCCTCGTCGAGATCAGCCCGATTCCCCGCTCACGGGTCTTTTTCACCAACTCGGGATCAGAGGCGGTCGACACCGCGCTGAAGCTCGCCCGCAGCGCGCAACGGCGTAGTGGCAACCCGCAGCGCGACGTTGTGATCGCGCGCGACGGGGGTTATCACGGGACGAACTACGGCGGCACCTCCGCGCAAGGAATCGTGCCGAATCGCGAAGGTTGGGGTCCACTCGTGCCGAGGATCATTCATGTCCCGCGACACGACTCCGAGGCCCTCGCGCGGGCATTCGCCGACCATCCCGACCAAGTGGCCGCGGTGCTCACCGAGCCCGTGCAAGGGGCCAGCGGCGTTCACCCGCCCACCGCCGACTATCTCGCGGCGACTCGACGGTTGTGCGACATTCACGGCGCGTACTTGATTTTCGACGAAGTGATCACTGGTTTCGGTCGCCTCGGCGACTGGTTTGCTGCCACCAGGTTTGCCGTGCAGCCCGACCTGATCACGTTCGCCAAGGCGTTGACGTCGGGATACGTCCCGATGGGCGGCGTGCTCGTCGGCCCGAGTGTCCGCGAGCCGCTAGAAGCGGATCCCAACGAGATGTTGCGCCACGGCTACACCTACAGCGGCCACGCGCTCGCGAGCGCAGCCGCGCTCGCGTGCCTTGAGGTCACCCGCACCGACGACTTGCTCGCGCGAGCCACAGCGATCGGGAAACGGCTGCAAAGCGGCCTATCTGCAATCGTGGCCGATGGCTTGGCCAACGAGGCGCGGGGAATCGGTGCAGTGTGGGCACTGGGACTCAGCGACGACGTCGACGCAGTTGCCGTTCGCGACGCGGCGCGCGCCGCCGGCGTGATTGTTCGAGCCATGCCCGCCACGCTCGCCATGTGTCCGCCGTTGGTGATCACCGACGAGCAAGTCGACACGGTCCTCGACGTGCTTGCGGCCTCGCTCGCGACGTGCGCGACCGCAAACGGCAAATAGCGTGACGCCGTGACCAACGACCTCTTCGCTCTCGACGGCAAGGTCGCGCTCGTGACCGGCGGCGCGACGGGAATCGGCCGCATGATCGCCGAGGGCTATGTGCATGCCGGAGTTCGCACTTACATCGCGTCACGAAAACTCGACGCGTGCGTCGCGACAGCCGAGGAGTTGGCAGAGTTCGGAACGTGCATCGCGCTGGAAGCGAACTTGGCCACGAGCGACGGGGCGGCCGCACTGGTGGCTCAGCTCACCGAACGTGAGTCGGCGCTTCACATCTTGGTCAACAACGCCGGCGCGACTTGGGGCGCGCCGCTCGCCGACACCGACGAAGCAGCGTGGGAGCGTGTCCTGTCGCTCAACGTAAAGGGCGTGTTCCACCTGACCCGCGAAGCGGCGCCGTTGCTGGCGGCGGGCGCAGCGGCGGGCGACCCGTCACGGGTGATCAATGTCGGCTCGATCGACGGCCTTCGAGTGCCCGCGATGGAGACCTACGCGTACTCCGCGTCGAAGGCCGCAGTACACCAACTCACTCGCCACCTCGCGAGGCGCCTCGCGCCGACGACGACGGTCAACGCGATCGCGCCGGGGCCATTTCCCTCAAAGATGATGCGAGCAACTCTCGACGCGTTCGGCGAGCAGATCGCCGCGGCCACGCCGATGAAACGAGTCGGCGAACCCAGCGACATGGCCGGCGCTGCCATCTACCTCGCGTCGCGAGCTGGCTCGTACGCGACTGGCTCGATCCTCGTAGTCGACGGCGGCTTGTCGATTACCGGGTAACGACGTCGACCCAACGCGCCGCGCGACGTGTCGCACGACCGCGACGCACGGCCGCGACGCACGGCCGCGACGGCAAGGTGTCCTAGCCGTCGCCGCGAGGACCCGGAGCGTTTCGAAACGCGAACGGGCCTGCGTCGCGACCGGGGATCACAAACCAACACTCGCCCGAGCCACCGCTGGCGACAGCGCCTTCAAACGCACTCACCACGTCGGCCACCTCCAAGATCGGAAATCCCGCCGACTCCAACATCTCCTCGATCGGCCCGATGATGGCCGTGCGGGCAAAGCTGGGACACAACGCCTGCACGCGGACGCCCTCGCTGGCCCACGCAGCGCCCAGCGAACGCGTGAGGCCCACCACCGCGTGTTTGTTCGCGGCGTAGATCGGGTCAAACGGCACCGCGACGAGTCCGGCCATACTCGCCGTCGCCACGATCACGCCGCCGCCGCGGGCGAGTAATGCCCGGCGGGCCGCGTGGGCGCCGAACACCACGCCATCGAGGTTGATCGACATCGCGCGGCGATAACGCTCGACATCGAAGTCGTCCCCCACGCCCATCCCTGTGGCGATACCCGCATTGAGAAACGCGAGGTCGAGCCCGCCAAAACGATCGATCGCCGCGTCAACGACCTTGGCGTTCGCTGCTGCGTCGGCGACATCACACTCGACGAAGAGCGCTCCAAGGTCGGCCGCGCGGCGCGCGCCTTGCTCCGCGTCGACGTCGCTCATCACGACGTCGGCTCCGCACTCGCGTAAACGGGTAGCAACCGCAGCGCCGATACCTTGCGCGGCGCCGGTCACCCACGCGACCTTGCCGCTCAGACCCTCCGGCGCAAACTTCCACTTAACGTCCACGGCGGCAGTCTTACTGTTTCCTATCCCCTTCCGCGCCACTGTTTGTGGGCGCCGCGCGAAGCCCTACCGTCGCCCCGCGTGCCACTGCTCTCACCTCTCGTTAGGAGACGGCGGATCCTCGAAGTCGTCGCCGCGGCGCGCGAAACGCACGGCCTCCTTGCCGTGCGTCGGGTCCGGAGTCGACCACGGCCACCCGCCGAACTGGGTGCGGCGGTAGTCGACGAAGGCCTGCCGCAACTCGGACTCCTCGTTCATCACGAACGGGCCGTACTGCGCCACTGGCTCGCCGATTGGCCGGCCTTGCATCACGAGCAGATCGCCCGTTCCGACGAGTCGCAGCGGCACGTCGGCGGCAATCACCACACCGCTGCGGCCAGGAATCCCCTCGGCGGACTCGTGTTCTCCCAGTGTCACACGTGCGGGGCCGATGTTGTAGACGGCGCGATGCACGCCCGCGCTTGCGGGAGGCAACTCGACCCAGCCACCCTCGCCGATCCGTACCTGCCAAATCGCCACCTCTGAACCAGGGCGAGCGGCCCATGACTCCGGCGGCGCGCCGGGTCCGTGCTGCTCGCCAAACGCACCGACGTTCACCGTGACGCTCGCACGTCGCCCATGGCGCCCGTCGTCGAGATGCACGACGGGGATGCTCTCGGCCCACAACATCGAAAAGTGCGGGTCCGCGAACTTCGCGTCACGAGGCAGGTTCAACCAGATTTGGAAGAACTCGGTGGGGTTGGGCGCCTCGGTGTTGAGCAGCGGGAACATTTCCGAGTGTTGGATTCCGGCGCCGGCCGTTACCCACTGCACGTCGCCAGGTCCAAAACGTGCGGCCGCCCCGAGTGAGTCGGCGTGATCGATGAACCCTGTCCGCACAATGGTGATCGTTTCAAAACCTCGGTGCGGGTGTTGCGGAAAGCCCGGCACCGTCGAGCCGTGATACATCCGCCAGCCGTCGCGAGCAGTGAAGTCGTTACCGATCTGCCTGCCCGCGAGCGACCCGACCGGGGCGAGGCGGCCGTCTCCAGCGGGATAACGGTCGTCGTGGTGGACACAGAACAAGAACGGGTCCACCGTGTCCCACGGGGTGCCCATCGCGAGGCGCTTTAGGACTACCGAATGCGTCGTACTCACAACGTTCTCCCTCGTTGCCTGATGCGTTAGCTGTCTACAGGATCGGCCCTACCAACCACCGACACGCCCAACTTGTTCCCGGCAGCGGCGCGAGGCGCGAAGGAGCGCCCGTCGGGGCCGAGGTTTCCTATGACAGGCTCGCGCCCGTGAACCCGCACGACTCGTCGCCCGTGTCCAACTCTTCCCCGGCTCCGGAGGGGCGCGCTCGCGGGCTGGCCGCGATGCAGCAGGTCTACGGCTGGAGCGTCGACACCGTCGAGGGGGCCTTCCTGGAAGCCACGGTCGACCGCCTTTTCGGTGAGTTGTGGGCCGACGACGTGATGTCGGTTGCCCAGCGACGGCTGCTCGTGATCGGGTTACTCGTCGGTTTGGGCGAATGGGACGTGGTCGACCTCCAGCTCGACGCGGCGTTCCGGCTCGGCGAGCTCGACGGCGAGCAGCTGCGACACATGGTCACGTTTCTGGCTCACTACGCCGGCTGGCCTCGCGGCGCCAAACTAAACACGATCGTCGAGACTCGACTCGCACGGGGCTAGCGAGCACGGCCGCGTTGCCCGCCTGCGGCAGGTGCCGCGTGCTCGCTGGCGGCAGGTGCCGCGTGCCCGCCGGCGGCAGGAGCCGCGTG
>CAZWPY010000119.1:0-7575 GCA_964635475.1 uncultured Acidimicrobiia bacterium
TGTTGTTTACTGAGTAGGCCCGGGCGATCGCGGCGACAGTTGATTCGCCGTCGGGCAACGTGTCGTCGATCAAGCGGCGAGCGACGCGCGCACTCACGCGTTGGGCGGTGCGTGGGTGTTGCGCCAGGTGGGCGAGCAGCGCCGCGCCGTCGGCTTCGCCCGCGTCGTTTGCCTTCCAACCAAGGATCGTTTGCGTCGACGCCGGGCCGAGGTCGTGGCGGCTCGGATCGAAACGAAACGTCTGCTTTACCCCCTGCGCCCGTTTCGTGAGTGTCCAACCCGATAAGACGTGGGCGGCTGCTTGTACCTCCCCCTCGGAGTAGCCGGCGCTGCGGCCGACGGTGTGCAGTTCAAGGAGCTCGCGGGCGTAGTTCTCGTTGGGCACGTGTTTGCCGTCTGCCCGCGAGTTGGCTTGGTCGAGGTACAGCAACATCGCCGGATGGCGCGCTGCGGCCGCGAGGGCCACGTCGAAGCGGGCAAGCGCATGGGCGTCGACCACCTCACGGTCGTAGGCCGGTACGAAAAGCACGTGCGGATCGCCGGGGATTGCAACGTGCAGTTGGTCGCTCAGCACGTCGGCCAGCACCGCGTGAAGTTGCCGGGTTGAAAAGGCCGCGCGGGCGAGACTTTGCGTGGTCGTCGCCCCGAGCGCGAAGCGACGCCGTTGCCCGCGTGAGGTGGCCGACGTGTCGGCCGGCAGGTCCGACTCAAGATCGCTCAACGCATCGAGCAGGTCGCGCAGCGCCGGGTTCTCCGTTTTCGAGGGGTTGAGTTGGTCGTCGAGATAGGCGTCGAGCCCGCGGCCCGCGACAGCGAGCAGCGCGGCGTCGGGTCCGTAGCTCAAGCGCCGTGCCAACGCGTAGGGGTCAAGCGCCGACCTGGCGCCGCCGCCTTTGCTCGACGTGCTCTGGGTCGCTGCGCTGGCTCGGACCGGGTTGGCGATCGCCACGCTCCCCGCGACAGCGCCGAGAGCGGCTAAGAATCGACGTCGGTCGAGGGTGGCCGCTGGTGTCATACCCGCCAGTGTGGCCGCGGCAGGTGAGACGGCGGCGTGGAAAGTGTGAGGAAAGTGTGATGGAGACGATGTCGCGGCGTTCCTTTGTTGCGCTCCTGGGTGCGATGGGCGTTGCGGGCGCAGCCGGGCTGCTCGTTGCGTGCGGCGATGACAACGCGGATGATCCCGACGAAAAGGGCGCCGGCGCGGCGCTCACGGTCGAACCGAGCTGGTTTCCCGATGGCGTGATTGCTGGCGATCCTCGCCCGGCGGGAGCCGCTGTGTGGACGCGGATCGACGAGGTCGCGCTCGGGGCCGGCGTGGCCGCGCTTCGTGTCGAGGTTGCCCGCGCAGCGGATTTCGCGTCGCTCGAGTACACGAGCGAGGCGATCGAGCTCACGGAGGCGGGCGGCCGCACAGTCGCCGTCGACCAACTCGATTCCGACGCGTGGTGGTACTACCGATTCGTCGCCCTCGACGCCGACGGCTCGGCGCTGGGAGCGAGTCGCACGGGCCGCCTGCGCACCGCACCCAAGCCGGGAACGGCGCTGGACAAGCCGCTGCGCTTCGCGTTTGCGTCGTGCCAGCAGCTGTCGGGGGAGTACGCGGCGCAGGCGCAGTTGGCCAAACGAGACGACGTCGACTTCTTGATCCATCTCGGCGACTACGTCTATGTCAACGACCAAGAGACGCTCACGGTTGACGACTACCTAGAGGTCTACCGACGTTTCAAGGCGCAACCACCGTTGCAGGACCTGCAAGCGCAGATTCCGCTGGTCGCGATGTGGGACGACGGCGAGTTTTACAACGGCGTCGACGGTAAGGGCGACCCGCAGCGCCTCGCGAACGCCCGCGCTGCGTGGTTCGAGAACATGCCGGTGCTGCGCGACCCAGATGCGCCCAGCAACGATGCGGACCGGATCTATCGGACGTTGACGTGGGGGGCGTTGGCCGACCTCTTTATGATCGACGTGCGTCAGTATCGCGACCCCGCGATTGAGGCCTACGACACGAACGATCCCGCGGCCCGGGAGATCTTCAATCCGACCCGCACGACGTTGGGCGCGGAGCAAAAGGCGTGGCTGAAGGAGCAGATGTCGGGGTCGGCGCAACGGGGCACCCCGTGGCGCTTCTTCGGCAACCCGTACGACCTCGCGATGTGGCGTCTCGTCGACACCGATCAGACGTGGCCTCGACCGGAGGGGGCGCTCACGAATTCGGGGGTCTATGCCCCCAACGAGGCGTGGGACGACTACTGGGCCGAACGCCGAGAGCTGCTCCAGTTCATTGCCGATGAGGACATTACAAATGTGATCTCGTGTTCGGGTCACACGCACATTTGGATTGCCAGCGACTTGCGACCCGACCCCGACGATCCGTCCAGCCCAGTCGTCGGCTTCGACTTCACGTGCGGATCGCAAACTGCCGACCCCGACCTGTTGGCCGACGTGACTGGCGACGAGCGCGCCGGCAAGGTCGCCGGCTTTCGCCAGTCCGAAGAGGCGTCATTGAAGGTGAATCCGTGGATGACTTACGGAAACCTCGTGGACCAGGGATTCGCGATCGTCGAAGTCAGTGAGTCCTCGACGGCGGTGGAGTTCTGGTTCGTCGACCCCTTCGACCCGACCGCCGAGGCCAAGCTCGGCGCCCGTTTTACCGTCGTGTCCGGCGCGACGTCCATGGACGTCGAACGTTTCGACGACGCCCGCCGCGTGTAGCCGGAGCAACCCGCCGCCGTTGACATACAACCAAATGGTTGTATGATGATCCCATGGATGCGAGCGGCGACACGTTGGTTCTCGACGACGACCGCATCGACGCGTTGTTTGGTGCGTTGGCCGACCGGACACGGCGCGACATTCTGCGGCGGGTCCTTCTCGGGGAGCAGTCGGTGTCGACCTTGGCTGCTCGCTACGACATGTCGTTCGCGGCGGTGCAAAAGCACGTGGCTGTGCTTGAGCGCGCCGGCCTCGTGGTCAAACGGCGGCGCGGCAAAGAGCAGCTGACCACTGGGCAGATCGACGCGGTGCGGTCAACGGCGTCGCTGTTGGCTGAGCTCGAAGTGGTCTGGCGCGACCGGGTCGCGCGCATCGAGGACCTGCTCGCGTCCGAATCCCAGTAGTCACCCGTGGACCCCATCAGAGCCACTTAGAACAATCAGAAAAGGAAACTCAAGATGCCCGTTACCGATGTCTCGCAAGATCTCGACAACTGCGCCTTGACCATGACCGCGGAGTTCGCCGCACCGGTCGAACGCGTGTGGAGTGTCTACGCGAACCGCAGCTCGCTCGAAAAGGTGTGGGGGCCTCCGGGATACCCCGCGACTTTCGTCAAACACGATTTCGAGCCGGGTGGCATGTCGCACTACTTCATGACCTCGCCGGAGGGCGAGAAGTACTACGGCTGGTGGCGCATTGTGTCAGTGGACCCGCATCGCGAATTTGTGTTCGAAGACGGGTTCGCGCTCGACGACACGTTTGCCAACAACCCCGACTTGCCCGTGTCGCGTGCCACGTACAGCTTCGAAACGATTGACTCGGGCACCCGCGCCGTGTTTACCGCCACCTACCCGTCACGAGAGGCGCTCCAGCATGTGCTCGATATGGGCATGATCGAGGGCGCGACGGCAGCTATTGGCCAGATCGACGACTTGCTGGCTGCCGGCTAACCCCACGTGGTGGTCGCGATGTTGGCGAACGCGCCGAGGTCGAGCATTTTTGTCCGACCAGTGCACGAGGCAAGCGGCACGGCCTCGATGGCCGTGCCGCGTAACGCGGTCATGTGACCAAACAAGCCGCCACGAGCAAAGTCAACCGCGGCAGTTCCCATCCGAGTGGCGAGCAACCTGTCGGCCGCGACGGGCGTGCCGCCGCGCTGGAGGTGTCCAAGCACCACGACGCGGCACTCAAAGCCGATTGCCTGCCGCAGTGCGTCGGCGACTGCCGCGCCCGCCGCCTGTGCGCCTGGCGACGAGTCTGCCCGCGCGCCGTCGGCGACGGGGTCTTCCGCGTGTGCGCCTTCGGCCACGACGATCACCGACGAGAAGCGGCCGCCGTGGTGGCGGGCGTGAAGCGCGGCGGCGATCCGGGCGATGGAGTAAGGCCGCTCCGGCACGAGGATCACGGCCGCGCCTCCTGCGAGGCCGGCATGGGCCGCGATCCAACCCGTGTCTCGGCCCATAACTTCGGCGATCATCACCCGGTCGTGCGATTCGGACGTGGAGTGCAGCCGATCGATTGCGTCGGTCGCGATTTGCACGGCGGTCGCGAACCCGAACGTCGCGTCGGTGCCCTCGACGTCGTTGTCGATCGTTTTCGGGACGCCAACGATCGGCAACCCGTGTTCGCGATACAGCCGTTCGGCGACGGTGAGCGAGCCGTTGCCACCCACGACGATCAAGCCGTCGAGCCCGCCGGCAGACAAGCGGTCGCGTACAAGATCGGGCGAGCCGATGCCGTCGAACGGCCCGCCGCGTGAGGTGCTGAGGATCGTTCCGCCTCGCGGCAAGATTCCGCGCGTCGCCCGGGTATCGAGCACGACCCAGCGATCGTCTCGGACGCCGTACCACGCGTTGAGAAACCCGACCACTTCACCGCCGAGCGCTTCGGCTCGGCGAGCTACAGCCCGCAAGACGGCGTTGAGCCCTGGGCAATCGCCGCCGCCGGTGAGGATCCCTAATCGCATTGACGAATCACCCAGACAGCTTGTCAGTCGTCGAGTACGCAGCGTGTGGGTTGATGCCCCGTGAGCGCAATACATCGATTGCACGGAACACAACGAGAGCGCGCCATGGTTTGGTCGCGTAGTGCGTGCACCAGCGCCGGGTCGCGCACCAACGCTCGCCCGAGCGCGACTGCGGCGAATCCTTCCGCGATGGCTGAGTTCATCGTCTCGAGGTCGACAAGGCCGCCGAGCAGGATGAGCGGCGTTTTCACGTGCCCGAGAAACGTTCGCGCGAGAGGTCGTAAGAAGGCAGGCGTAAATGGCTGCGACCGCAGGAAGACCGGTGCCGCGAGTCGCAGCATCCACTTGCGTGTCGGGTTCGTCTCAAGGCGCACCATGTCAGCGCTAGGGGAGTCGCCACGCAGTAGGAAAAACGGCGCTCTGGTGGTGTGACCGGCCGTGAGTTCGAACGCGTCGACCGAGCCGTCGGACTCGATCAGCCGCGCTGCGGTGAGTGAGTCAGGCAGGCTGAGCCCGCCGCGAAAGCCGTCGACCATGTTGAGTTTGGCGATCACCGCGACGCCGGGCCCGACTGCCTCACGCACTGCCGAGAGCACTTGCCGAGGGAAAAGCGCCCGCTTCTCAGCGCTTCCGCCCCATTGGTCTCGACGGTGATTGTGATAGGGCGAGAGGAATTGGCTCAACAGGTAGCCGTGGCCGAGATGGACTTCGACCGCGTCGAAACCGCAGTCCTTCACGAGTCGGGCGCCGCGGGCGTAGTCGTGAACCAGTCGCGAAAGGTCCTCGGCGCTGGCCGCTCGGGAAAACGTCCCAGCATGGGGTGAAAACTGCCGCCGAGGTCCGATCGGTGCCGGCCGCGGCGGCGGCGAGGCCCGCGGGTCGGCGAACCAGCCGGCGTGGCCGATTTGGATCGACGCTTTCGCGCCGGCGTCGTGTATCGCGTCGCTAAACGCGGCCAGCCCGTCGCCGGCTTCGTCGCGCAACAACAACTGGTCGCGAAATGTCCGCCCTTCTGGCGACACCGCCGCATACGCCAGAGTGCTGAGGCCGGTTCCGCCCTCCGCGATCGCCCGATGCCACGTGATGAGTTCGGGCGTGACGAGGCCACCGCGAGCCATCGACTCGTAGGTCGCTGCCTTCACGACGCGGTTGGGCAACCTCAGCGGTCCGAGTTGTACAGGGTCGAAAATCGTTTGCATCGGCTAGCCCCTCACCTCTTTGCGCTCCTTTGCCCGACGGTCCCGAACGTGCGTGGACAGTTTCGTGAGCGCAGATCCGCACAGTACGCAGATCGTCGAGCTGAGGGTATTGATCGGCACTCCGAGCAGGTGTGTGGCGGGCCATTCGGTCAGGCGCCCGAAGCCGACAAGCGACCAGCCGAGCAGGCCCCACAACGCCAGCACTAGTCCCGCGGTGGCCAGCGTCGACGAGTCGCGGAACCGGTCGTTGAGCGCTGCGGGGGGCGACCAGCGCGGCTGTTCGAAGCGGCGCAGGAGGACGACGAGCGGAACGAGGAAGCCGAGCAGCAGCACGTACCAGGCGGGTCGCCAGAGCCACCAGGTCAACGTTGCGGGTTCGACGTCGAGTTTCCCAATCCCGAGCAGGACGCCCGCGCCGGCGACAAGCGCCGGCAGATGCCACAGGAAGATCGTCATGATCATCGAGTTGGCGGCGATCACGAGCATCCAGTTGCGTTCTCGAGCGCACCAACGGGCGAGGGCTGGTCGTGCGAGTGCGACCAGCGATGCCATCCAAATGGCGTGAAATAGCAACATTGCGCTCGGTGGGTTGAGGTTGGACTCCTCGCCCGGGAGACCGACCATCGACCCGGGGTACTTGCCCGACGCGCACAGTGCAACCATCACGCCGAGCGACGCGACGGCGATCAGGCAATGGCGACGGGGGTGCTGGCGGTCGAACCAGCCGTCGTGGAGCCAGTAGCCGAGTTGGTGGGCGAACACCCACACGAACACAAAGTTGAAGTAGCCCAAGCCCGGGCGATCGAGGCCGATGCGCAGGCCGTCGACCACAAGAGCGCTTGCGCCTAGTGCGGCGAGCGTTGTCGTGCGGTTTCGGTCGTGAAGGCGGTAGGTGAGAGGCCCAGCGAGGATGGCGAGCAGATAGATGCCGAGGAACCACAACGGTTGCGCGACGATCCGGGTGACCTCGCGGTTGAGCTTCTGGTCGAGGCCGGGGATGAGCTTCCACACGACGCCGATCGAGATGAACGCGCCGGCGAGCACGATCGTGGGCGCGAGCAACCGTTCGAGCCGGGTCGCATAGAAGCGCGCCAGGGCCGGGCGTTTCTGCAACACCACCGCGTTGGAGAAGCCGCCGACCAAGAAAAACACCGGCATGACTTGCAGGAGCCAGGTGATCAGCCACGCGCGAGGCGTCAGCGCCAACACGTTTGTCGCTTCGAAACCGGATGGTTTTTGTTCCAGCGCGGCCATGGTCCAGTGGCCAAAGACGACGACGAGGATCGAGGCTGCCCGGAGTAAGTCGACGGTGCGATCGCGATCGGCGGGGGTGGCTCGTGCGAGTTCACGAACTGTGCTCGCCACGCCCAGCACCCTAATGGTTGCGTCCGCGCGGACCACCGTGACGCTCGACGAAGGCGTTACGTGCAGCACTTCGTCCCGCTGGTCCGCTCGACGCGGTGCTCGACCTCGACGCGCCCGACATCACCGCACAACTCGCAGCACTCCTCGGCTAAGCGGCCGCGCGCCTCATCCGCCCAGCCGCGTCGGCCTCCAGTAGTCCGGCGATGAATACATCGAGTGCGTCGTAGGTCAGTCGTTCACCAGCGCACTGCGCTCGTGGGGTTCGTCGATTGAAGTGTGGTGGCGGCAACGGCAAGGTCGGATCACCGGGTAGTCGTTGGTCATTTGGATCTC
>CAZWPY010000120.1:0-7440 GCA_964635475.1 uncultured Acidimicrobiia bacterium
CGCTGTGAGGTCGATCTTTTCGAGGATTGGCCGGTAGGCGTCGAGCGCCCGTACGACCCACGCGCTGCGGTTGAGCACGTCGACGTTCGCCGATGTCACGTCGATGCCGGTGACCTCGGCCACACGTTGCGCGGCGATGGGCGCCAGGTCCTCCCAACGTGAACGCGACGCGGGATCGGGATTGGCTTCCGGCTCGCCCGCGGTGGCGCTTGCGAGGCCGACTTGGCGTGCGATGTCCCAACCCTGGGACGGATTGGCCGACAGCATGTGGGCAAACGCTTGCCACATCGGCGCTCCGTCGAACGCCTCGAATGGACCTCCGTCGCTCATGCAAGGCATCGTACGGCTGATGAGTCGCGTAGTTTTTTCGGACCCGGCGCACCCACTGGCCGGCGCGCGACTTGGTCGCGGGGGGCCGTGGCGGGTGTCGACGGCCTGGGAGGGGGCCGACGTTGGCATGGTGTTGACCGACCCCGATGGGCAGTTCGGCCGTCGGAGTTACGCGGAAGCACACCCGGTGCGAGTGGCGACTGAACTCGCCGCGCGACACAACGTCTCGCGGCTAGTCGTGTTGTCGTCGGCGACGGTGTACGGCGCGTGGCCGACTAACGCCGTGCCGTTGACCGAGGGCGCGCCCGCTCGACCGGTCCCCGGATTCGACGCGGCCTTCTACTGGGCCGAGGGCGAACGTCTGCTCGACGAGTGGGTTGGTGAATCTGCACAACGTTCGGGCTGCGCGCTGCGAGCCGCGCCGGTGATATCGCTCGCGAAGAACCCGCTTCTGCGAGCGTTGTGGCGAGCCGACATTCGCCCTGTGACCGACGCGGCGGAGTGGTCAGCGCCGCCGTGGCAATCGCTGTCGGTCGACGATTTGGTCGGCGCGTTGTTGGTGGTGGCCGAGGCCGACGTGAGCGGCCCGATCAACGCAGCCCCCGATGGGTGGGTTGCCGGTGCCGACGTTGCGTCCTTTGGCGGCATGGGACTGGGGCTCGCTGCGCGGGTCATGGCGCCAGCCGCCCGTGCGTTGCGGGCGACGCGTGCGACGCCGCCGCCGGTGATGGCCTACGTGTTGTATCCGTGGGTTGTCGCCAACGACCGACTGCGGGCCTTGGGCTGGGCGCCGCAAAACACCAATGAGGAGGCGCTCGTCGCGGCCCGTCCCGAGACGCCCGTCGACCGGCTCTTCGGCCGTTACCGCCAGGAACTGACGCTCGCGGCTGTTGCCACGGGGGTGGGCGCGGGCCTGGTCGGCTTGGCGACCTTGGCGCGCCGGGCCCGGCGTTAGCTGCCGCTGGGCCCGTTGTCAGGTTGCAACGGTCGTTCACCTGCCGCAAGCGCTGGTCGGCCCCACAGGGGTCGTGTAGTTCCCAGGGTCAGGAGGCTTTGGCCTCGACCACCATTGCCGCCAGACGCAGCGGCTCGCCGTTGCGTAAAACGCGCAAGCGGACGTGGTCGCCGGGGCCGAGGTGGCGCACGAGCCCGGAGAACGTCGCGGCGTCGGTCACCACGATGTCGTTGACCTGCAAGATGATGTCGCCCTGGGTCAAGCCGGCGACGTCGGACGGGCTGCCCGACTCAATGGCGGCTACCAGTGCGCCTTGGGTGTGCAGTCCACCCGCGTTGGCGAGCCCGTCGAAATCGACGCACGTCACGCCGAACCAGCCGGCCCGACCTTGGTCGTTGATGATCCACTGCGCGATCTGCGGCTCGAAGTTTGCCGCCATCACCACGCGTGAAGCCGCCGGCGGTGAATACCGGCTCGGCATGTTTGGCATGACGTCGCGGGCAACTACCGGAGTCGCCGACGACTGGTGCACCAGCCCGAGCACGCGGCCGAGGTCGTCGAGGACGGGTGCACCGACGGCAATCGTGGGAAGTTGCACGCCGAGGTCCATGTAGCTCGGTTGGGCGACGATGTCGGCGGTGGTTACGTCGGCTGGCTCGCTCAACGGCCCGACAGCAAGCCATAGGCCGGCCCCTTGTACAGGGGCGGCGGCGACGGTCAATACGTGCTCGACAGCTCCAGTTGGTGCTGGTGCGAAGGCCAAGGCTTCGAGGCCGGGCGCGGAAACCTTGACCACAGCGAGGTCGTGTTCGGCTGCTGTGCCGATCACCCGGCCCGCGAGCACCTCCCCGGTGGCGAGTTCGACCACGACAGTGGTCGAGTCAGACACGAGGGCGCTCGACGTGAGGATGTAGCCACGCCCGTCGATGACGACCCCCGTGCCCACCGCCAAGGCGGGCGCCGAGCTGATCCGAACGATCCCGTCGCGAACTCGTTGCGCCGAGCGGATGTCGTCGGCATTGGGCTTCTCCTGGTCGCCGTCGTTGCTCAGCCAGCGGAACGGTTCGTTGCGCGACGAGCCTGAACCCGCGTTGCTCACGAGCGCGAGTCCGGCCAACCCCGCGAGGCCGAGCGAGCCGGCGACGAGCGCAGCCCCGGCCCACCGCCGTGTCGGCCTCGGGCCATCGGTGACGGCCAAACCGGCCAGCTCGGAGGGATGGCGCCACGACCGCTGGTGCGGCGCGGGCGTGTCGGCGCCCCGAGCGCCGACGCTGGACGCGGGGTGTGCCGCCGCGAAGTCCTCGAAATCCTCGTCATCGAGCTCCGCGTCGTCGGGCGCCAACGGCTGTGGATCCGCAGCGAAGGTCGAATCGTCGGCGCCCTGTCGGTGGTCGCGAGACCCTGCGGAACTGGGGTCGTGGCGCTCGACGTCGTTTGCGCCGGGCTCGACGTCGTCTGGACCAGAAGCGCCCAGATCAGTCACGGCCCCAGGTTACCGACGCGAACCCCGCCGCGGCCGTCGCGCGAAGCGACGTGAGCGCGTGCGGCCTCGTACGATGGGAGCGCCATGGGACACGAGTTGATCGACGCCGCGCGTGCCCTTGGCGACCCATCCGCTGTTGTGCCGGCTGTCGTCGCCCATGTCGGGCCGACACCGATCGACGTCGGATCGGCTATCGCGTGGGTCGAGGATCCTTCGTGTGGAGCGGTGTTGACCTTCGTTGGTGTCCCGCGAGCCGACGTTGCGCCCGTGGGTGTGGGCAGCGTGGTTGGGTTGCAGTACGAGGCCTACGAGCGTGGTGCCTACGATGAGCTGGTCCGGCTCGCCTCGGCGGCGGGCCTACGTTGGGGAATCCGCCGCCTTTGGGTCGCGCACCGCACTGGCGTCGTGCGGATCGGCGAGGCGGCGCTGGTTGTGGTGTTGTCGTCTCCTCATCGTGGGGAAGCGCTCGCGGCCATGGACTGGCTGGTGAGTCAGATCAAGGCCCGGGTGCCGATCTGGAAGCAGGAACTGGTCGAAAAGGACGTGTTGTGAACGGGGTTGTGTATCTCATCGGTCTGGTGTTGCTCATTGCAGTGGGTTCGGGCGTGTTGTGGTTTGTGCGGCGGCGGCCGCGCGTCGGTGACGATCCGATGACTCGATTTCAGCGGGAGTTGCGGGCCTTAGATCCCCAACACGGCGGCGGAGGCGACCCTGGCTAGAGACCTCGCCATCGACCTCGGCACGGCGAACACGTTGGTGTACGCCAAAGGTCAGGGGATCGTTCTAAATGAGCCGACCGTGATCGCGCTCAATGAACAAACGCGCGAGGTTTTGGCCGTCGGGCACGAGGCCTGGCACATGATCGGCCGCACCCCGTCGTACATCGTCGCGGTGCGGCCCCTTCGTAAGGGCGCGATCACCGACTTCGACGTCACCCAACGAATGATCCGCTTGCTTTTGGAGCGCAGCGGTCTGTCGCGACTTTCGCGGCCGCGGGTATTGATCTGCGTGCCATCGGCGATCACTACCGTCGAGCGCCGTGCCGTCGAGGAGGCCGCGCGCCGCGCGGGTGCCGCGGGGGCGTTTTTGATCGAGCAGCCGGTCGCCGCAGCCATCGGAGCGGAACTGCCGATCAACGAACCGATGGGCAACATGGTGATCGATATCGGTGGCGGTACCACCGAAGTTGCCGTCATGTCGCTCGGCGGCGTGGTGGCGCTGCAGGCGATTCGTGTGGGCAGTTTCGACCTCGACGCGTCGATCCAGACGTACGTGAAACGTGAACACGGCATGGCCATCGGCGAACGGACCGCGGAGGAAATCAAGATCACGATCGGTTGCGCGCAACCCGTGGTCGAGGAACGGCTCGCGGAGGTGCGCGGGCGCGACTTGATGTCGGGTCTGCCGAAGAAGATCGTGCTGCGCTCGAGCGAGATTGCCGTCGCGGTGGAGGAGCAAGTTCGAGCGATCGTCGACGCGGTGATCCGGTGCCTGTCGAAGACGCCGCCGGAATTGGCGCAGGACTTGAGTTTGTATGGGATCAACCTGGTCGGTGGTGGCGGGCTTTTGCCCGGGCTTGCGCAACGCATCTCCGACGACACGCGGACCCCGGTGAATTTGGTGGAGATGCCGCTTGAGTCGGTGGTGTTGGGCGCGGGCCGTTGTATCGAGAACTTCGACGACTTGAAGTCGATGTTCGTCGGGGCCGATCGTTAGCGTTTTGTTGCTGCGCCGTCAGGTGTAGCGGCTTCGGCTTCGGCTTCGTCATCGGCCTCGGCTTCGGCTTCGGCTTCGGCTTCGGCGTCGTCATCAGCGGGGGCTGGGTGGCTGAGGTCCTCGGCGCTTTGCCGCACTTGCGAGTCGCGGTCGGCGCGGGCACGAGCGAGTGCCGCATCCACCTCTGGCCCGTCGAAAGCAGCGAGCGCGATCACGGCGCGGCGGCGCACAGTGGCGACATCGTCGAGTCCGCCGAGCACTGTCGGCAGGCCGGCGCGATCGCCGATGCAACCGAGCGCGGCGATTGCCGATTCGCGGCACAGGGCGTCGTTGTGGTCGGAGGCCACGTGACACAGGTCGGCAATCGCGGAATGGCTCTGGGTCTCGCCCAAGGCGAAAGCGGCCATCTCGCACACGCGTGAGTCGTCGTCGTGAAGCAAGGCCTGCAGAAGGGCCGCGATCTGCGGTGTCGCACCGAGTGGGTTGCGTGCGGCACACCAGGCGGCACGTGTGCGCACCGACGCGTCGGGATCGCCGAGCGCGTGAGCCAGCTGTTGTGTCGTGAGGGTGTGGAGCCGCGCGAGTGCGTCGAGGGCAGACGCGCGCAACGCGGGGTCGGCGTGGGTGAGCGAGTCGCGTGCGAGCGTGTGGTCTCCGCTGTGGCCGGCGCGCACGACCTCCCAACGTTGCATGGGCCGATCCTGCCAGAGAGTGCCGCGAGCAAACTGCTGCGAAACGACATGGCAGGCTTGATGTCCCATGAACGACTCCGGGGCACCGAGCGCGCCTTCTCCTGTGCCAGCGGCTCCAACGACTGCGCCGTGGGGCGCGCCCGGCGCGGCGGCGCACGGCGACCAGCCGGCGGAATTGGTTCTGACTGCTCCCCGTGAGTGGACCCCACCTGCCTCGCAGCCGAAACGTAAACGCCGTTGGGCGTGGTTGTTGGTGCCCGCACTGCTGGTTGGCGTGTTGGCGTTCCCGAAGTCGTATGTCCTCATCAGCCCCGGCTCGGCACGTGGGGTCGACTCGTTGATCTCGGTCGCACCCGACCACAGCTACGAGCCGAGCGGCGACTTCTTCTTGCTCTCGGTGTCGGTCGCGCAAACGCGTTTTCTCGGCGAAGCGCTTTCGGGATGGGTCGACGACGATGTCGACGTGCACGAGACCGAGGAGGTTTTCGGCACCGCGTCGCCGCAGGAGTATCGCGAGCAAAACGTGGCGGCGATGTCGGACTCGAAACAAGTGGCGATGTATGTCGCGTTGCGCCGCCTTGGTTACGAGGTGACAGAAAACGGTGACGGGGTGTTCGTGAACGACATCGACCCGACGGTTCCTGCCGCCGAGGTGCTGCGGCAAGGCGACGTGGTGGTGGAGGCCGACGGCACCAAGACGTTGTTGATGGGTGACTTGGTCGACGTGATCGAAGCGCACAAACCCGGCGACTTGTTGACGCTGCGTGTCCGTCGACAGGGCGCTGAACGCGACGTGTCGGCCAAGCTGGTCGAACGTGAAGGTCGCACGATCCTCGGGGTGCTGATCGAGACTGCCAATCAGAGTTTCAACTATCCCTTCGAGGTGTCGATCGACTCTGAAAACATCGGCGGACCTTCAGCCGGGCTCGCGTTCACTCTCGGCTTGATCGACCGACTGACCGACGGCGAACTCGCCGGCGGCGCCGAGGTGGCGGTGACCGGGACGATTCAGCCCGATGGAAGTGTCGGACTCGTCGGCGGGATTCGCCAAAAGGCGCTCGCGGCGCGCCGCGCCGGTGCGACTCTGATGCTCGTGCCTAAAGCCGAGCTGGCAGAGGCGAAACGAAACGCCGGTGACCTGGAGGTGCGCGGAGTGCAGACGCTGGACGACGCGCTGGAGGTACTGGCCGACCTAAAGGGCGCAAACGCCCAAGAGGTGCTCGACGTGACCCCCGTGACCGAGGCCGCATAACGAAGGCCCGGCGCCTGCGGCGCGTTAGCCACACCTGCGAACCGCGTAACGGCGGGAGAGGAGTAGCAGCCTCATGAGCAACATAACCACCACCTGTGACAGCTCAGCTTCTACGCTGCGGAGATGACTGACCTCGTGGTTGGCAGCGCCGACTCACTTGACCCCGAATCGATCGCGATTCGGACCTTTGGTCAAGCCCGCAAGGGTTTCGACCAGCGTGAAGTTCGCCATTTCCTCGATCGGGTCGCCGAAGCGGTACGTACCTCGCAGGCGCGGGTGGCCCGACTCGAAGCTCGCATTGTCGAACTTGAGGGCCGTTTGACGGCGCGGGTCATCGACTTGGACGAAGACGAGTTGATGGTGAAGCTCGGCGAGGAAACGACCCGCGTGTTGCGCAGCGCCCGCGAGGCGGCCGCCGAGCTGTATGCCCGGGCCGAAGAGCGAGCGCAGTCGTTGCGACAGGCGGCGCACGACGAATCGACCCAGGTGCGCCAAGAGGCCGCGGCGTGGGCGGAGCAGACCCGGCGCAGCGCGGAGACCGAGTCCTCAGACGTGCGGCGTGCGGCGGCCCGTGAGGCGCTACACGAGATGGAGCGGGCCAAAGAGATCGGCCGCTCGATGATCGACGAGGCCAAGTCGGTTCGTGAACGTGTGATCGCCGAACTACAACGGCGCCGAGACTTGGCGGCCGAGCAGATCGCGCAACTGCTGCGCGAACGCCAGGCGTTGCGATCGAGCCTCGACAGCGTGAGTCGCCTGTTCGACGACATCGGCGCGCAGCTCGACGATTCGGCGTTTGTGATGCCGCCGTTGGCCGAGCTTGCTCCCGAACCGACGGGCTCACGGCGTCGGCGCGAGCTGGCAGAGCCGACGACGCCCGAGGTAGGTGCGGCTGCGGCTGATGCGGCCGTTGCGGCCGCTGAGGCGGTTGCCGAGATGGCGACCGCTGAGGTGGTGGCCGCTGAGGTGGCGGTCGCGACGCCGCCGTTGGGGACGCCGGTGATCGAGGCCG
>CAZWPY010000121.1:0-6955 GCA_964635475.1 uncultured Acidimicrobiia bacterium
GGTCAGCTCGACATTGCACGAGGGATCGCTGAGGAGGCGTCGTGATTCCGTTTGGACCGACGGTGCACGTGTTGCGGGTGTCGTTGCGTGACGTCGAGCCCCCGGTGTGGCGACGCCTTGTGGTGCGGTCGGAGACGTCGTTGCCGAAGTTCAACCGAGCGCTGGAGCGAGTGATGGGCTGGCAGGGCTACCACCTGCACGTGTTCGACGTCGGCGGGATCTCGTTCGGCGAACCGGACGACGATGTCGACTACGTGATCAACGAAAAGGCGGCCACGGTGAAGCACCTCCTGCCGCGGGTCGGTTCGTCGTTGCGATGGGACTACGACTTCGGCGACGGGTGGGAACACGACGTAGTGGCCGAGGCGATTGAGTCGCCCGGCGAGGGCACGCGTTACCCGCTGTGCCTCGACGGTGCGCGAGCGTGCCCGCCGGAGGACTGTGGCGGCTTCCCGGGCTACGAGCGCCTCCTCGAAGCGCTGAGTGACCCAAAGGATCCGGAGCACAAAGCGATGGTCGCGTGGGCGCCCGACGGGTTCGACTCGGAGGTGTTCGACCTCGTCGCCGCGAACCGAAGACTCCGTGGGCGATGAGTCATCCAATCCAACGCGACGACCAGCTCTGGAATTAGGGGAAAGCCCGGAACCGCTTGTTCCAAAGCGCTGGAATGAGGCTGTCGTGAGCACGCGGGCGGGCAGGTGGGAGAAGCAGATAACCGGCTATCGGGCATTGGTGCCGAAGCTGCTGCCGCCAGATCCGCGATTGTGCTGGGATCCGGATCTCTTGCCGGCGTTGTCGGAGCGGAGCGGGCGCTCGGGCGTCGGGACAGCCTGGAGCGAAGCCTGCCCAACCCGGACCTCTCTGGGCTCATGGGGTCGTTGCGGTTGTCGGGCCGGCTGATTCGCAAGGTTCATGAGCAGTAGCGTCACGCGTGGCGGTGCTGAGTCAGGGGAGGAGCGTTCGCGTGTGAACGACGCAGAACTGGCGGCCCTCATCACGGGCCCCGAGTCCGAAAGGGTCGAACGAAAGCAGTCGATGTCCGACGGCGAGAAGATCCGCGAAGCGATTTGCGCGTTCGCCAACGACTTGCCCGCTTCCGGTTTCCCCGGCGTGGTTGCGGTCGGCGTTGATGACGCAGGATCTCCCTGCAGCCTTCCGATCACCGACCAACTTCTGCAGCAGTTGTCCTTCATGCGAGACGACGGATCAATTGTGCCGTTCCCGTCGATGGAAGTCAGAAGACTCGCGATCAACGGAGTGGAGGTGGCGGTGGCGATCGTTCAACCGCACTCAAGCCCTCCCGTCGCGGTCCGCGGACGCGTGTGGATTCGGGTTGGCCCCCGGCGTGCTGTCGCCACACCAGACGAGGAGCGACGACTCACCGAGAGACGTCGGCTGGCGAACCTCGCGTTCGATTGCCGTCCACTCGCTTCGGCCGGTGTCCAGGACCTCGCGCTCGACGTCTTCCGGACCGAGATCCTGCCCCAGCTCGTAGATCCCGATGTCCTCGCGGATAACAATCGCCCGATCGGGCAGCAACTGGCGGCACTGCGCCTGACCGATCCTGACGGACGCGCGACTCCCACCGGCCTACTTGTCTGTGGCATCGAGCCCGAGGCGCACCTCGCTGGGGCGTATCTCCAGTTCAACCGCTTCGACGGGACAGAGCTGAGCGACCCGATCTTGAGTACGCATCGCCTCTCGGGACCCTTGCCCCAGATCATGCGAGACGTCGACGAAGTCGTTCGCGCCAACGTCGGTACGCGGGTCGTCTTCGCTGGCGAGGAGCGGGAAACACGCAGGCCGGATGCGCCGTTTGAGGCGATTCAACAGCTTGTCCGGAACGCGCTGATACACCGTGTGTACGAAGGAACCAACGCCCCTGTGCGCATCAGTTGGTTCAGGGATCGGGTCGAGATCGTCTCGCCCGGAGGGCCGTTCGGGCAGGTCACGCTTGAGACGTTCGGCCAGCCAGGCGTGACGGACTATCGCAACCCCTCCCTAGCGGGCTTGTTGGGTCAGCTCGGATACGTGCAGAAGTTTGGTGTTGGCATCGAGGTGGCGCGATCTGCACTGGCAAGGAACGGAAACCCGCCGCTCGAACTCACCCCCACGCCGACCCACGTTCTCGCCATCGTGAGGTTCGAATGACCACGCCCGTGGTGTCCTTCTTCAACAACAAGGGTGGTGTGGGCAAGACCACCCTTGTGTATCACCTCGCCTGGATGGCGGCCGATTTGGGGGTGACCGTGCTCGCCGCGGACCTCGATCCCCAAGCCAACCTCACCGCGGCCTGCGTCGATGCCGACCGCGTCGAGAAGCTGTGGGAGGGGAGGCGACAGACGATCTACGGCGCCATCTCCCCCCTCCTCGATGGGGTGGGCGACCTCGAGACCGTGGAGGTTCAGAGGGTCGCTCCTCGGCTCAACCTGCTCGCCGGCGACCTTCGCTTGGCACGCGCCGAACAGGAGTTCGGCCAGCAGTGGCCCTACTGTCTCGATGCGAACCCCCGCGCCTTCCGTGTGGTCTCAGCGGTCGCACGCGCTATCAAGGCAGCGGCCGAGTCGGTCGACGCCCAGGTCGTGCTCGTCGATGTGGGGCCGAGCCTCGGGGCGATCAACCGCGTAGCGATGGTGGCCAGCGACCATGTCGTCGTGCCACTCTCTCCTGACCTGTACTCGATTCAGGGGCTGCGCAACCTCGGCCCGACACTGCGCTCATGGCGAAAGGAGTGGGCCGAGCGCAGGCCAAAGAACCCCGCCGCGGACCTGTGGCTCCCTGAGGGCGGGATGGAACCCACCGGGTATGTAGTCCTTCAGCACGGCGTCCGCGTCGATCGAGCCGTCGGCGCCTACGACCGCTGGGTCAAGCGCGCGCCCGCCGAATACCGCGAGTCGGTTCTCGGACGCCACGACGAGTCTGCACCGAAGGCCGAAGAGGACCCGAATTGCCTGGGGCTTGTCAAGCACTTCCACAGCCTCATTCCGATGGCCCAGGAAGCCCGCAAGCCGATCTTCAAACTCCGCTCTGCCGATGGAGCGATCGGGGCGCACCAAAAGGCCGTCACCGCCGCTTATGCCTTCTTCGAGGAACTCACGAGGCGCGTCCTCAACCGGATAGCCGTCGAGGTGTAATGAAACCAACCGAGGCAGCGTTCGAGGAGTACGTCGCCGCTTGGCTGGTGGAGCGCGGCGGCTACGACTACCTGAAGGGACCGGGCCAGGCGCGGCCGCCCGCTTTCGACCCGTTGACCGGGATCGACACTGAGGATCTGTTTGAGTTCATCGGCGCCACCCAGGTCGATGCGTGGGAGCGGCTCAAGCAACTCCACGGCGGCCTGCCGGGTGCGCAGACGAAGTTTGTTGCCCGGCTCGCAACGGAGATCGACAAGCGCGGCACGCTTGATGTGCTGCGTCACGGCGTCGTCGATCACGGGGTGACGATCCGCCTCGCGTACTTCCGGCCCGCGCATGGCCTCACGCCCGAACTGGTGCGCCTGTACGGGGCGAACCGCGTGAACGTCACCCGCCAGCTCGCGTACCAAGCAGGGTCGATGAAGACGATCGACCTCGGGTTCTTCGTCAACGGCTTGCTGGTTGCGACGGCGGAACTGAAGAACGCGCTCACTGGGCAAAGCGTCGAGGACGCGATCGCCCAGTACCGCACCGATCGGGATCCGGCGGCACCGGCGTTGTCGCGCCGAGCGTTGGTGCACTTCGCGCTCGACACCGAGCGGGTGGCGATGACGACCCGACTCGCTGGTGAGTCGACGCGGTTCTTACCGTTCAACCTCGGCGACAGCGGTGGGGCGGGGAACCCGGCAAACCCGGCGGGTCACCGCACCGCCTACCTGTGGGAGCGGGTTTGGCAGCGCGACGCATGGCTCGATCTGCTCGCGCGTTTCGTGCACGTCGAACAGCCGGCGAAAGGCTCGAAGGCCGCGCCGGTGGTGATCTTCCCGCGGCTGCACCAGTGGGACGCTGTGCTCGCGCTCGAATCGCACGCTCGCACCCACGGCGTTGGCCAGAAGTATTTGGTGCAGCACTCGGCGGGCTCGGGTAAGTCGAACACGATCGCGTGGCTTGCGCACCGGCTGTCGTCGCTGCACGACACCGCCGACACGAAGGTGTTCGACAAGGTGATCGTGATCACCGACCGGGTCGTGCTCGACCGTCAGCTCCAGGACACGATCTATCAGTTCGAGCACGCCCATGGAGTCGTTGCGAAGATCGACGCGGACTCCGGACAGCTTGCCGACGCTCTCGCCGGGCAGCAGTCGCGAATCGTGATCACCACGCTGCAAAAGTTCCCGTTCATCCTCGACAAGGCCGCGCAGCTCGGCCAGCGCCGCTACGCCGTGATTGTGGATGAGGCGCACTCCTCACAGACCGGTGAAGCCGCGAAGGACCTGCGCCTCGCGCTCGGCGCTACCGCGGAACAAGAATTGACCGCCGCTGAGGCCGAGGACATGGGCCTCCTCGCCACTCCCGAGGACCCCGTCGAGGAGGCCCTCGCCAAGGCTGTGGCCGCCCGCGGGATGCCGACCAACTTGAGCTTCTTCGCGTTCACGGCGACACCGAAGGCCAAGACCCTCGAGTTGTTCGGCACGAAGAACCCGTCGACCAATCGTTTCGAGCCGTTCCACCTGTACTCGATGCGCCAGGCGATCGAAGAAGGGTTCATCCTCGACGTGCTCGCCAACTACGTCACCTATGACACGTACTGGCGTATCGAGAAGGCTGTATCCGACGACCCGAAGTACCAAGCCCCGGCCGCGCGGCGGGCGATCGCCCGGTTCGTCAATTTGCACGAGCACAACTTGGCGCAAAAGGCCGAGATCATTGTCGAGCACTTCCGGGCCCACGTCGCGCACAAGATCGGTGGCCGCGCGAAGGCGATGGTCGTTACCGCCTCGCGTCTTCACGCCGTGCGCTACAAGCGGGCGCTCGACAAGTACCTCGCCAGCCACGGCTACGGCGACGTCACCGTGTTCGTTGCGTTCTCCGGAACTGTCAATGATGAGGGCATCGACCTCACTGAAGCCAAAATGAACGGCTTCCCCGACAGCCAGACTGCGCAACGGTTCAATGATGAGGGCCAAGTGCTCGTGGTCGCCGAGAAGTACCAGACCGGCTTCGACCAGCCGCTGCTGTATGCCATGTACGTCGACAAGGTCCTGACGGGTCTCGCTGCGGTGCAGACGCTGTCGCGCCTCAACCGCACGTTCGACGGCAAAGACGCGACGTTCGTGCTCGACTTTCGCAACGACGCTGGCGCCATCCGCGATGCATTCGAGCCGTGGTTCGGGCGCACCGTCGCGCCGCCGACCGACCCGAACCTGCTCTACGACACCCGAGCCGCGCTCGATCCGTTTGGGGTGCTGTACGTCGACGAGGTTGAACGTGTCACGGGCCTACTGCTCACCATGGCGAATGCGGCGGATCACGCGCGCATTCACGCGGCACTCCAGCCCTCGATCGACCGATTCGGGGGCCTCGACGACGACGCACAGGATGGCTTCCGCGATGCGCTCGACCGATTCGTGCGCACCTATGCGTTCCTCGCACAACTTGTCAGCTTCGGCGACATCAAGCTCGAACGGGACTACACATTTTGTCGGGCGCTTGCCGCGTTCATCCGCCGCGATCCCGGCACCTCCCTCGATCTCGGCGGGGAGATCGAGCTCACCCACCTGCGCCACGAGCTCACCTTTGAGGGTTCGGTCGCGCTCACGAGCGAGACCGGCGAGGTCCAAACCATCTTCAACCCGACCGGGCGCCGGGCCGAGCCTGGCGAGGAGTTGCTATCGCACATCATCGCGACGCTCAATGACCGGTATGGCCTGAAGCTGACCGAAGCCGACCGGCTCCACTTCGAGAGCATCGCCGCCTCGCTGGTGAACGACGTCGCCCTACAGCAGCAGGCGGCGGCTAACACCGTCGACAACTTCCGCATCGCATTCGAGCAGCGCTTCGACGACGCCGTCGTGCAACGACTCAACGAGAGCCAAGACCTCACCTACCGCATCCTCGACAACGCGGACTTCCGCTCCGACGTGATCGCCGCCTACCTCCCGCTCATCTATGGCCGCGCCAAGGTCGCCCACCAGGAGCACTGCCCGATTGGCGAGTTGCTCGCCCGCGGGGAGGACGCGTACCTCGAGTACAAGTCGACACTGCGCTGGGACCTCAAGGCCGCAGCCGTGTCGAAGCCGGTTGAGACCGCCGTGCTCAAGACCATCACGGGATTCCTCAATAGTCGTGAGGGTGGCACGCTCCTCGTTGGCGTCGCCGACGATGGGGTAGTGCTCGGCCTTGAGTCCGACTACGCAACGCTTCGTAAGGACGGCAAAGACGACGCCGACCTGTTCCAGCTCGCGCTTACCCAGGCGGTTCTCAACGCCGTCGGCGCCGCAGCCGCGACCAACGTTACGACGCAGATCCACACTGTCGACGGCCGCGACCTATGCCGCGTTCACGTGCGACCCAGCGGCCACCCCGTCCACGCCGACGTCACTGTCGTCGACAAGAACGGCCAGCACCACAAGAAGCAGATGTTCTATGTGCGGATGAATAACGGCACGAGGGTCATCGACGACGCGGCGGAGGTCGAGAAGTACGTCGCTACTCGTTGGGCTAGTTCGGGCGCTTGAGCATTCGGGCGCTCACGGCTGCGCTCGACTCACGGCGGCGGTTTGGTCATCACTCCGTGTCGCTGGCTGAGCAACGTGTTGCCGGTGGGTGTGACCCATCTAAACCCGTTTGGGGTGATGCTCATGCTCCAGCCCCGCGAGTGGGTGATCCCGTGATGTGTTCGACACAAACTCGCGAGCTGCTCGACGTTGGTTGCTCCGCCGTGGTTCCAGGGAACCACGTGGTGGATATCGACGATGTGCGGTGATGCCCGACACCCAGGAAACACACAACCACCATCACGGATGTGAATCACTCTGCGT
>CAZWPY010000122.1:0-6905 GCA_964635475.1 uncultured Acidimicrobiia bacterium
TGGTGCTCGATCACGATCACCGACTTGCCCGAGTCGACCAAACGATCAAGCAGTTCCAGCAGCTGCTCGACGTCGGCCAGGTGTAGGCCGGCAGTCGGCTCATCGAGCACGTAAATATCGCCCTTCTCCGACATGGCCACGGCAAGTTTCAGCCGTTGCCGCTCACCGCCCGACAACGTCGTGAGCGGCTGGCCGAGCGTGACGTAGCCGAGGCCAACATCGATTAGCCGCGTGAGTCCGGCATGGGCAGCGGGCGTCGCGGCCGGACCGTCGGCAAACAGTTCGGCAGCTGTCGCGACCGACATCTCCAATACATCGCTGATGTTGGCGCCACCGAGGCGATACTCCAGGACCGAGCTGTGGAAACGTTTGCCCTCGCACTCCTCACACACGCTCGCGACCGTGGCCATGATCCCCAAGTCGGTGAACACCACGCCCGCTCCATTGCAGGTCGGGCACGCTCCCTCAGAGTTAGCGCTGAACAGAGCCGGCTTGACTCCGTGAGCCTTGGCGAAAGCCTTACGAATCGGTTCCAAGACGCCCGAGTAGGTCGCGGGATTGCTACGGCGCGAGCCCTTGATCGGCGTCTGGTCGATGGCGACTACCCCGTCTCGCGAAGACACCGACCCGTGGATCAACGAGCTCTTGCCCGAACCAGCCACGCCGGTCACCACTACGAGCACCCCGAGCGGGATGTCGACATCGACGTTGCGCAGGTTGTGGGAGCTGGCGCCACGGACGTCCAATTTCCCCTTTGGTGACCGCACCCGCTGCTTCAACGAGGCCCTGTCGTCGAGGTGACGACCCGTCACCGTGGCGCTTTGTCGCAGACCACTAACAGTGCCTTCGAAACAGATCGTGCCGCCGGCCGCGCCAGCGCCTGGTCCGAGGTCGACGACGTGATCGGCGATCTCGATCGTTTCGGGCTTGTGCTCCACTACCAAGACCGTGTTGCCCTTGTCGCGCAGACGCAGCAGCAACTCGTTCATCTTTGCTATGTCGTGCGGGTGCAGCCCGATCGTGGGCTCGTCGAACACGTACGACACGTCGGTCAAGGAGGAACCGAGGTGGCGAATCATCTTCGTGCGTTGTGACTCGCCGCCCGACAACGTGCCCGTCGGCCGGTCGAGACTGAGATAGCCAAGACCGATCTCGACAAACGAGTCGAGTAGCGCCCTCAGCGCGTCGAGCAGTGGCGCCACCGACAGGTCCTTCAGCTCGCGCACCCACACGGCGAGGTCGGAGATCTGCATCGCCGCCGCATCGGCAATGTTCACGCCACCGATTCGTGACGAGCGCGCCGCTGCCGCGAGGCGGGTGCCGTCGCATTCCGGACACACGCCAAATACAACGGCTCGCTCAACAAAGGCGCGGACGTGCGGCTGCATCGCCTCGACGTCCTTAGAGAGGTACGACTTCTGGATCTGGGGGATCAGGCCCTGATAGGTGAGGTTGATGCCGTCGATCTTGAGTTTGGTGGGCTCGCGGTAGAGCAGGTCGTTGAGTTCCTTCTTCGAATACTTCTTGATGGGTTTTGCCATGTCGAAGTAGCCCGAGCCACGAAAGATCCGGCCGTACCAGCCGTCCATGCTGAAGCCAGGAACATTGAGCGCGCCGTCGTCGAGCGACTTGGAGTCGTCATAAATCGCCGCGAGGTTGAAGTCGCTCACCTTGCCGGTGCCATCGCATCGTGGGCACATGCCACCCAGCCGGGTGAAGGTGGCCTTCTCGGTTTTCGACTGGCCCTTCTCGACGGTGATCACGCCGCGAGCGGTCACCGACGGCACGTTGAAGGCAAATGCGCTCGGCGGCCCGACGTGCGGCTCACCAAGGCGGCTGAACAGGATCCGCAACATCGCATGGGCGTCAGTGGCGGTGCCGACAGTCGAACGCGGGTTGGAACCCATTCGCTCCTGATCGACGACGATCGCCGTAGTCAAGCCGTCGAGGAGGTCAACGTCGGGGCGCGACTGCGAGGGCATAAACCCTTGCACGAAGGCGCTGTAGGTCTCATTGATGAGCCGCTGCGACTCAGCGGCGATCGTTGCGAAAACCAACGAGCTCTTGCCCGAACCCGAAACGCCGGTGAACACCGTGAGGCGCCGCTTCGGGATTTCCAGGCTCACGTCTTGCAGATTGTTTTCGCGCGCTCCTCGCACCGAGATGCGGTCGTGACTGTCGGCCACGTGCGCGGCGCGAGACGCAGCGGCTGTCCTCTTGGTTGCCATTACCCCAGTCTTGCCAGCACCGGCTCCCCTCGACCGTCGACTGCGGCATAGTCTCAACACCACGACGATCCGTATCGATCGCGGGCGGGAGGGCGACATGGCCGCTGACGAACAAGGCGCATCCACCGGAGCCACCCCGCGATCTGGGCGAGAGGCGCGACCCGGCGGCTGGGCCATTGTGGTGGCCGCGATCCTCGGCGTGTCGCTATTTGCCTCCGCGCTGGTGGCGTCACGGGCCTTCGTCAAGTCACGCGCGCACACCCGCACCGTGGCCGTAACGGGGTCGGCCAAGAAGCAGATCACCTCTGACCTCGCGGTGTGGACGGCGTCGTTCACCGCGCAGGCACCGACGTTGTCAGAGGCGTACGGCCGCATCAAGACTGCGGCCAGCACCGTGGGCGGCTACCTCGAAGACCAAGGGATCGACGAGGACGCAACCGAGTTTGGCGCAGTGAGCACTGAGGTCGTCTACGCCCTCGACGAGGAGGGCAACACGACCAACCAGGTCGAAGCGTTCCGCCTCTGGCAGCAGGTGAAGGTCACGTCAAACGACGTCCAACAGATAGCCGGGCTCGCGACCACGTCGACCGAGCTGATCGAACAAGGCGTGGCGTTCCAATCGGACGCACCGCGTTACTTCTACACAAAGATCGCCGATCTCAAGCTCGACATGATCGCGTTGGCCACGGAAAACGCTCGTGCGCGGGCGACGACAATCGCCGAAAAGGCCGGGTCGAAGGTGCGTGGCGTGCGCGACGCCCGCGCCGGGGTCTTCCAGATCAACCCGCTCTACACCGATGAAGTCTCCGATTATGGGGTGAACGACACCACCTCGATCGAGAAGGAGATCAGCGCGGTGGTCAACGCCGAGTTCGAACTCGACTAACGCGGCGCTGGCGCGGCGCCGCCTCGCCCACGGGCAGCGAAGCACCGTTTCGTGATCCCCCTGCGTTGGTGACAGGATCGACGCCGTGCCAACGGGAGCTCTCGCCGACACCGTGTTGCGTTTTGTCAACGAGTTGGCGCCGCGCCTTTCGGGCCTCTCGTCCAAGGTCGGCCCGCCCGAACTGGCCCTTGAGGCCTTCGACATCGCAACGTCGTTTATCGACGCCGATGGTCGCCACACCGACAACGAGCTTCTCGCGCTGATCGCGTCGACCGGTCCGTGGCTGCCACACATGTTGTCGGCCACACCCGCATCGTTACGCGCCGACGGCCTCGTCGCCGGCAAACGGGCGTGGAAGAACGCACCCAGCACGTTGTTCAACGTATTGGTAACCGCTGACCGCAACGATGGGCAGCGCAGCGCTCGTCGTTACGGTGAACTCGCCCTCGATATTGCTCATGGCGTATGTGCACTCGACGACTTCACCTCGAGCGAGGAGCTCGCCGACCTTGAGGCGTTCCGCACGATGCTCGTGCGCACGCTCGACGCAAACGGCGTTCGCTCCGACGCTGCGGGGAACCAGCCCCCGACTGGCCAACCACCGGCCGGCCAACCACCGACTGGCCAACCACCGACTGGCCAGCCTCCCGCCGGTGCTGGGCCGCCGACGGCAACCGCGGGTGGTGCCACGTCGCTGGCCGAGCCGGCGCCGCCCATCGCAGAGCCACGTCCGCTCAGCGAGTTGGAAGCCGACCTCGACGCGCTCATCGGCCTGGAGGGCGTCAAACGAGAGATCCACCGGCTCATCGACTTGCTGCGCATCGAACAGTTGCGCAAAGACGCCGAGTTGCCCGTGGTGGAGACCAGCCACCACCTGGTCTTCGTCGGCAACCCCGGTACGGGCAAAACGACGGTGGCTCGACTGCTGGCGGGCTTCTTCCAGACCCTCAAGCTCGTGAGCCGCGGCCAGCTCGTCGAAAGCGATCGTTCCGGGCTCGTGGCCGGCTACGTGGGTCAGACCGCAGCCAAGACCCGCCAAGTTGCCGAGTCGGCGATCGGCGGCGTGTTGTTGATCGACGAGGCGTACGCGCTAGCACAAGGCGGCGACAACGACTTTGGCCAAGAAGCGATCAACACGTTGGTCAAGGTCATGGAAGACGAACGCGACGACCTCGCGGTGATCGTGGCCGGTTACCCCGAAGAGATGCGCGAGTTCATCAACTCCAACCCCGGACTGCGCTCTCGTTTTCCACGGACGATCTTCTTCCCCGACTACACAGACGACGAGCTATTGCAGATGTTTCGTGGTCAGTGCGCCAAGAACCACTACGAACCCACGCGCGGATGCATTGAGCGTGTGCGCGAGTGGCTCGCGGCCCAACCCCGCGACAAGGGCTTTGGCAACGGCCGCACCGTACGCAATCTGTTCGAATTGATGATCGCCAACCAAGCCTCACGACTGCGCAAAGTCGAAACCCCCACCCGCGCAGACCTACAACGCCTCGAAGCTGGCGACGTCCCCGAAGTAGGCAAACTCGAGGACGCCGCCTTCCCCATCAACGGGTAAATCCAGACTATGGATCGCTGAGCCTGTCGCGTCCATCCGCGACTCTCAACTCGACTACCGAGTTCCGCGCTCTCTCCGCCAAAGGCGTGGTCCGGTTCGGGGTGTCGGGTAGCGCAGCCCTCAGCGCGTCTCGCCCCGCGGCGGCCTGCCGCCGAACGGCTTGATCATGTCGTGGTGGGTGGCGTCATCGTCGAGGGGGCACTCTGCCGCAGGACCAAGCGGGAACTGCGCCAGCACGTACGTAGGTACCTCCTCCGGGATCGAATTGGTCTCTCCGTGCAGACACGTCCAGGCATCTCCTGTTGGTACCCATCTCCGGCGACCCCGGGCGTCGAAAGTCCATGCGACGACCATCCGCTGGTTAACGATCTTTCCCCGAAGGTCACCCAATTCGGACTTGGCCTTTCTGGCTTCGCCAGGCGGAATCAAGTCGACGACGAGGTCGGCAGCCGGAATTGGCTTTGGCTGTATCTCGAACACGGAGGTTCTTATGGAGCCGTGCTCGAATTCAAGGACTAGCTCGTTGCCAAGCGAGTAGGGATTGGCCATCGGAAGGCCGAGCGTGCCGTCCGCGCCCCCCAGCTCATCCCATCGGTAACGAACCTGTGTCGGAACCCAGAACGCCGGCGCCTCAACACTGGGTGAGATAAGCGACCCCGAGACCGTGAGTGGAACCTCCCAGTAGTTTCCGTCGGCGTGCCAAATCGCCGAGATCGGGTAGCCCACGAGTGTTGGAACGAGACCAAATCCGGCCGAGGCGTAGGCGTCGTACCAGCCATCCGGGAATAACATCGGCGGGTCGTTTGGAGGATCAATCACCACGGCCGCTCGCTCGGAGCGTTCTCCTGGCTCAAACAAGTCGTACACCCGCATGTCTCCGAGCATCGAGCCGCCTCGCTGACACAGACCCGACTTGCGGACAAGCTTCTGAATCTCCGCGCCTAGCTCTCCCCACTGGACCACTGGTTCATGTCGAAAACAGCCCGCCGACTCGCCGCGAAAACGCAGGAGAGCGAAAAGGCCGAAGATCGTGGCGACTGCGGCGGCACCGGCCACCGCGCCGACCGATACGCGGAGCCAATGCTCGGGGCGCCGTTCACCCGACACGGTGCGCCGAAGCTCGCTGGCCCACGCCGAGAGATCGGTCGGCCGCTTCGAAGGATCGGCGTCGAGGAGCTGCCCGATGAGCCTCGAGACGCTGCGCCGACGAGGCACTCCGACAAGCGCCGCGCGCATCAGGGCGCCAGTGTCGGCCGTGCGTCCAGGCGGCTGGCCAACGACCAGCCAGAACGCGAGTGCTCCCACCGACCACACCTCAGACGACGGACTCCGAGGTGCGCCATGCTCAATCTCCGGCGGCGTCCAAACCGACGGCAGATTGCCAACGCGGCGCGAAGGCTGACCCAACAGCGCCCGAGGTACAACCAATCCCAAGTCGCCGCTCTCGCGGACAAAAATGTCCTCAGGGGAGAGGTCGGAATCCAGCAATGCTGTTAACCCCATCGGCCGCGCAGAACCGCCGCGGCCCAGTTGCGCAACAGCTTCCGCGGTCGTCGCGATCGCACCAAGTCGCCATTCGATCGGCTGACTCGCTCGCTCGTCGACGAGCCGGCGCGAATGTGGCTCGCTCACCAACCAAACGACTTCGAAGTCCTCCGCGGCCAGCGACCCGACATCGAGTTCGGACGTCACAGCACAACCAACAAACAGCTCGTAGATCGTCTGTACCAATCGATGGCTCATTTGACCGTGATCGTCAAGCAGGTGCTCGATCGCCTCGACAGTCGATCGGGACTGTTGCACCAGGCAGGTCAGTTCCACCCTCAGCCCGTCAGACGCACGAATCGCACCGAACGCAAGCTCGCCCGGAACACCCGGTTCGGGCTGCTCGCGAAGGATGATGTAGCGCCGCGGATCTGACTGGGGGCCCACGTATCGGGCACGGCCAGCCATCTACCCGGGAAACCGCGCGGAAGCGCCCCGAGTGGCAAACCCACACCCGCGGCTACCACTACGTAGCCGGTGTTTCACCCCACACGATGCACTTCTCATATCCGCTCTCAGTCTGATCTGCCATGAGCGCGCCATTCAAGGCCCGCCTGATCTCAACAAAGGGCAGGATCGGTGCTTTCCAGACCACCCCGACGAACCGCGCTCAGCGGCTTCTGCGCCCGGTTCGCCGTGACGCTCGCGCTAGCACCAGGCCGGACCCGAGAGCGGTAGC
>CAZWPY010000123.1:0-2708 GCA_964635475.1 uncultured Acidimicrobiia bacterium
TCCGGCGTCGCGCCGCTCCCCCGCCCTGGCCGCGATCCGCGTCGCTCGATCAGCCGGCGCCGCCGCGGCCGCGCGAGGGCTACAGCGCACGAGCCACCCACGAGGGTGAGCGTCCAGCCGACTCGGTCGGCGGGTGACGCCTCGTAGCGCAAAACCACGTGTTTGCTCGTGGGCACCACGACCATGTAGTTGGGCGTCGAACGCCACGGGCCTTTGGCGCCCTTCACAGTCCAGTTCGGGAAGTAACTCACTTTCACCAACACCGGCACGCCCGTACGGTCGACGTCGAAACTCACCCAGTCGTCGCCCCACTCGAAGTTCGACACGGTCGCCTTGGGGAGCGGGCGCACCTCGGGCTCACTCACTGACACGCCCTCGCCGTACTTCCGCTTCACCGCTGGCGCGGCAGGCTGGCCCGCGACCGACGTGGTTGTCGTGGTCGTGTAGGTGACAGAGACCTCTTGCCACTCCTTCAGCCCGCCCTCGACCAGGGGCACCTCGTAACGTTGCGGTGAGTTGAACCACGGCGTGGCGATGTCGAGCCACTCTTTGGAGTCACGCAGGTGTGGCTTGAACCACGCCAGACGGTCGGTCAGTTTGTCGGTGAAGTCGGGCAGCCGCGCCGGCTCGGCGGTGAGCGCTTCCACGATCGGGCGTCCCTCGATGGTGAAAACGTGCCAGTCGCCAGCGCTGGAGACCTCAGTGAACATCTCTGGATGGTCCCGGACATCGGCCAAGAGCTCCGGAGTAAAGGCCATCAGATACTTGACGCCCATCATCTTCATCATTTCCATGCCGATCAATATGTTGCGCTCGGCGGGATATGGGAGATACGGGAACGTCTGCGTGTCCTTCGGCCCGACCCAGGCCTCGGCCAAGAACCAGTAGGCCGTGGTGGCCGAGCTCTCGTAGTACATGCCCTCGTAAGGCTTCACGCAGCCATTGGTCCAATACGGCAACGTCCACAAGTGCGTTGATCCGCCCCAGGTCCCCGAGTCCTGGCCGGTCTCGATGAACACTCGGCCGCAGCCCTTTTCCTTGGCGACGTCGTAAATCGAGTTCATCACTGCCCGATGGTCAGCCCAACGTTTTACTTGGTTCGGGTCACGAGGGTCGCCCTCGTAACCCATGAAGTTGCCCCGCGACCAGCCGGGCACGGGGCTCGTCGGCTGATTGTCGCTGTACTTCTCACCGATGATCGGCACGTTTTTCGCCCACGCGGCTGGCGTACCAGGCAGCCAACGAGCGGTGAACCACAACGGACCGAGCGCGAGCAACGACGCGCCCGCGAGCCCAAGCCACGCGACGGGCACCGACAAAGCGCCGACGGCGCCGTCGCGCCGGAATGCCGCCACAAGTCCTCGCCACAGCTGTCGGGCGGTGATGTACAACTCGTACAGCGCCGCCGCGGCGACCATGTACACGGCCAGATCCCAAAACGGCACCAGCCGCGGGTTCCACAACTTGCCGTCGGGAATGGCGATAACGCCGACGGCGGCCACCGCGCCGTAGAGCGTGAAGAACATCGTGAAACGACGGCGGCGCCACAGGCCGATCACCAGTCCGATTGCAGCGAGCGCGAACACCAGACGCAGGTGACCGACCTCGGCCTCGGGCCAGTTGTACCCGCACGGCTCGGTCGCACAGTTGGTTGCCGTGAACTTGAGCAGCAGCGCTCGGTAGTCGCGGATTTTGTCGTAGGAGAAGTCGGAGGTCATCCGCAGGTTGCTCTCGAAAGGCACGAGCCAATAACTCGCGAGCAACACGCCGGGCACGACGGCGCTGAGGAAACGCCAGACCCGGTCGCGAATCGAGACGCCGTGGACCAAGAACACGAGGATGAGCGCGCCCGCGCCGGCCATGACGGTGGGGATCACGTGCGACTGGATCGCGGCGCCAAACAGCAGCGCCGGCAACCAGCGCCGCCGGCCAGTTGTGAGCGAGTCGTACAGCGCGCCGAGGAAAAAGAAGCTGAGGATCAAACAGATCGAAAAGGAATACTCACCGACGATGACGCCCAAGATGTTGCCGCCATAGATCGAGTGGTACTGATCGAACAGAAACGGCAACGTCGCCGCCGCGGCGATCACCGGGCCGGGCTCTGGCAAACGCAACTTCCGGGCGAAGTAGTAGACCGACACCGGTAGGCCGATACACGCCAAGATCACCACGAACTTGAACGCAACGCCGTAGGGGATCAGCCGCACGCCGAACACCGCGTACGAACCGGCCGCGATGAAGAAGTTCGGGAACGGGAAATAGAACTGGTACAGCGGCCAACCGGCGTACCAGTCGGGGTTCCAGCCGAACAGCCGCCCCCGAGGCAAAAACACGTCACGCATAAACGCCGGCGCGAGCGAGTGCATCGAGTTGTCGCCGCCGTAAGGCGTCGAAGGAGATTTGAACACGTCGGCGGGGTTGAGCTGCAGGAAGATGAAGCCGCAGAACGCGTTCAACATCAGCCAGGCCCAGACAGTTCCCGCCGTCGGGCGAAAACGCACGATCAGCCAGATCTGCCCGACCAACACGGCGTTGACCATGAGGCGCAGCGCTATCGGCAGGCCGTGTTTGGCCTGAGTGGCCAACAGTGCCTGCACGACGATCGTGAGAAAAATCGACAGCACGGTCGCGATCACCGACGGCAGGTGAAGGCGGTGGTGACCCAACACGAGCGGGTCGGCGGCCTCATCCGGCCGGAGGCCGGGATT
>CAZWPY010000123.1:2808-6632 GCA_964635475.1 uncultured Acidimicrobiia bacterium
GGTGGTGACCCAACACGAGCGGGTCGGCGGCCTCATCCGGCCGGAGGCCGGGATTGGATACTCCCCGGAGGCCGGGATCAGCCGGGGCGGGGGCGACGGGGTTTGAGTGGGGTCGCGTCGTCGACTCGGGCTCAGAGGGCATGTTCTGATTCTTCTTCAACATGGTTGTGTCGGCGCTCCAGCACTACCCCGCGCGGTTCCGGACACCACGCCTCGTGACTAGAGTGCCCAAAGTTGGCCCTGTTGTCAATGTTGGCGATGGGCGCCCTATTGGCCATGAGCGATCTGTTGGCCATGAGCGAAATATTCGACATAAGCGAACTGTTGGACATAGCGACCTGTGCGAGACCAGCCCCCGATCGAACGGGCGAGGGTCGACCGAGGGTCCCTCGGTGCTGAGGCGAACAGCATCCCCGAGCTGCGACAGCGCCGGGCGGCTGTGCGTGCCTCCAACTAAACGTTGGCGTCGGCCAGACTGGGAAAATGTCTGACGAATCTATGTCTGAGTCCACCGGCGACACGCCTGCTGCCAATCCGTTCGCCGAGTTCAATCGCAATTTGATCAATGAGTTTCGCGCCAACAACGGCGTGGTCGAGGGACCGTTCGCTCAGGCCCCACTGGTGTTGATCACCACAGTCGGGCGCAAGTCGGGCCAGCGGCGCACGACTCCCCTGGTCCACTCCCGCTCCGGCGACGATGTCGTGATCATCGCCTCGAAGGCCGGGGCGCCCACGCACCCCGACTGGTTCCACAACCTCGTGGCCAACCCGCAGGTCACAGTCGAGCTGCCCGGCGAGACGTTCGATGCGACGGCCCGGGTCGCCGAGGGTGAGGAACGCGACCAGCTCTACCGCGCGCAAGCCGACTTGATGCCCAACTTCGACGAGTACGCGGCCGCAACAACCCGGACGATCCCCGTCGTGGTGTTGTCCCGGCAGTAGCAGCCGCGCCCGTCGGATGACGCTTTAATGCACCGGCGAGCCGCCCGCTGCGCGGCGGGCGAGATCGGCCCACAGCCGTTCTTGCGCGGCTTGCGCTGCGTGCTCCTTACGCCACCGGCGGGTAACACCCACACCGGCCGCAACTGCGACGAGCGTGACCACCCATCCCGCGCGGTCAGTTCGCGTGTCGAGCGCACGCAAGACGACGTGTTTGTCGTGCGGGACGATCACCATGAAGTTGGGCGTCGATCGAACGGGCTGACTGGCGCCCGACGCGACCCACATCGGGTCGTAGGGAATCCGCACGATCACCGGCACGTTTGATCGGTCGACATCGAAACTGACCCAATCGGGACCCGTCTTGATGTTGCTCACCACTGCGGGAAGCGTGACGTCGGCCGGTTGGGGCACACTGACCGTGATCCCGGAGCCGAAGGTCTTGCCGTGGTAGTCGTGCAAGGTCGTGACATTCGCCTCCGGCCAGTCCGCGGGGCCGCCTTCCACGTACTTCTGCGCGTAACCGTCTGGCGCCTGGAGCCATTCGATCGTCTCGTGCAGCCAGGGCCACGTCTTGGTTGGGACTCGGTCGCCCATTGCCAAGGCGCGCGAGACAATTGACGGCTTCTCGCCGCCGTAGTCGGGCAAGTTGGCAGGCCACTTGGTCAGCCCCTCGGCCAACTTCATGTCGCTGATCTCGAAAATTTTCCAAGTGCCGACAGCGCCAACTTGGACCATTCCCGGCGTCGCCTCGGCGTCGGGGATCGACTTCGATCCGTGCAAGGCCAAGTAGCGCACGCCGAGCTCGCGCATCATCTTGATCCCGGTGGGCCCATCACGTTTGTCGCGGTACGGCAGCAAACGCATGTTGCCCTCGCCGACGTCGCCGGTCATGAAGTCGGCCAAGAACCAGTAGCCCGACATCGGCGAACCCTCGTAGTAGTGCGTCTGGATCGAACCAATACACGCATTGGTCCAGTAGCCGACGTTCCACAGCGTCTGGTTATACGACACGCCGTTGGACGGGTCCTGCCCCGGCTCCAAGTACATGCGGCCGCAGCCGTTTTGCCGGGCGATTCGGCGGAATTCCTCAACGAACTCGCCGATACGTGAGAAGTTCGTCTCCTCCGCGACGTTGCCGGGATGGCCCTGGATGCCATAGGTCGCGCCGCCGAACCATCCCGTCCAGGTGGTCAGCCCCTCGGTCGGGATTTCACGTGAACCGACGACCGGGAACTTCTTCGACCAGTGTTGCGACACACCGTTGACCCGCGTGATGTGCCACACCGGCAAGGCGGCGCACACAACGAAAGCGCAACTCGCGAGCGCCGTCGCTACCCGAGGCGCGTGGCGCGAGCTGACCAACGAGAACACACGGCGGGCGATCGCGTAGACGATCTGACAGATAGCGCCTGCGCCGACACCGCCAGCCATGTAGATCGCAACGTCGTAAAACGGGGTGACGCGGACGTTCCACAACACGCCTTCTGGCATAAATCGGAAGGCCAACGCCAGGGTCCCCGCCCACATCGCGAGAAACAACACGAAGCGCTGCCGCCGGACGAGACCCCATACGAGCCCGATGACACCGGCAATGAACACGTATTTGATATGGGCGACTTGCGCGGACGGATAGGAGTACCCACAACCCTCGCCCTTGCAGACGGCCGTCCATTTCAACAACATCGAGCGGTATTCGACGTGTTTTGAGTACCCAAAATTTGTACTTAACGGAATGCCGTTGAGGAACGGAAGCAACCACAAACCAGCGCCCGCGGCGCCAACCGCCACGATCTCCAGCCACCGACGCCAACCGCCCCGGCGAAAGTGAAAGACCAACACGCACACGGCACCCAACATGAACGCCATCGCGCCGACGATGTGGGCCATCATCGTCGCCGTCACCAGCAACATCGCCCGCCAAGGACGACGCCGAGTCTCTAGCGTCTGATTGAGCATCCCGAGGGCGAGGAGCGCGAGCACGATCGACCACGAGTAGGCGAGCTCGCCCATCGTCAACGAGGCGAGATTCCCGCCGAGGCCGACCTGGTGGACGTCGTACAAAAAGATTGACGCGACCAGAGCGACGAGGCCCGGGGCATAACGGCGCAGCCCGAACTGACGAGCGCAAACGTAGGCAGCGACGGGGTACCCAAAAAGGGCCCCTAACACGACCATCTTGTAGGCCAGGTCCGCGGGCAGCAAGACGAACCCGAACCACGACGTGCTGAGCAGCCCCGCTGCCAAGAAGGCGAACGGGAAATAGACCCGCAAGACCGGCCAACCGCCCGCGGACTCGGGCGACCATCCGGTGATGCGCCCACGAGGTAGGAGAAAGTCGCGCAGGTAGTCGACGACCATGAAGTGCGATGTGTTGTCGGCTGCATTAGGTAACGCAGGCGTTTTGAAGAACCCGCCGACCCCTACTTGGGCGGCGAAGATAGCGAGCGTCGCGTCGAGCAGGACAACACCGAGGATGACGCCGGCGCTGCGGCGACGAGCGGTCAACCACGCGGCTTGCATTCCCGTCACACCCATCGTGACGCAGAGCACGTGCACGGGCACCGGGTTTGGCGCGGCGATGCGGAACCACAACCACACCAACCCCGCAACCGCGATACCGACGGCCACGGGCAGGAGCCGGGCTCGGCGGCGCCACGCACTCGCCGCGCCAGGGGCTTCACTCGGGCCTGCCTTCGCTAGCTCGACGGGCACGTCGGCGGCGTTGTTCGGGCTCGCGACGTCGGGGTTAGCGACGTCGGGAGTCGGGTCGCCGGGAGTCGGGGCGCCGGGAGTCGTGTCGCCGACGGTCGGGGTGTCGAGCATCGGCCCGGCGAGCCGCGCACCGCTGGGCGCGTGCGGCGCGAGCGGCGCGAGCGGCGCCG
>CAZWPY010000124.1:0-4328 GCA_964635475.1 uncultured Acidimicrobiia bacterium
CGCCGCCGCGGAGTGGGCCTCGACCTCGCCGGCCAACCGTGCGGCCGCGTTGTTGCGCCTCGCCGACGCGATCGACAACGACGCGGCGGAGTTGGTTCGCCTCGAAAGCGCCAATGTGGGTAAGCCGATTTCGGCCACCCCCGACGAAGTGGGTTTTACATTCGACAACTTGCGTTTTTTCGCTTCGGCGATCCGCGCCATGACTGTGCAGGCGCCCGGCGAGTACTTGTCGGGCTACACGTCGATTCTGCGCCGTGAGCCACTCGGCGTGACCGCGTTGATTGCGCCGTGGAACTACCCGATGATGATGGCTGGCTGGAAGGTCGGACCCGCGCTCGCTGCTGGCAACACGGTGGTGTTGAAGCCCTCCGAGCTCACGCCCCTGACGGCGCTGCGTATCGCCGAGCTCGCGGCCGACATCTTTCCCGCGGGCGTCTTTAACGTGATCACGGGCGACGGCGAGAACTGTGGCGCGGCGTTGGTGTCGCATCCCGATGTACGGATCGTGTCGCTCACGGGCGAAACGACCACGGGTAAAGCGATCATGCGTGCCGCGGCCGACTCGCTCAAGCGAGTGCACCTGGAGCTCGGTGGCAAGGCGCCCGTGGTGATTTTCGACGACGCCGACATCGAAGCGGCAATTGCGGGCGTGAAGTTGTTTGGCTATTTCAATGCCGGACAGGACTGCACCGCGGCCACACGTGTGATTGCGGGCCCGGGCGTGTTTGGTGACTTTGTCGACGGCCTCGCTGAAGCCGCGCAGTCGATCAAGCTCGGGGCGCCGTCGGATCCCGACACTGAACTCGGGCCGGTGATTTCGGCCGAGCAGCGCGAGCGAGTTAGCGGCTTCGTCGAGCGAGCCGCGCACGCAGGTGCGCGGGTTGTCACCGGCGGGGGAGCGGCGTCGGGCCCGGGGTTCTTCTACACCCCGACGGTGCTGACCGTCGGCGACCAAAACGCGGAGATCGTGCAGCGTGAGGTATTCGGCCCGGTAGTTACCGTCCAGCGCGCCGAGAGCGAAGAGCAAGCGGTCGAGTGGGCCAACGGCGTCGACTACGGCCTGGCCGCTTCGGTGTGGACCAACGACGTCGCCCGCGCGATGCGAGTGGCCAATGCGTTGCAGTTCGGCACGGTGTGGGTCAATGACCACGGCCCGCTGGTGTCAGAAATGCCCCACGGCGGCTTCAAGCAGTCGGGTGTTGGCAAAGACATGTCGACGTATGCGATCGAGGCATACACGGAGCTGAAGCACGTCATGGTGAAAACGTCATGACGGTCGCGCTCGATGTGGCCGAGCTGCCGACTCGCGCGCTCATTGGTGGCGAGTGGGTCGACACCGGTTCGACGATCGACGTGATCGACCCAGCCACCGAGTCGCCCGTCACCTCGATCGCCCGTGCGTCGGTGGCGGACTGCCTCGACGCGGTCGGCGCTGCCCATGACGCCCTCGCGCCGTGGAGTGCGACCGCTCCTCGTGTGCGCGGCGAAGTGTTGCGACGGGCCTTCGAGTTGATGGTGGCCGAGGCCGACACGATCGCGACGCTGATGGTGCGAGAAAACGGCAAGGTTCTCGCCGACGCACGCGCCGAGGTCACGTACGCGGCCGAGTTCTTCCGCTGGTTCTCTGAGGAGGCGGTGCGGATCGAAGGCGACTACCGCCGTGCGCCCAATGGCGACAAGTGGATTCTGGTCACCCAGCAGCCCGTGGGTGTCGCGCTGCTCATCACGCCGTGGAATTTTCCGGCCGCGATGATCACCCGCAAAGTCGGCGCCGCGCTGGCGGCGGGATGCACGTGCGTGGTGAAGCCGGCGTCGGAAACGCCGCTGACGGCGTTGTATTTGGCCGACCTACTCGGTCGCGCGGGCATGCCTGACGGCGTGGTGAACGTCGTGGTACCCCGACCTACCGGCGAGGCGGTGTCGGCGATGTTGCGTGACCCGCGGGTGCGCAAGTTGTCGTTCACCGGGTCCACTCCCACGGGTCGACTGTTGCTCGCGCAAGCCGCCGAGGGCGTGGTGCGCACGTCGATGGAGTTGGGCGGCAACGCGCCGTTCATCGTGTTTGCCGATGCCGACCTCGACGCGGCGGTCGACGGCGCGATGGTGGCCAAAATGCGCAACGGCGGGGCCGCGTGCACTGCCGCGAATCGTTTTTATGTGGAGGAGTCGGTTGCGGCCGACTTCACCACCCGCCTCGCGCAGCGGATGGGCGCGTTGCGCCTCGGTCCGGGCCTCGACCCCGATAGCCACGTGGGCCCGCTGGTCAGCGGCGGCGAGCGTGACGGTGTCGCGAAGTTCGTGGCCGACGCGGAGTCGGCCGGAGCCCGGGCGATCGTGGGCGGCTCGGCCCCCGATCGCACCGGCTACTACTACGCGCCCACCGTGCTCGGCGACGTCGACCCCGATGCCGACTTCCTCGCGCACGAGATCTTTGGCCCGGTCGCACCGGTGACAACGTTCACCGATATCGACGATGTCGTGCGCCGCGCCAACGACACCGAGTACGGCTTGATCGCCTACGTGTACACCACCAATCACGGTAAGGGTTTACGAGTGTGCGAGGCGCTCGAGTCGGGCATGATCGGCCTCAACCGTGGGCTCGTATCTGACCCCGCGGCTCCCTTTGGTGGCTTCAAGCAGTCGGGCCTCGGACGCGAGGGCTCCCACCACGGCCTGCTCGAATTCCTCGAGACGAAATACATCGCCGGCACCTGGTGAGTCACGACGTCGGGTTGGCCGTCGCGTGTGGCCAGTGTCTCGTTTGTCCCTGGCTTGTCCCTGCGGTCGCTCCCTTTGCGACGGACATGGCGGGCATGGCAGCCTCGGCTCACCACGGACACGGTAAGTAGTCGACACAGGAAGGGCGCGACATGGGCGCACTGGCGGGAGTGTGGTTCAAGGTCACCGACCTTGAGGTCGCGACGGGCAGCGGCTGCTGGGTCACGACAACGAGCGGCGAGCGTTACCTCGACTTCTCCTCGGGGATCGCCGTTACCTCCACCGGCCACGCCCACCCGGCCGTGGTTGAAGCGATTTCCCGGCAAGCAAATCGTTTTCTACATGCTCAAGTAAATGTATATACCCATGACTTGATGCAGCCGCTGGCGGACGAACTCGAACGCATCACGCCCGCGGGGATCGACACGTTCTTTCTTGCCAACTCGGGTGCCGAGGCCACCGAAGCGGCGGTGAAGTTGGCCAAGCAGGCGAGCAAACGCCCGCACGTGATTGTGTTTTCTGGCTCGTTTCACGGCCGGACGCACTTGGCGATGGCGATGACGACGTCGAAGACCTCGTACCGGGCGGGCCACGCGCCGCTGCCCTCGGGGGTGTTCGTCGCTCCATTCCCCGATCCGCTCGCGGTCGACCCCGACGCTGAAGTCGAGCGCTGTCTTGTGGGGCTGCGCCACTTGCTCGCCTCGCAAACCGCGCCAGCCGAGACGGCGGCAATGTTGCTAGAACCCGAACTTGGCGAAGGCGGCTATATCCCCGCGCCGCCGGCGTTCTTACGTGGGGTGGTCGAGATTTGCCGTGAGCATGGGATCTTGTTTGTGGCCGACGAAGTGCAGTGCGGATTCGGCCGCACGGGCAAGATGTTCGCGGTCGACCACTACGACGTTGTTCCCGATGTGTTGGTAATGGCCAAGGGCATCGCCTCGGGCTTCCCGTTCTCGGCGGTCGGCGCGTCGGGCGAACTCATGGCCAAGTGGCCGACGGGGTCGCACGGGGGAACCTACGGCGGCAACCCGATGGGCTGCGCCGCGGCGCTCGCCACGATCGGCGTGGTCAACTCGCCGGGCTTTCTCGACAACGTGGTCGCTCGTGGCGAGCAGCTTCGTGCGGGTCTGCGCGAGATCGCCGCGTCGCCGGGCTCGGGGCTGGTCGACGTTCGTGGGCTTGGCCTGATGGTGGCCTCGGAGTTCTCCGACGGCGACCGAGCCGCACGCGTCTTGCAACACTGCCTGCGTGAAGGCCGGCTGATCTTGATGAACGCGGGCACGTACGGGCGAGTGGTGCGGTGGATGCCGCCGCTGGTGGTGGACGCCGATGAGATCGACACGGCGTTGGCTGCGTTCGCCGCGGCGGTCGCTGCGACGGCCTAGTCGCTGCGACGGCCTAGCCGATGCGTCGGCTTAGTTGCTCCGTCGGCCTAGTCGCTGCGTCCGCCGAAAAAGTTCACAAGCCAGCGGGCCCACAGTTCACGATCGGGCGGCGTGCGAAGGGTTGCCCGAGCCGCCGCCACCGTGCTCGCCCCGATGAGCTCTGCACGCAAGTCGAGCAGTGCAGCCGAGAGTTCCACGGTGAAGTCGGGGTGCGGTTGTAGGCCG
>CAZWPY010000124.1:4428-6534 GCA_964635475.1 uncultured Acidimicrobiia bacterium
GTCGAGCAGTGCAGCCGAGAGTTCCACGGTGAAGTCGGGGTGCGGTTGTAGGCCGATGGCCCGCCGGCCGACAGCAAAGGCGGCGTGACGACAGTCCGCAGAGGTTGCGATGAGGTGCGCACCCTCGGGGAGTCGCGTGACTTGGTCTTCATGGGACGCAACGAGGTGGAACTGCGCGGCCGGGGGAGTCATCCACGGTTGTGGCTCGACGACGTCGTAGGTGTGCACCCCAACGCACCAGCCGGAAGCCCAGCGTTCGACCGTGCCACCCAGCGCTTGCGCCATCAGTTGGTGGCCGAAACAGACACCGGCAAATGGGACCTCACGAGCAACGGCCTCACGGAGGAAGTCGGCGGTGTCGGTGATCCATGCAACGTCATCGGTGACCGAGGCGCGCGCCGGTGAGGTGATCCAGCCGTCGCACTCGCTAACGGACTGCGGGAGCTGGCCGAGGTCGGCGTCGAAACGGACAAACTCCACGCCCAGTGGGCCAAAGAGGCTCGCGAACAGCTCGGGATAGTCGCCAAAACGTGGGCGGACCGAGTCGTGCACGTGGCCACACATCAGCAGCCCGATCCTCATCGGAGCGACCCTTTCACAGCGTCACACTTCTCATCGGCTCATCGGCTCATCGGCTCATCGGCTCATCGGCTCATCGGCCGCCTGGAGCGGTCGACACCGGCGCTCATCGAAACGTGGAGAAGGTGCCGCCGTTGGCCGATGCCAGCGGGCTCACGCGCCCACGCTCGCGCAGGATCGGCAGGACACCCTCGCCGAACCAGTAGGCCTCTTCGAGGTGCGGGTAGCCCGAAAGGATGAAGTCGTCGAGCCCGAGCGCCGCGTACTCCTCGATGCGGTCGGCGACTTCGACGTAACTGCCGACGAGTGCCGTGCCGACCCCGCCGCGCACGAGGCCGATGCCGGCCCACAGGTTGGGGTAGATCTCGAGTTCGTTGCGCGAGGAGCCGGCGGCGAGCGACGCTTGACGTCGTTGACCCTCTGACTGGGTGGTCGCGAAGTCCGCGGCCGCTGCGGCGAGCGCGTCGGGTGACATGCGAGCTTGCAGGCGCTCAGCGACGGCCCACGCTTCGTCGGCTGTGGGGCGGGCGATCACGTGCAGCCGGATGCCGAAACCCACGGTGCGGCCGTACTGAGCAGCGCGTTCGCGCATCCGTTGCACCCGTTCGCCGACGGCCGCGGGCGGCTCGCCCCAGGTGAGGTAGACGTCGGCTGAACGTGCTGCGACATCTTGCGCCGCGTCGCTCGCGCCGCCGAAGTACACCGGCGGCGCCGGTTCGGGCGTCGCGCGTGTCGTGGCTGCCACCACTCGGTAGTGGTCGCCGTCGAAGTGTGCGGGACTCTGGCGCCACGCGGCCTTCATGATTTCCATGAACTCGCCCGTGCGTGCGTAACGGGTGTCCTTGTCGGCGAAGTCGCCAAAACGCGCCAGTTCGTGTGGCTCCGCGCCGGTGACGATGTTGAGCAACACCCGGCCGCCTGACAGGCGCTGATAGGTGGACGCCATTTGCGCGGCCAACGTGGGGCTGAGTAGACCCGGTCTGAAGGCGACGAGGAAACGGACCCTTTCGGTTTGCGGAATCAACATCGCGGTGGTGATCCAGGCGTCTTCGCACGCTGTGCCACACGGCGTGAGCAGGGCGTCGAAACCGAGCTGGTCGGCGGCTCTCGCCACCTGCGCGAGATAGTCGAGCGTCGGCGCCCGGCAAACCGAGTCCGGCTGGTCGGGCACCACGTCGCGGCTATCGCCGCCGGTGGGCAAGAACCAGTGGATGCGCAACATGAACCCGCAAATGTACCGGGAACCGAACTGCAGACCGCCGGAGTCGGCCGAGCGCGCTCCCGCCGCCCTACGCGGCGCCGACCGCGATGCTGAGCACGGTGTAGGCGATCACGACGACCAACAGCGCGATGCCCCGCGAGCGGGCGTAGGCGTGGCTCCGGAGTCGGAAGATGATGGCGGTGGCCAGTTTGGGCGCTCGACGCCGAGCTTTCGCTCCTTCGAAGCCGTCCGATACCCCCGGACCTTTCGCTTTTCTGCTTGACACTCGAACATATGTTCGATACGATGGCGACATGGCAGTGAGG
>CAZWPY010000125.1:0-6493 GCA_964635475.1 uncultured Acidimicrobiia bacterium
ATGCGTGTCGGTCATTTTGTGTGCTCCGTGGCGAATGTGGCGGCCGGGTCGGTGTGACGGTCGCGACTCGACCGTCGTATTTCTGCGACGGTCGCGACTCGACCGTCAGTTATCCTCCCGCCGAATGGACGACCACGCGTTACCGGCCTGGTTCGACGCGGCCGATTCAGCGGTCGTCGCGCTACAACGTGGCGACCCAACGTGGGTGTTCCACGAGGGCCGCGAAGGCCCCAGAGAGTGGGTGCACGGCGAGGCCCGCCTCGTGTGGGCGGCGCGCCTTGTCGGCGACGCCGGCCACTCCCACGACTCCGACGACTCGGGCGGAGGCGGTGTGAGACTCGACGCACTGCTCCTCACCGCGGTGCGGGCGGCGCACATCGGCCGCTATCGCAGCCCGCGTGCCGCTGCTGCGGCAGGCCGCGCGGGTTATCTGCGGTGGCGACGGGATCTCTATGCCACACAGGGCGCGACGATTCGGCGGATCCTGGCCGACAGCGGTGCGCCCGAGGAAGTGTGCACGCGTGCCGAGCTGCTCGTGAGTAAACAACTGCTCGGTTCTGATCCTGACGCGGGGCTAATTGAAGACACGTTGGCGCTGGTGTTCTTTCAGCTTGATGCCTCAGATCTGGCCCGTCGCCTCGATCTGCCACGAACCCAACGAGCCGTGGAGCGGACCTGTTTGAAGATGACCCCTGCCGGTCGGGCGCTTTTGGCGAGGGCCGCGCGCCGCGGAGAATTCGATCCGGCCGTCGAAGCGCTGCTCTCCCAGATACGTGGGGAGTTGGCGTGATCCGCGGCGTGGGTACGGCGATCAACGTCGTTACGGTCGTGACCGGTACCGCGATCGGCGTCGGACTAGGTCATCGCATTCCCGCAAAGGTGCGTGAGGTTCCGCTCCACGGCGTCGGCCTGCTCACGTTGGTTCTCGGCGCGCGTTCGTTTTCGGCTACCCACAACGCGGTTTTTCCCGTTGTCGCGATCATCGTGGGCGGTGCGATCGGCGCGTTGCTCGACATCGAGAGCCGATTGCAACGGCTGGGTGAGCGCCTCCACGAGCGTTTCGCTCGCGACGACGATGTCGGGTTCGTTCAGGGTTTCGTGGACTCGTCGTTGCTGTTCTGCGTCGGGCCGATGACGATTCTGGGCTCGTTGCAAGACGGGATCCACGGTCAAGTTGAATTGCTCGCGATCAAAGGTGCGCTCGACGGCCTGGTGGCGATCGTTTACGCGACCTCGAGCGGGATCGGAGTTGGCTTCTCGGCGCTGGTCGTCGCCGTCGTGCAGGGCACGATCACGCTTTTCGGCGCCATGGCCGGCGACTCGTTTCTCACCCCTCGTATGGTGGCCGAACTCGAGGCCGCGGGCGGCGTGATGATTGTCGGCATTGGATTGCGAGTCCTGGATCTCAAACACATTCCGGTTGCCTCGCTGCTGCCGGCCCTGGTGATCGCCCCGGTCCTCGTGGCGCTGTTTGCCGTGTAGCCGGCAACTCGACGCCAAGGACGGAGCTAACGCCGGACCCGTGTACGGTGCGTCGCCGATGCCGACCTTGATTTTGTTGCGCCATGGCGAGAGCGAGTGGAACAAGCTCAACCAGTTCACCGGATGGCAAGACTCCGACTTGTCCGACAAAGGCGAGCGCGAGGCTGCGGGAGCTGGTCGTTTGCTGCGTGAACACGGCCTCGTGCCCGACGTGGCCTTTACGTCGGTGCTGACGCGAGTGATTCGAACTGCCAACTTGACTCTCGACGCGGCGGGAGTGTCGTGGGTGCCCACTACCCGTTCGTGGCGGCTCAACGAGCGCCACTACGGGGCGCTGGAGGGTTTGAACAAGGCGCAGACCCGTGAGCGTTACGGCGAGGAGCAATTCAACCTGTGGCGCCGTAGCTATTCGGTGCCGCCGCCCGCGCTGGAATTCGACGACCCGCGCCACCCCCGCCACGACCCTCGCTATGCAAGCCTTCCCACCGACGCCTTACCAGCGACCGAGTGTTTGGCCGACGTGGTGGTCCGGCTCTTGCCGTATTGGCACGATGCGATCGTCCCCGCGCTGATGGCCGGGAAACGAGTGTTGGTGGTGGCACACGGAAACAGTTTGCGAGCGTTGGTCAAACATCTCGACTCGATGAGCGAGAACGACGTGGTTGGGCTCAACATCCCCACCGGCCAGCCGTTGGCCTATGACCTCGACGAGACGATGACGCCGCGATCGAGCAGTTACCTCGACAGCGAAGCGGCCGCGGCTGCCGCCGAAGCTGTGAAGAACCAAGGCCGCTGAGCCGCGCGAGCTGGGCTGAGCAGACCTGCGCCGGCGTGACCGCGCCGGGCTGAGCAGACCTGCGCCCGCGCGACCGCGCCGGGCTAACGCGCTCGTTACGCGAGTTCGGCGAGCAGCGCGCTGAGCTGGGCTTCGAGCGCGGCAACCCTGGCCTCGAGTTCCTCGACACGTTGTTCAGCAGCCGCGAGGCGTTCTTGCCGGGGCAAGGCGTACACCGGGTTGCCCACGTCGGATGTTTCTAGGTGGGTGTTGACGTCGACCGGCCCGCTCAGCAGGTGGCTCCACCGCGCCTCTTTTTGCCCTGGCGCGCGCGGCAGGCGTTGTGTGAACCCGGCGCTGCCGAGTTGGTCGAGCACGGCTTCACACTCAGCAAGATCCGAAAAAGCCGCGAGCCGCTCCGTGCGGCCCTTGAGTTCGCCCACAGTCTGTTGCCCGCGAAGTAGCAACACGCACATCACTGCGCTTTGTTGCGCTGTCCACTCCCAGGTGTCGGCGGCCACGTGGCGGTACTTGGGCGCCCGCCATTCGGGACGTAGCGCGACTCGGGCGAGCCCCAGTGCTTTCAGGTCGTCGATCGCCTCGGTGATGTCGTGTTCGGACAACTCCATCACGGGGTGACGGTTGGACGACTGGTTACACGCGGAGCGCAACGAGTTGAGGCTGAGCGGGTACAGCTCGGGTGTAGTCGTCTCCTTCTCGATCAGCGCACCCAACACGCGAGCTTGGACCGCGTCGAGCACCGGCCGAGCGGCCGTGTGACCTGAGGCCAACAACAAAACACCCCCGGACGAGCCGGGGGTGTTTGATGAAACGTCAGCGACTGTGTCGGTCACCGGTGGATCAGCCGTTGGCGGCGTCGCCCTCACCGGCGGGGCAGGTCTGATTCTTCGGCGCGAGCAGGGCGCACAGGCTCTGTTGTGAGATCTTCCAACGGCCACAGGGCGCGTCGCCCGGACGTGGGTTCGAGCCGTCGCCCTCGCACTGCGGGAACACGACGAAGATCGATTGGTTGACGAGTTCGGTCGGTTGCCCGCCGTCGAGCACGTTTGCGGTGACTACACCGCATGGCTTGTCGGTCGCTGCTTGATCGCTGCACTGGTTGACATCGAGGAACGCCACGCCCGTGACGTCGAAGCCCATCGCCTTGACCGCGGGGTCGGCAAATGCCGCGTCGACAAAGTCGCGTAGGTCTTCGCCGTTTTCAATAGCGGCGACCCGCTGGTCGGTGGTGGAGTTCTGCCCGAACACGTCGGTGTCGAACGTCGCCTTCACTTCCTTCTGCGCCTGCTCGAAGTTGCGCTGGCCTGCGACGATCGGGTCTTCGGTTGAGACGGTCGAGAAGGTTGCGGCCTCGCCGTCTTCGGCGGTCTCTTCGATAGCCTCCTTGTCCTTGTCGCCACCGCCACCGCATGCGGCGGTGAGGGGAGCGAACGCGAGCAGCAACAAAGCGACAGAGCGGGAGCGAAACATCCGTTCGGCCTTTCGGGTCGGAGGTTGACGGCGGCCTAGTGTACGGGTTGAACCGACCGACGAGTGAAGATGGTGTAGCTGTGACCGTCGAGGGCCGCGAAACGTTGCACTCGAATCAGGGAAGTCTGCCTCCACTGGTACTGATTCCGGCCTACAACGAGGCCGCGACGGTCGGCGATGTCGTCCGGCGGGTGTGTGAGGCGGGATTTCCCACTCTCGTGGTCGACGACGGTTCGACCGACGCAACCGCAACCCGTGCCGCCCGCGCCGGCGCGTCGGTCATCAGGATGCCGGTCAACCTCGGCGTCGGCGCCGCGCTGCGTTGCGGGTATCGCTGGGCGGTCGCGCGCGGGTTCACCGTTGTCGTGCAAGTCGACGGCGACGGGCAGCACCGCCCCGAGTCGGTTGCATCGTTGGTCGAGGCCCTCGACAGCCTCGATGCCGACCTCGTGATCGGAAGCAGATTCGTCGACGGCGGGTCGGGCCCGGCCGTGGGGATCGCTCGGCGTGTAGCTATGCGAGTTTTGGCTCGCAGCGCGAGCCGGGCCGCGGGCAGCCCGATAACGGACGCGACATCGGGCTTTCGTGCGGTGCGTGGCGAGCTGTTGGTCGCGTTCGCCGACTCCTATCCCCGCGAATACCTCGGCGATACGGTCGAGGCCCTGGTTCGGGCCGGCCGCGCCGGGTATGTCGTGCGTGAAGTGCCCGCGCACATGGATCGCCGCGCGGGTGGCACTGCCTCGGCCGCGGGTGTCCGGGCATCGTTGCTGTTGGTGCGCGCGTTGCTCGCGGTGTGGTTGCGTGTCGGCCACCCGCTGCCGGCTCCCGATCGGGGGGCCGTCGTCGGGTCGGGTGCGTCGTGAGCACGGTCGCCGCGCTGGCAACCGCGCTGATCGTGCTCGGCAGCGTGTTGTTGCTCGCGTCTCTGGTGTACACCCGCCGGGGATTGATGACCGTTCGTTACGGCCTTGGGTGGCTCGCGGTGTCGGCGGCGTTGGTGGTGGCGGGGGCCTTGTCACCCTGGCTCACACGGATCGGCCGTGTGGCGGGACTCAGTCGCACCGAGGTGATTCTCGGTGGTTTGCTCGCGTTTTTGGTGCTGCTCGCGTTCCAGCTCTCGGTGTCGGTGTCGCGTCTGCAAGACGTGGTGCGTGACCTGGCTGAAGCGCATGCTCTCGACGCGGCTCGCGAATCCCCGGCCCCGGCGCCTGAGCCCTTGCCCGAATCGGCGCCCGAATCGGCGCCGACCTCGGGCCGCGCGGAGGCCGATTCCTGAACCGCGCTCGGGCGGTCTTGCCGCCGCGGGGTGACCGAGATCGGTGAAACGCGCTGGCCGGGTAGGGGATGTCGGAGCAGGGGGGTGAGGGGTTACCCTCATGGGATGAAAATTGTGATTCTCGGCGCTGGCGGCGTCGGTACGTCGATGGCCGCGATCGCGGCCCGAAGACAGTTCTTTGAAGAGATTGTGTTGGCCGACATCAACACCTCGGTAGCTGAACAGGCGCTCGGTCGTATCGGTGACCCGCGGTTCTCGGTGCGCCAACAGGACGCTTCGAAGATCGACGAAGTTGTGCAATTGCTTGAGTCGGTCGGCGCGTCGATCGTCGTCAACGCATGTGACCCTCGGTTCAACCCGGCGATCTTCGAAGCGGCCTCGCGTGCGGGCGTGACCTATGTCGACATGGCGCTGTCGTTGTCGACACCACACCCGGAGCACCCCTATGAGTTGCCCGGACTTACCTTGGGCGAGCTCCAGTTCGACCAACACGAGGCCTGGAACGACAGGGGCCAGCTCGCGCTCGTGGGTATGGGCGCCGACCCAGGTTTGTCGAACGTGTTCGCTCGATATGCACGAGACAACCTGTTCCGCCAGATCGATGAAATCGGGATCCGCGATGGCGGCAACATGAAGGTCGACGGCTACGTGTTCGCGCCGACGTTTTCGATTTGGACCACGATCGAGGAGTGTCTGAATCCTCCGTTGATCTGGAAGAAGGGTCGGGGCCTTTACACGACTGAGCCGTTTAGTGAGCCGGAGATCTTCCGCTTTCCCGATGGGATTGGCCCCGTCGAGTGCGTGAACGTCGAACACGAGGAAGTGGTGATGATCCCCAAGTGGGTCGACTGCAGCCGCGTGTCGTTTAAGTACGGCCTCGGCCGTGAGTTCATTGAGGTCCTCCGTACGTTGCACTTGGTGGGCTTCGACTCCACTCGCACCGTGCGTGTGGGCGACAGCGAGGTGTCGCCACGCGACGTGGCGGCCGCCACACTGCCGAACCCCGCGCTGCTCGGCGACAGGATGCACGGCAAGAGTTGTGTCGGTGCCTACATCACCGGCACGGCCATGGATGGCTCGTGGCGCGAGATGTACCTGTACCACGTTGCCGACAACGAGGTCACGATGCGTGAGTACGGCTGTCAGGCCGTCGCGTGGCAAACAGCGGTGAACGCTGTGGTGGCGCTCGAACTCCTTGCCGAAGGCGCCTGGAAGGGTGCCGGCGTCTTGGGGCCGGAGGCGTTTTTCGCGAACCCATTCCTGGAACTGCTCGGCGATTATGGGACGCCGCACGGGATTGAGGACCGCACGCCCGGTCGCGTCGCGGGGCTCGGGGAACTTACCCGCTGAAACGTCCGGTTCGCTGATGAACGTCCTACGCGCGCGTTCACGCGTGTGGTGTGTGCTCTTGCTCGTCGGCGCAGTTGTGGCCGGCTCGTGTGGGGGCGGTGGGGGAGAGCCGCGTGTGG
>CAZWPY010000126.1:0-6371 GCA_964635475.1 uncultured Acidimicrobiia bacterium
CGGTGGAGCTTCTGCGTGGAGTTCCCGCGAACGAGGTCAACGGTTTGCGTTGGGGCATTCGCCTCGATTTCCTTTACTTGCTCGCGTACGGGTTCGGCGGTGCGCTGCTGTTGCGTAACTGGGCCGCTGGCCTGTCACCGCGAGTGGGGTGGGTCCGGCTCTGCGGGATTGCGGCGTGGGGGTGGATTGTCGCCGCGTGCCTCGACGCAATCGAAAACGTGGCGATGCTGAGCTTCCTGTCGGGCTGTTCGGGCTGTCACCTAAACGGCGATCTCGCCGCAGGCTCCAACGGCGCGATGACCGTCGCGCGAGTAGCGGCAATCGCCAAGTTCGCCTTGGTTGTTTTCAGCGGCACGGTGGCCGTGTGGGCGCTGGTTAAGTGGCGAAACGCACGTCGATCCGTGGTTCGGGTGAGCGACGCGACGGCGTCATCAGAATCCGCGAGCCGAGCCCAGCCCGGTGGATTTGGTGAGCCCGGTGGATTTGGTGAGCACCGCCGTGCTGGCGAGCCCGGCGCGGGTCATAACAGCGGCCATGGATAAGGCGGGTCGGTAAACGGCGCGGGGAACGTCGGGTTGTCGAGCAGCCGACCAAGGCGGCGCCTCGTTGCCTCGACCTCGGCCGGAACCAACCACTCCTCGAGCGCGGCGGTGATCGCGGCTTCGGCGCCCGCGAGCGCGTTGACGGCGGCCGGCGGCATCACTTCGCCGACAAAGTCCCACATGACGGTGCGGAGCTTGTCGTCGCTGTGAAAACACAAACCGTGGTCGATTGCTCGCCGCTCGCCCGAGGTCGTAACCAAGACGTGCCCGCCCTTGCGGTCGGCGTTGTTGATCACCAAGTCGAAGAGCGCGAGCTCACGCAACCACGACGCCGCGGCTGGTTGCTCGATTTCGGTGAAATAGCTGCGGTCGTAGTCGCAGTCGAGCCACAGCTGGAGGGAACCAGCACCAAGTGGGCCGTCGGGGCGGGCGACCGTCGGCGGCACCAGCTCCCACCCGACGACGTTGGCGAGCTCGTACGCGGCGACTTCACGGCGCCATAGCCCCGCGGGAAAATCCCACAGCGCACGCTCGCCTCGTTCTGGTTTGTACAACGCGACGAGCGAGCGCTCCTCGAGCTCGACCGTGCTCAACAGCGCGTAGTTCGAACTCCAATTGAGTCGCCCGTAGGGCTCGATCGCGCCGTGGCGTAAGACGTCGAGCACGGCCGCGGAGTCCAGCTCATCAGCCGACCGTGGTTCGGTGCGGCCGTGGTATTGCGCGGGATTGTTCACGTGCGAAGGCGGTTACGGCCGATGGTGTCCGTTGGTGCGCGGACACGAGTGACCCGATGGGTCGAGGGGGTGACCGCACCACCGACACGGCGGTCGCCCCGAGTTGACCAGTTCGGTGCCCAAGGCCGCGAGTGACTTCGCGTGCCGCGGCGTGAGAGCCAGTCGCGCCAATGCCCCCGTCGGGGTCGGCTCGGCCGACGCGCTGGCGCCGCCGGCTGCGCCGACCTCGGGGTCGTCGCCGAGCCCTTGTTCAGTGGGGTCGGCGAGCACGAGTTCCTCGACGAGCAGCACGACACGTTCGTCGTTGTCGTCGATGCCGAGACTGATGTTGCCGACGATCCAGTCGTGGTCCTCGGGTGGAGTGAAGACGAGATTTGGTTCTGATCCGGTGAGATCGCGGTCGGCGAGCAGTTGGTCGAGGTAGTCGCTGAGCGCGGCGACCTGCGCCTTTTCCATCTTGAGATTGACGATGCGCTCGTGGTCGTGCGCCTGTAGGTAGAAGACCCGGCGGCCGGGCTCACCGACGACGCCAAGAGTCACTTTGTGAGCGTCGGTTAAGTCAAACGATGGATTCATGGAGTTTTCGCTTCGTCGGGGTCAGCAGGCAAGGGTGGACTGATTCGGGAGATCTCTGGCACGACGATTCCACTCGCTGAGTCGATCACGACACTCACCGATGCGGGCGCAACGATGAGCCGCTGAAAGGTGTCGAGGTGCATGCCGAGGTAGTGCGCGAGTGCAGCTTTGATCGGATCGGCGTGGCTCACGGCGATCACGGTCTCGCCGCGGTGGCGCGCTGTGAGTGTCGACAGCGTTTCCACGATGCGCGTCGACATTTCGAGGAACGATTCGCCCTCGGGGAAACGAAACGCGGAGGGCCGCTGCTGCACGGTTTGCCACTCGGGCAACTTTGCGAGTGCTTTCAGCTCCTTGCCGGTCCACTCGCCAAAGTCGCATTCGATGAGCCCGCGGTCGATCACCGTGCGAATGCCCGAAACCTGCGAGATCGCGGCCGCGGTCTCACGCGCCCGTTCCAGGGGCGAGCTATACAGCGCGGCCACCTTGTCGAGCGACGCGAGGGCTTTTGCCGTAGCCGCCGCTTCGTCGCGTCCTGATTCGGAGAGGTGAAGCCCCGCCGCGCGCCCGGGCAGAATCTTGCCCGTCGTCGTGGTGGTGGCGTGACGAACCAAGACGAGAGTTGTGGGCGAAGGCGGCCGTTTCGGCATCGGGCCAAGGTAGCCGCGCCCCTCGGCTAACCCGACTCGTGGTGAATGCCTCCCGTGAGGTTCCGGATCCTCGCCGCCGTGGCGGCGCGGTTCTGGATGCTCGCCGCCGTGGCGGCGCGGCTCGATTCGGGCCAAGCTCGGGCATGGACGGTCTGAGTGTGCTCGCCGATCGGATCACATCGTGTGTTCAGTGCCCAAGATTGGTCGAGTGGCGCGAGCGGGTTGCGCACGAGCGCCGAGCCGCGTTTGCCGACGAGACCTACTGGGGCCGCCCCGTGCCGGGATTCGGTGACCCCGACGCGCGCATCGTTGTCGTCGGTCTCGCGCCGGCGGCGCACGGGGCGAATCGAACCGGGCGGATGTTCACCGGCGATCGCTCCGGTGACTGGTTGTACGCGGCCCTGTGGCGCGCAGGGCTTGCGAATCAGCCGACATCGGTGGCCCGGCGAGATGGATTACGGCTGCTCGACTCCTACGTGACCTCGGCGCTGCGTTGTGCCCCACCGGCGAACAAGCCAACGCCCGAGGAGCGCGACCGCTGCGCGCCGTGGCTCGAGCAGGAGCTTCGTGAGCTCCATCGGGGTCGTGTGGTGTTGAGCCTTGGCGCGTTTGCCACTCACGCGGTCGCTCGACTCTTCGGCCTCGCGCCGGCGCCGACGTTTGCCCATGGCGCGCAACGTCGCTGGACCGCCGACTCGGCCAGCCCGTGGCCCGGCCGCGACGTCGCGCTGGTGTGCAGCTACCACCCCAGCCAGCAAAACACCTTTACTGGCAAACTCACCGAGCCGATGTTCGACGACGCGATCGCTGCAGCGGTCGAATTGGCGAACGGCCTCTAGCAGGGCGCAGCCCGTCAGCCCGCACGCGAGGCGAGAGCCCTTACGGCGCTTCGTAGAGCACGGCGCGCACCGGTGCCCACGCACCGAGCGGCGTCGATTCTTCGCCGACTCGGACGAGGCGGGCGTCGAGAGCAGCGCGCCAGCGCGTCGAGCTGGCAGAGATGAGCTGGCCCCAGCGTGGGCCGCCGACGGCCTCGCCGCCGGGTAAGCCGACGAACAAGATCCGATCACCAGGGGCGAGTTGTGCGAGCGCATCGTCGAGGTACGGATCGGGATCCACTCGCATGCGATCGACGGCGTTACGCCAGTCGACCGTTTGCGGCTCGGTAGGTTGCCCGAGCGGCGTTACCAGTTGCAGGTCGGGCAGGAGTTCATGAACGAGCGGACCGAGCTCGGGTTGAGCTACGAGGACTAGTCGTGTTTGTTGCAGCGCAGGTGCCAGCGTGTCGATGGCGACGGTGGCGTTCGACTTTGCCCAACGAGGCCATTTTTCAGCCCCTAACGGGTTGAGCCAGGCGGTTGCCACGACGAGCGACACGAGGGTGCCGCCGGTTCCCAGCCGGCTGAGCCCGACCGCCAAGGCCATGGCCGTGGGCGCGGTGACCAAAGCGAGGTATCTGGTGGCCCACTGCGCGACGAGCGTGTTGGCGATCACCACCGCGAGCAATGTCAACGCGTTGATCACCAAGAGCAGCATCACGGGGCTGACGGTGGTGGCCCGAGCGTGTGGTCGCGGATCGTGATCGCGGGGCGTGAGCAGTCCGAGGGTCGCAAACCCGGCGAGCAAGGTGAGAGCCAGCGGCTGGCCGAAGACACTCCCGAGCCCGGAGTAGATGTCGGCACTCGATGGCGCGATCGACCACGGAGCGGCGGTGGTGCCGAGTTGCGCGAGAAGCGTCGGAAGCCACCACACCGCGATCGCCGCGGTCGTGACAGCGGCCGTGAGCGGCCCTCGGGGTTGTCGCGTTCGTGCCACGGCGAGAACCGCTGCTCCCGCGAGTGCGAAAGCGAGGTACCAGGCCCAGTTGTGGAGCAGGAGTAAGGCACCGAGCGCTACGCCGGCCGCAATAGCTCGCCGTGGTGAGCGGCTCGCGCTGTGCGGCGCGCTGAGCAGGTCGATCCACAGCGTCGTTGTCACGAGTGCGCCGGTAAACAGCCACGTATACATCCGAGTCTCAGTCGAGAAGACGGCGAGAAACGGCAGTGCCGCAACCAGGGTCGCCATAATCCAGCCGGCTCGTCGCGATTCGAGCCGGTTCCCCGACCACCACGCGACGGGGACCGCAGCGAGCGCGCCCACCGTGCTCAGTTGGTCGGCCCACTGATGCGACCACGTGCCCAACGAGGCCCAGAGGTGAAGCACGACGTAGTACAGCGGCGGGGATCCATCGCGGCTGAGCGCACCAGGAATCTCAAGGATGGGCCGTCGGGCTATTCCTAGCGAGATCGCTTCGTCGATCCATGGGTCAGTGCCAGCCGCCCGGCTACGGGCAACCAGGGCGACACACATCAGCCCGACGGCAGCGCCGACTCGTGCTGGTTTGAGGAATCGGCCGACACGTGCCTCTCGGCCGACGGTGCGCCCGAGCCACTGAAGTCGGCTCATCGGCTCAGTCTTGTCGAGGGCAAGGCGATCCTGATCGACTCTGAGACCGGCCGCGCCAGTCCTGAGAAGACCGGCAGCCTTAGAAGATCCGGCGCCGACGCGCGTGATTGGCTCGGGCGCTCGCGAGTGAGAGCAGCAACGCGCCCAACGTGACCAGGCCCATCCCTGTGGAGATCGCGCCGAGCATCCGCAGTCCGGTGAACGCGGGCTGCTGGACGGTCTCATAGGTTGTCGCCGGCTGCGGCGCCGATGTGTCGCCAAAACCACCCATATCGCGTATGAAGCCAGCGACCGCCCATGTGGCGGTGCGGGCGACTCCCAGAGTTCGGTCGGTGGGCGTCGCGGCTGCGTCGATCGCCAACACGTCAGTGGCGACCTGTGTCGCGTCGAGTCGGGCAGGCACGGGGATGGCCGTGGCGCCTTGCTCGGTCTCCGCCGTCGGATTGCCCGCGACTTTGCTGGCCATGACGTCGCCCGCGACTTTGCTAGCTGTGGCGTCGCCCGCGACTTTGCTAGCTGTGACGTCGCCCGCGACTTTGCTAGCTGTGACGTCGCCCGCGACTTTGCCTGCCGTGACGTCGCCCGCGACTTTGCCTGCCGTGACGTCGCCCGCGACTTTGCCTGCCGTGACGTCGCGGTCCGCGACTTTGGCCGCGGCAGCATCGAGTGCGGGGTCGCGAGTGGCCGTGGCGAGCGCCGCTGCCAGCCGGGCGCGGGTCGGATAGGCCACCTGCGCCCGTGTCAGTTGCTGTGGCCGCGGGCTGCCAGGTCGGTCCACACGTGGTCTCGACGTCGAGGTCGGCAGCGTGGACGACGTCGTGGGCACGCTGGTCGACGACGCCGAACCCTGGGGGCTTGAGCTGTCGGTGGAATTGGTGCTCGCTGAGGTGGTTAGCAAACTCGTCGTGGTGCTGGACGGCAAACTCGTCGTGCTGCTGGACGGCAAGCTCGTCGATGCGTTGCCCGAGTTGTCGTAGGGCCCGTAGGGATCGCATGGGCCGTACGGCCCATAGGGCCCGTACGGGCTATCCGGCCCATACGGCCCGTACGGGCTATCCGGCCCATACGGCCCCTTGGGGTTCCACTTGCTGAGCGGGGAGGTGTCGGCCAGCCCGACGGCCGCTTGCGCCAGCCACCTGGGCTGGTTGCAGTTAACGGCCACCGAACCCGACGGTGTCGCGCTCGCACCTGAGGTCGCCAAGATTGCCAGCCCTGGCAGCAAGAGGCAGAAACTCAGCCGTCTCAGGTGCCGTTGGTGTGTCGAAAACGAGCCTTCCACAGCGACCCCCCCGGGAACTGACCTCACTTGAGTGGCGATTGAGTCACGTTTGCGGCCGCGATGTGAGATGTGCAACTCACATGAAACAAAAACACCCCGGCTGCGGATGCAGCCGGGGTGCAGAACTTGTCAGTCGGGTCGGTTA
>CAZWPY010000127.1:0-6359 GCA_964635475.1 uncultured Acidimicrobiia bacterium
AGCCGGGTGACGGGCTCGCGCTCGGCGCGGGCGCTTCGGGCGCACCAGGCGCCGGCGGAGACCAGCGCGTCGGGCTGCCCGGAGTCCCAAAACGCGGATCGCCGGAGAACCCGCCCGACCCGGGCCCTGTGAATCCCCCGCCCGCGCCCCCCTTACGACGCCGCGACCGCACCACTAACCACACGATCAGCACCACGATGCCGATAAACATCACGGCGCCAACGGCCAGTGCGATCAACGCGAAGGTACCGAAACGACGAGCGTCGTCCTCGAAGGTCTTGTCGTCGAGCGCAGGATCTCGCGGCCCGAAACGCGCAATGAGCTCGGCGCGGGTGAAGTAGTGCGAATTGGTCGACCGCTTGTCCTGCACGTAGACACCGTCGACGCGGATGTCGAGGCCCCGCCACACGGTCTGCGCGATGTCGCGGGAGTCCTCCTGCACCGACTCGACGTCGTCGCGAAGCGTGCTCGAGCGGTAGGTGACCTCGACAACTTCGTCGCTGGTGAAGTTGACGTTGACTTCCTCGTAGCCCGCCTCTTGCAAATCGCGGGTCACCTCGATGGTCGATCGGATCGTCGAACAACCGCCGAGGCCTACAACGCCGACGCAAAAGGCCAGCCCGACAACGAGCGGGCGCAGCCCCCGGACTCTGTTCGTTCTCATTCCCGCACACTAAACCGCGCTGTGTCGGACTCGTCGGCCGCTAGCCGACCCTGTCCGACCCGTCGGCCGTTAGCCGACCCTGTCTGACCCGTCGGCCCACGGCCCACCCCGATCCAGAGCCCGACCTAGGGGGCTGTCTGTCCGCCCATGTCCGGCATCTGCGTCGACGAAGCCTCGGGCGTGCCCATCAGACACAGCGTCGTGTAGGGGAACGTCGAGGTCAGGTGGTAGTGGTAGATGCCGTCGGGGAATTCGGGCGTCGGCCCGAAGTGCCCACGACACTCGTCGAGGTCGGTCTCCTCGGCCCCGTCGTCGCCCTGCGGGCCGTAAACGGGGAACCCGTCGATCATGAACCCGAGTAACGCCGAGTGCTGGCCAGGGGTGTCGAGCACCTTTGTCATGCAATAGGGGATGCCGTGGTAGTGATACCCCATCGGGTTGAAGTGGCCCGAACACGAGTCGATGAACGTCACGTCGCCAATCTTGAGGTCGGTCGCCTCGATCGCGATCGAGTTCTGATCAGCCTCGTAGGGGTCGTTGACCACCGCACCGGAACGAATCACTCCGAGCGTACCGAACAGCTTGGTCGCGCTGGCGTTTTGTTTGGGAGCCAACGGCAACTCGTAGGTCACGTCGACTTCCTGGTCCGGGGTTGGCGAAACCTGCAAGATGTCGAGGGTCACGGTCTGGGCAGCGACGCCGGGCTTGGGCACCAGATACTGCGCGGCCAGCTCGTGGTCGGGGCGGCCGTTTGACTTGAATGTCCACGTGTCGGTGCCGATGGTCACCTCGACGTTGTCGGGCCAATCGATGCCGTTGATCACAGCCTTCATCTGCTCAGCGGTGACGTCCGCGCCCGACTCGGCCGCAGTAGCAGCGGCGGAGTCGCTTTCAGCGTCGGTCGCGTCGGTCGCGTCGGTCGACTCGTTCGCGCCGGCCGACGAGTCGTTCGCTGCGGTCGTCTCCGTCGCCGCCTGCTGCTCGTCGTCGTCGCTCGACCCGCACGCCGCACCCAACAACGCGGCGACAGACAGGGCCGCCGCCACCGTCCACATCCGCCGACCCGACACTGATCCGTTCGTTTTCACCGCATCAGCTTAGGAGCAGTGATGTGACGCTGGTGTTAACGAAATGGGCGCTGGAATCAGCCGGGCCGCCTCAATCGGGCCGCCTCAGTCGGGCCGCCTCAGTCGGCCAGGATCACCAGATCGTCGCGATGGATGACCTCGCGCATGCCCGAGTCGGCCAAGACGCCGAGTTCGTCGGTCCGTTTGCCCGCAGCGCTGCGCACCCACTGGCTGTCGACACAGGCGAGACCCTTGGCCACCAGGCGCCCGGAGTGGTCGAGCACCTCCACAGCGGCATCGGCGTCGAAGTCGCCCTCGACCGACACCACCCCAGCGGGCAACAACGATCGTCCGTGCGCAAGCAGCGCTCGGGCAGCTCCCGCATCGACCACAATCGTGCCCTCGGCGGGCAACGCGAAGCCGATCCACAACTTGCGCGCCGTCAGCCGCTCGGCGCGGGCCGTAAAACGTGTGCCCACCCCAGCGACACCGGCCATGACGTCGCCCACGACTCCCCTGCGGCCGGCCGCAGCAATCACCGCGTCAATCCCCGCCCACTGCGCCATTCGGGCCGCGGCCACTTTCGAGGCCATTCCGCCGCTGCCCCGCTCCGTTCCCGATCCGCCGAGATCGGCCGCCAGGTCGGCATCGTTGGCAGCGATTTCCTCGATCAGCGACGCGTCGTCGTTCACCCGCGGGTCAGCAGAGAACACGCCCGCAGTGTCGGTGAGCAGGAGCAGCACGTCGGCTGCCACCGAGTGGGCGACGAGCGCGGCAATTCGGTCGTTGTCGCCAAAACGGATCTCGTCGTTGGCCACGGCGTCGTTTTCGTTCACAATCGGCACAACACCGAGCGCGAGCAAACGCTGCAACGTCGCCCGAGCTTGCAGGTATTGGCGGCGGTGGCCGAAGTCGTAACCGGCCAGCAGCACTTGGCCCGACACCAAGCCAGCCGCGGCGAACGCGTCGTCGTATGCGCGCATCAGCCGGCTCTGGCCGACAGCCGCGAGCGCTTGCAGCGTCGGCAAGTCCGTCGGCCGACTCTGCATGTTCAGCGCGGGCATCCCCGCCGCTATCGCCCCCGACGACACCAACACGACCTCGTGACCCAAGCTCCGCTGTTCGGCCAACTCGGCGACCAGTTTCGCGACAGCGTCGAGGGAAATCTCGCCCGACTCCGACGTCAGCGAGGATGTACCGACCTTGATGACAGCGCGGGTCATAACGCGCCCGGGTCGAACTCGAACTCGACCCCGCCGACGATCACCCGGTCGCCCGGCATAGCGCCGGCCTTCACAAGCGCCCGATCGACGCCGAGGTTGTTCAGTCGCGCCCGCGCGACCTGCAACGCGCCGAAGTCGGTCAAGTCCGACAGTGCCACTGCGCGGCGAGCGTCGCGGCCTTCCACATGGAATGCGCCGTCGTCGCCGCGGCGCACCACCACACCGGAAGCCGCTGGCGTCAACACAACCGACGACGGCACGACGGCAACCTCAGCTCGTGCGCCGGTCACGAGATGGGCAAGTTGGCCGAGCAGATCGTGGATCCCCTCGCGAGTCGCGCCCGACACCCGTAAGCCGTCGAAATGATCGGGGCCGAACTCGGTGACGTCGGCTTTGTTGCCCACCACCACCCGCGGGCGCTCGAGCAGATCCGGCCGGTAGGCCTCGAGCTCGTGGACCAACACGTCGATCTGTTCGTCGGGGGTCAGTTCATGGGCCGGAGCAAGGTCGACCACAATCGCAAGAACTCGGGCTCGTTCGACGTGGCGCAAGAACTGGTGGCCAAGACCCTTACCCAACGCGGCGCCTTCGATCAGCCCCGGCACGTCGGCGATCACGAAGTCGGTGTCGTCGTAACGAGCAACGCCCAGGTTGGGCACCAGTGTCGTAAACGGGTAGTCGGCGATTTTCGGTTTCGCAGCCGACATCACCGACACCAACGTCGACTTACCCGCATTGGGCAGACCGACCAAGGCGACGTCGGCAACGAGTTTGAGCTCCAAGTCGAACCAGAACTCCTCACCAACCTCGCCTTGCTCAGCGAAGTGCGGAGCCCGCCGGCGATTGGAGAGGAACTTGGCGTTGCCGTGACCGCCGCGGCCGCCCTCGGCGGCACGCCACTTCACGCCCGGTTCGGAGAGGTCGGCGAGCACTTCGCCCTGCAACGAACGCACCGTGGTCCCGATCGGGACAGCAACGGTGATGCTCTCGCCGCGGTGGCCATGCCGTTTTGCGCCCTTGCCGTGCGTCCCGTTTGGAGCACGACGAAACGGCTGGTCGTGAAAGCCCAACAATGACGACGCGTTGGGATCAGCGACAAGCCACACAGATCCGCCGTCGCCGCCGTCGCCGCCGTCGGGGCCGCCGCGAGTTACATACGCCTCTCGGCGAAACGACACACAGCCCGCGCCACCGTCGCCGCCCTTGACGTGGATCTGCGCTTCGTCGACGAAGGTTGCCATTGCCGCGCTGCGACGCCTACACGTCGCGCTAAGGCTCCTAACTCAGGAGTGCGGAACGACGTCGACTACACGACGGTCGCGGCGGGTGCCGAACTGCACGACACCATCAGCTGTGGCAAACAACGTGTCGTCGCCACCACGGCCGACGTTGAGGCCCGGGTGAAAACGCGTGCCGCGCTGGCGCACGATGATCGAGCCACCGGTGACCGAGGTGCCACCGAACACTTTGACGCCAAGTCGCTTGGACTGGGAGTCACGACCGTTTCGAGTTGAGCCGGCGCCTTTGGTCTTTGACATGTGTCGTTACCTTCCTCAGCCGATGCTGGTGATCTCGATGCGGGTGAGCGCCTGGCGATGGCCCCAACGGCGCCGGTTATTCGACTTGTTTTTGTAGTTGAAGCCGTCGATCTTGCGACCACGAACGTGCGCGACCACCTTCGCGCCCACACTGGCACCGGCAAGCTCGCCGGGCGTCGCCCGCACGGCAGAGCCATCAACAACCAGAACTGGCGTGAGGGCGATCTCGTCGCCATCAGCGGCGTCGAGGCGCTCGACATCGAGGACCGCGCCCTGCTCGACGCGATACTGCTTGCCCCCGGTGCGAATCACTGCGTACATAGGGCTTCCAGGTTAGCCGAAGACCCCGACGGCCCGACAAAGCGGTCGCCGTCCGCGCCACCTCGGCCCCCGACCACACGCAGGGTTCGGCCGGTTACCCGTCGAGCAACGCCGAGTCGACCACGATGCCACGGCCGTCGCAGGTCGGACAGGTGGAGCTCAACGACTCGACGAGGCCCTCCGAGATCCGTTTACGCGTCATCTGCACAAGGCCCAGCTCGGAGATCTCGAACACTTGAGTTTTGGTCTTGTCGCGGCTCAACGCCTCACGGAAGGCTCGGATCACCTTGTCGCGGTTGTCGCGGATCTCCATGTCGATGAAGTCGATCACGATGATGCCGCCGATGTCGCGCAGGCGCAGCTGGTGCGCGACCTCCTCGGCGGCCTCCAAGTTGTTGCGGAACACCGTCTCTTCGAGGTTCGACGAGCCGACGTTGCGGCCGGTGTTGACGTCGATCACCGTCAAGGCCTCGGTGCGTTCGATGATCAACGATCCGCCCGACGGCAGCCACACTTTGCGATCGACGGCCTTGTGCAGTTGCTCGTGGACGTGGAAACGCTCGAGCAGCGGCAAGGGCTCGCTCGTCGCGTCGTAAAACTCGACACGATCGGCCAACTCCGGCGTGATCGCCGCGACGTAGTCGCGGATCTCGTCGCACAGCGCCTTGTCGTCAATCATCACACCGCGGTAGTTGCGATTGAACTCTTCACGGATCAATCGCACGGGAAGTGAGGGCTCCTTGTACAGCAGCTGTGGCGCCTTGTACCGAGCCGCCGCGTCGGAGATCTGTCCGGCCAGCGCGACGAGTCGGTCGATGTCGGCTTTGAGTTCTGCCGCTGTTGCCCCCTCGGCCGCGGTCCGAACGATGATGCCGTGGCGATCGAGGCGCAATCCGTCGAGAATCTTGCGCAGGCGTTTGCGTTCGTCGTCCGAGAGACGTTTCGAGATGCCCGAGGCCTTTGGCCGGTCGGGCACCAGGACAACGAAACGGCCCGGCAGGGAGATCTCCTGCGTGAGCCGAGCGCCCTTCAGTCCGATCGGGTTTTTCGTCACCTGACACAACACCGACTGGCGGTTGTGCAAGATCTCCTCGATGCGAGCCGAGGTGGGCAGCTGACCCTCGACGTCGTCGGGGTCGTACTTCACGTCGCCTCGGTACAAAACCGCGTTCTTCGGCGTGCCGATGTCGATGAACGCGGCCTCCATGCCCGGCAACACGTTTTGCACCTTGCCGAGGTAGATGTTGCCGTCGATCTGCGAGATGTCGTCGGCAGCTCGGTAGACGTAGTGCTCGACGAGTTTGCGGCCCTCGACAACGGAGACCTGCGTGACGTCGCCGTCGACGTGCACGCACATCATGTAGCGCCCGACGGCCCGGCCCTTTCGCTCACGACCCTCACGTGCGGAGTTGTCGCGCGGCGCGGCACCACGCCGCGGCTGGCGGCGACTGTCGGCGGTAGGGGCGGAGGTTGCGACGACGGGTGTCAACGCCGGCGTGGAGCCCGCGTTCGCGCTCGGCGCTGCGGTGCTTGACCCGGCCGGCTT
>CAZWPY010000128.1:0-3477 GCA_964635475.1 uncultured Acidimicrobiia bacterium
CCGCGCCGGTCGCGTCTGATTTCTCGCCCGTCTGCGCGGCCGTCGTGGTCGCGTCGTTCGTGTCTGTGCTGGAGACACGGGCATCGGCTACGCCGAGCAGCTGTGATCCGACTATTGCGCCGGCGACCGCGGTGGCGCCGAGCGCCGACACAGAAATCAGATTACGCAAGGTTTTCATTGTGGTTTCGGCCTCTTTCGGGCTTGTGCGCCACGAGGCGCTCTGGCGGATGAGGGGAGTTGCCGCTCCCCGGGCATCACCGCAACCTTGTTTCGCCGTGTAAGTCGCGTGGCAGCGCCGAGCAAGAAGTTTGTAAGAGTGCCCACACCAGTTCGGTGAGTGGCCCACGAACTCCCTACGGTGAGGGGATGGCGCGAAACGGACGTCGATCGGTGTTGATCGCCGAGGACGATCGTGGCGTTCGTGACTCGATAGAGCGGCTGCTGCGGCTGGAGAACTTTGCCGTCGCCTCGGTGCGTAACGGCGCTGAGGCCGTTGCGTCGTGTGCGGCTCAATTGCCCGATCTCGTGATCCTGGACGTGATGATGCCCGAGATGGACGGCCTCACTGCCTGTCGGATCTTGCGTGCGCGGTATCCCGCGCTCGCGATACTGATGCTCACGGCCCGCCACGGCATCGGCGATCGGGTGGCGGGCCTTGAGGGTGGCGCGGACGACTACGTGGTGAAGCCGTTCGCCAGTGCCGAACTTGTTGCGCGGATTCGTGCACTGATGCGACGCACGAACACCGACGACGCCGATGAGGTGTTGTCCTATGCCGACCTGACCTTGGATGGTGCGTCGCGCACCGTGCACCGTGGCGAACGTGAGGTGGAACTCACTCGCACCGAATTCGAACTCCTGCGGATCTTGTTGCGCAACGCCGACATCGTGCTCAGTCGCGAGACGCTGTACGAGCGGGTGTGGGGTTACGACTCCGAGACGTCGTCACGGTCGCTCGATGTGTACATCGGCTACCTCCGGCAGAAACTTGAAGCGGGTGGCGAGCCGCGGTTGGTGCAAACCGTTCGTGGCGTCGGCTTTGTGGTGCGCGGATCGTGAGTTTGCGAGCCCGGCTCGCCGCGGCACTCGCCTGTGTTGCCCTCACGATCGGCCTGCTATCGGCGTTCGCGGCGTACATCGTGACCGAACGCCAGTTGCAGTCGTCGTTGGACGACTCGTTGAGGGCAACGGCGGCCAGCGTGACCGATGGCGAACTCGACGCGCAACGTAGCCGCCGTCACGGCGGCCGCGAGCAGGACGAGCGTGACGCGGACAACGACAACGACGGCAGCGACGACAACGAAGGTAACGACAACGACGCTGACGACGCCGCCGCGTTTGACGACGATGTTGACGTGTTCGCGAGCAGTGGGTGCCCGCCCGCGGGGTTCTTCGAGGGCGCAGCCGCCGCGCAGCTCGTCTCCGATACGGGCGAGGTGACGGCATGTATCGAGGGCGCGGCGCGGTTGCCCACGGCGTCCGACGCCTCGTCGAGCGTGGGGTCCGAGGCCACGGTGCGCACGGTCGACGTCGACGGCGCCAGCTATCGGGTGTTGAGCACGCCGTGGCCCTCGGGTGGTCGACTGCACATCGCACGCGACCTCGAAGAAAACCAGGAAGTACTCGACGGCTTACGCGGCCGGCTGCTGCTCGTGGTCGGCGCGGGCACGGCAATTGCCGCGTTGCTCGGTTGGTTTGCCGCGCGAGGCGTCGTGCGCCCGGTATTACGTCTGCGAGACGAGGCGCATCGAATCGCGTCGACCCTCGACTTCTCGCGGCCGCCGTTGGTGGCCGGGCCGAGCGAAGTCGTCAGCTTGGGTCGAAGTTTTGCCGCCATGCTCGACGCCGTGCGCCTGTCGCAGGAGCAGCAGCGGCGGTTGGTGGCCGACGCCAGTCACGAAATGCGCACGCCGCTCACGAGTTTGCGGTCCAACGCCGAACTGCTCGCGCGCATCGATGAGCTGCCACGTGACGACGTCGAACCGGTGGTCCACGACGTAGTGGCCGACGTCGAGGAGTTGGCAACGTTGATCGGGGAGTTGGCTGACTTGGCGAGTGACCTGGCAACCGCTGAGGAGCCAGAAACTGTGTCGTTGGCCGAACTTGCCCGCCTCGTCGCCGACAGGGTCGGGCGCCGCGCGGGGAGGACGATCGACGTCGTCGAACTCGACACGGACGACGTGGTCGGACGGCCTCGTTTGCTCGAGCGCGCAATCGGCAACTTGGTCGACAACGCCGTGAAGTACTCAGATTCGACCGACCCCATCACAGTGAGCGTGGACGGAGGTCGGGTGACCGTGAGCGACCGCGGTCCGGGGATTCCCGAGGCCGATTTGCCCCACGTGTTCGAACGCTTCTTTCGTGCCGTCACGTCTCGCACCCAGCCGGGCTCGGGTTTGGGGCTCGCGATCGTCGATGAGGTCGCTCGAGTCCACTGCGGCTCCGTGTTTGCCGCCAACCGCGCGGGTGGCGGGGCCGAAGTCGGATTTACTGTGCCCGTTTCAGGTGCGCGGACCCTACCCAACTGAACGCAAAGAACGGTCCGCGTTGGACCCGGACCATACCCAACCGAACGCGAAGAACGGTCCGGGTTGGACCCGGACCGTTCTTCGTGAGGGATTCCGTTGGCTGAGTTGTATCAGCCGGTGTAGTGGGGATCGGCCTGCGTCGGCGTCGGCAGGGGTGCCGGTGCGATGCTGGTGGTCGTGGTGCTCACTGTCGTGGTCACGCCAGCGGTCACGTTGAGGTTGGCGGTGATCTCCAGGGCGGAGCCCGAAGCGCCCGTGCCCGAGGTGGTCACCGGGTACACGCCACCGGGGGTCGCGTCGGCAGGGATCTTCACGTCGCCCTTGACGACGCCGTTGGCGTCGGCGGTCAGCTCAGCGATGCGGGTACGGCTGGTGCCGAAAAGAACCGCGACGGTCGCATTGGCCTTGTAGCCGTTGGCGACGACGGTGATCGTTGAGCCAGCGGCCGCGGCCGAGATCGTTCCACCGTTGGCCTGCAACGACAGCGTCGCCTTGTTGAGCGTGCTATTCGAGGACGACAACGACGACGACGAGCTCACTGACGATGACGACGAGGAAGCCACCGACGGCGCAACGAGCGACGACGACGACGACGACGACGACGACATCGAGGCCGACACGTTCACCGAGTTGAGGACCGACGACGCGCTGGCCGAGGCTGAACTCGTCGCGCTGGAGCTTGCCGAACTTGAGTCGTCGGCGGCCGCGGGGCTGATGTGAAGAAGGGGAATCACACTGCCGACGGTCACCAGACCGGCAGCGGTGATCGAACGCAGCTTGCGCATGTGCAGTGCACTCCTGTTCTGATGCCGGAGGGGTCCGGCTTCGCTGTTTGGTTGTCCCGCAGAGTCGGGGTCGACTCCGTTGGGGTTTCTCTTTCAGAACAGGTATCGGCCGTTGAAGAACAGATCTGTAGCGCCTCATGAGAAAAATGTGGCAAAAGTGGCTT
>CAZWPY010000128.1:3577-6279 GCA_964635475.1 uncultured Acidimicrobiia bacterium
CCGTTGAAGAACAGATCTGTAGCGCCTCATGAGAAAAATGTGGCAAAAGTGGCTTATGAGTGTCACGAGGCTGCTGGGCTGATCTCAGTTGCGTGTGGTGGTGGCAGGTTCGTCCACGACGGGTGCGCGCTTGGGCGGGTGATCTGGAGCGGCCGACTCGCCACGCGGAGTTCACGGTCGGCCGGCGTTACGGCGCTCGTTCGGCCGCCGTCGTTGATGGCGCCCGTTGGGCCAGCGTTTACGGCGCCCGTTGGGCCGGCGTTTACGGCGCCCGTTGGGCCAGCGTTTACGGCGCCCGTTGGGCGCGGCCGGCGCGGCCGGCGTTACGAGTCGCCGGGGCAGTTTGTGTTGCCCGCGCTGAGGCGATCGACGACGCCGTCGGCATTGAGGCGAGCGGTGACGCCCGAGACGGTGATCGTGGTCGAGCCGTCGCTGCTGACGCCAGCCGTGGCGGTTGTGACGTCGGGGACGGTACCGACCTGTAAGCCGCTTGGCCCCGAGATCGTCGGCGCCACAACTTCCATGCCCGCAATGTTCGCGTCGGCGACGAGAACCCGGATCCCGAGGTCGCCTGCACCCGGGCGGGTCCAGAAGCACTGACGGCCGTCGAGGTAGTCCCAGTTGAAGGTGAGGCCGCGGGTTCCTGTGCGTTCTGCCACCTCGCCGGGCGGAACGCCCAGTGAAATGACCCCGACGCCGCGTCGGGTCAACTCACTCGAATGGCCGGTGAGTAACGCGAGCAGCGGCGCTTTCGACTGGGAAAAGGGAATGTTTCGCGGCGTGGCCCCGTTGTCGCGGGCGGGTCGCCACAAGGTGTCGAGGTCGGCGCTGGTCGTGAGCGGCTCGAGATCGCCGTCGTCGGCTAGCGAGAACAGGGTCGTCGCGCCGGCTTGCACCTCGCAGGCGCCCGCCGGGTCTGCCGACTCAGCCATCGTGTGTGGCTCGACGCGGCGCCCGACCAGCGTTCCGTCGTCGGTGAAGTTCAGAGTAACGATCGAGTCCGCGTCGGACCGGCTGGGTAGTGGAAGAACCGGGCGCAGCATCTCGCCGGTCTCGACGTCGAAGATCACCGGCTGATCGTGCCGGTCCGAACATTCGTAGGCAGTGGGCTCGACGCCGACGACCCAACGTTGTGATGGGTGCGTGACGAGTCCCGTGGGTGGGTGGGTAGCGAGGATTGGGCCGAGTTTGATCGGGCGGGTATGAGGGCGCACGCGCCAGAGCCAGCCGGGATGGCGTGCGTCGGAATTGCGCGGTGTGGTTGCGACCAAGACGCCGTCTTTGCCCCACCCCGCGATCGCTTGCGCGGCGTACGGCTGCTCGCCGTCGGGAAATTCGACGGCGAATTCCGACACGTCGCCGGTGAGTAGATCGACACGTTGCGCCGCGCTGACTGAAGCAGAAACCGCTGAGGTCCCGACGGTCACCACGGGCCCGAGTGGCTGCCACTGCGTCACGGAACCTGTTGCGAGCTCGACGCTCACCGCGATCGTGGTGTCGGTGTCTGCCGCCTCGTTGCTGCCCGGCTCGGCGCCCGCCTCGTTGTGCGGGCGCAGCGTGGCGACGAGGTGCGTGCCGCGACCTGACCACCCTGCCCCGGTAGCCACGAGGTCGGCCGAGTGCAGCGCGACACCCGAGTCGGCCCCCGTCAAGGCGTACAACCGACCGGCGATGATGCGCGCGCCGACGATTGTCTGTTCGCCGCTCGGCAACGCGATGGGCACGGTCGAGCCGGCAACCGGGGCCGACTCGGTCCTCGGGCTGCGCTGTGCGAGCACCAGCGAGCCAGCGAGCGCGGCCACTCCGAGCACTGCAAGACCACGCCCGACCCATCGCCACCCGACGCCCGACGGCGACTGTTGTTCGAGGGCGGCTTCCACGGTGATCGAACGTTAGGAGCCACGGCACGGCATCGGGCACCGCGCGGCCGAGTAGTGTCGAGCGACCGTCAAACGGGTCCTGTGAGGCTCGAACGGAATGAGGAGATGGAAGTGGCCGAACGAGAACGGTCGACGACGCCCCCGTTTGGTGGGTCGTTCGTCGCACGCACCCAAGTCATGACACCCGACGACGTTCGCCGGGCGCTCACTCGAATTGCTCACGAGATCTTGGAGCGAGACCGCGGTTCGGGTTCGTTGGTCCTGATCGGCATGCAAACAGGCGGTGTCGCGCTGGCTCACCGGTTGGCGCAACTGCTCGGAGAACTCGGCGACAGCGGTTTGGGTGCCCCGGCGAGTGCGGGCGCACCACCCGTGGGTGAAATCGACGTCGCGCTCTATCGCGACGACATCGGTATCCGCCCGGTGGTTCCCGCCGCACCAACGCGCATTCCCCTCGACGTGACGGGCGCGACGGTGGTCTTGGTCGATGACGTTCTCTTCACGGGCCGCACCGTGCGCGCCGCGCTCGACGCCCTCAACGAATACGGCCGCCCGCGGGCCGTGCAGCTGGCCGTGATGGTCGACCGCGGCCACCGAGAACTGCCGATCCGCCCCGACTACGTGGGCAAGAACCTGCCGACGCGACGCGACGAAATGGTCGACGTCTCCGAAGCCGGGGTATGGCTCGGCGAAAAGAGATGAGTTCTGCCCACCAGATTGAGGATCTCACTGCGGGCGCCACGCAACCCAGGGCCCACGACGGTGCTGCCGTTCCTGGCGTGCCCGCCGTGCCCGCCGTGCGTCGTGTAGGGAAAGAGTGTA
>CAZWPY010000129.1:0-6271 GCA_964635475.1 uncultured Acidimicrobiia bacterium
GCCAGCGGCCGACCACGAGTTGACCCTGGAGAGGGAGCCGGCGAAACAGTCGTCGCCGTGGGGCGCGATCACGTCGGCAGCGGTGGCCGCAGGACTCGGCGGCGCGGCTGTCGTCGTGCGTCGGCGCCGTGCCGCGCTGCGTGGGCCGTCCTAGGGATTGGACTGCGAGGGCAGCGTGGTGTCGGCCGCGCGCCAGCAATACCAAGCCGCTGCCGAACGATGGGGCGCAAACGGCGCGCCGAGCTCGTCGAGCTGTTTGGGGGTCGGCAGCTCGGCGAGGCCATAGGCCCGCTGAAACCCGCAGCGCACGCCGTAGTCGAGCACGGGCCACACGTTTGGCCGCGCTAAGTCGAACATCAAGAACATTTGCGCAGTCCACGGCCCGATGCCGCGAACTTGGGTGAGTTGTTCGATGACCTCGCCGTCGGGCAAGCGGCCGAGGCGGCCGAGGGTGAGCGAGCCATCGAGCACGTGGGTCGACAGCGACACCAACGAGGCATATTTCGAGCCCGACAGGCCCGCGCCGCGTAAAGCCTCTTCGCCCGCGTCGAGCAGCGACCTCGGGGTGACGTCGCCGCCCGCGGCGGCGACCACCCGGCGGTGGATGGCGGCGGCGGCCTTGCCGGCGAGTTGTTGATAGACGATCGCCTCCGCGAGCGCCGCGAACCACGTGTGTGAAGCCGACGCGCGAGCGCGCAGTTTGGGCGCGCCGAACGTCTCGACCAGCGTCGCCATGGTCGGATCGACCGAACCGAGGTGGGCGCACGCGGCCCGTTGTGCAGCCGACAGCGCCATCAGACAGCCCACCGAGTCATCAGCGACAGGGCCATCAGGCAGCCGCCTGGGCCATCAGCGACTGAGTCATCAGAGAACTTCAGTGCCGTCGAGCCCGGCGCGCAGCTCGGCAACGAACTCGCCAACTTGCTCGGGCGTCTCGCCCGCGAGCACGCGGCGAACGATCGACGAGCCGACGATCACTCCGTCGCACTCCGCCGCGGCCTGCGCCGCTTGTGCGGGGGTCGACACCCCGATGCCGATGAGCACCGGCCGATCGGTGGTCGCTACCAGTCGTTGGGCCATCAACGTGGCCGACGCCGCGAGCGCGTCTCGTTCGCCGGTCACGCCCATGAGCCCGACGCCGTAAACCCATCCCCGGGAGCGCTCACAAATAGCTCGCAGCCGCTCGTCGGGAGTGGTGGGGGCGGCAAGCAAAATGGTTGCGACGCCGGACAGGTCTGCGGCGTGCGCCCACGGCTCGACTTCATCGAGCGGCAGGTCGGGCAGGATCGCGCCCATCACGCCCGCCGACACAAGCTCGGCCGCAAAGCGGCGATGGCCCATGCGGTACGCGACGTTGTAGTACGTCATCACGACTGTCGGCACACCACCGAGGTCGAGTTCACGCAGTCGCGACCAGATCGCGGGCGGGGTAGCACCCGCGTCGAGCGCCTGCGCCGACGCCTGCTGGATGACGGGCCCGTCCATGACCGGGTCGGAGAACGGCAGGCCGATCTCGATCGCGTCGGCCCCACTTGCCGCTACGGCCTCCACGTGCCGCTCCCATCCGGGTAAGCCACCGGTGAGGTAGGGGACGAGCAGCTTGCGGCCCGCGGCGCGCCGGTCGCGTAGATGTGACTCCAGCGCCCCGATGCTGTCGGCTGGAGCTGGCGGTCGGGCTGACAAGGCCAACATCACCGACCACCCGTGTCTGAACGCTCGCCGGTACCTGCCTGCTCGCGCAACAAGCGCTCGGTACCTGCCTGCTCGCGCAACAAGCGCTCGACTTGCTCCACGTCTTTGTCGCCGCGTCCCGACAACGTGATCAACACCGTCGTGCCCCGTTCGAGCTCGCCCGCCTTCGCTGCTCGCGCGACCCACGCAACGGCGTGCGCGGACTCGAGTGCGGGCAAGATGCCTTCCGTGCGTGCCAGCAGCGCCACCGCGTCGAGCACCTCGTCGTCGTCCACGGCTTCGTAGGTGGCCCGGCCATTCGCAGCCAGATACGAGTGTTCGGGTCCGACACCGGGGTAGTCGAGGCCAGCCGACACTGAGTGCGCCTCTTGGACCTGTCCAAATTCGTCCTGGAGCAAAAACGAGTGCGAGCCGTGCAACACGCCGCGAATTCCGTGACCGACAGCGGCGCCGCCGGCTGGTTCACAACCGACCAAACGCGCCCGCGTGTCGGCAAATCCGGCAAACGTGCCGGCCGCGTTGGAGCCGCCGCCGACGCAGGCGACCACGACGTCGGGTACGTCGCCGAGAAGTTCGAGCGACTGCGCGTGCGCCTCCTCGCCGACGATGCGTTGGAACTCGCGCACCATGTAGGGATACGGGTGTGGCCCCATCACCGAACCAATGCAGTAGTGGGTCGACTCGACAGAGGCAACCCAGTCGCGCAACGCCTCGTTGATCGCATCCTTGAGCGTCCGGCTACCCGAGTCGACGGGAATCACTTCGGCGCCGAGTAGTCGCATACGAAAGACGTTGAGAGCTTGCCGTTCGACGTCCTTTGAGCCCATGTAGACCTGGCATTCCAGCCCGAACAGCGCTGCGGCGGTGGCGGTGGCGACGCCGTGTTGACCCGCCCCCGTCTCGGCGATCACGCGAGGCTTGCCCATTCGCCGAGTCAGGAGCGCTTGGCCGATCACGTTGTTGATCTTGTGGCTCCCGGTGTGGGCCAAGTCCTCACGTTTGAGCACGATCGAGACGCCCAACTCCTCGGACAGTCGGTCGCATCGGGTCAGTGGCGTCGGCCGACCTGCGTAGTCACGCAGGATCGTTCGGTACTGCTCGACGAACTCGGGGTCGGCCCACGCCTGCGTAAAGGCCAGTTCGAGCTCCTCGCACGCGGGGACGAGGGACTCGGGCATAAAACGCCCGCCGAATTCGCCGAATCGCCCCCGTGCATCGGGCGGCGCCATCCATGACTGCGACGGCCCGGGCGGGGGATGAGGTGAGCCAGACACGGACGCCAGGTTGCCACAGCTTGCAGCCGAGCCCCGCGGCCGACGCCGGGTTGCCACCGAGCCCCGCAGCCGAGCCCACGCAGCCGAGTCACGCAGCCCGGTCCGGCGGGCCGTTGATGCGGGCCGTTGATTCACCACACAGAGTGGCGCGATTGCGTTTAGACGCGGTACCGTATTGTCGGTGATTACGTGTCGCACTAGTAACGAGACTCCGGTTGTTTCGTGCAGGGAGCGTAACGCAATGTGCCGTTGGACTTCTGCCCTTCGACATACGTGTACGGGCCAACGCCCAGTACTCCCAACAAGGAGCGAGTCACGTGGCTGACGCTGCCGAAAACACCTCCGACGACGCGACTCGGCGCCCTCGGGGCCGTCCCCGCAATCCGGCAGTCGACGATGCGTTGTTGGCATCGACGCTCGGCAAGCTCGCGGCCGAGGGGTACGCACGCCTCACGCTCGACTCGCTTGCTGAGGCCGCCGCCGTCACGAAACCGACGATCTACCGCCGGTTCAAGAACAAAGACGAAGTGATCGTGGCCGCCGTCGAACGGATGGCGTCACCAAAGATGCCGAGCCGCAGTGGCGACGTGTACGAAGACCTGCTGGTAGCAGTGCGGGAGATTCGTAAGGCATTCAGCGATCCCGGCACGTCGTCGCTGCTCGGCACGATGCTCGTCGAGGAGCGCCACACGCCCGAGCTGGTGATGCGGTTGCGCGCCCGTTTGTTCTCGCCCTGGCGCGACCACCTCGGCGAGATTCTCGATGACGGTGTGAAGTCGGGGCAGGTACGCCGCGACGCGCCGACCGAAGTTGTGGTGGCGTTGTTGCTGGGTTGGGTGTTGGGCCGCTCGCTCGACTCGGGCCCGCCTGGATCGACGTGGCCGAAACGGGTCATCGATCTCGTGTGGCCGGCGATCGCCGCGCCGACATTGGGTGCATAGCGACCCACCCTCGGCGTCTGCCGCCGCAAAAGCGAAATCGGCCACATCGCGCGGGACTCGGCGCGTTTAGGTGTCGTACTCCCAGTCGAACACCTCGTCGGCCGGGTCGTAGTTGGCGCTGCTTTCGGCGCGCTCTGCGGCTCCGGCTCGGCGATCGGCGCTAGTGCGGTGGTTCAATCCGGCCGCTGACGCCGCCGCGCGAGCGCGTTGGATAAAAGCGCGGACCTTCACGGGATCCTTCTCGCCCTTACGAGGGCCCTCGACTCCCGAGTTCACATCGACTCCCCACGGCCGCACGGTGGCTATGGCACGTTCGACGTTGTCGGGTGAGAGTCCGCCGGCGAGCAGCATGCGGGTTGACGCGGGGACTTCGGCGAGCGTCCAGTCGAAAACCTGCCCCGACCCCGGCGACGCGCCGTCGAGCATGACGACGTCGGCTCCCCATTCCGCGGCGCTGGGAATCATCGGGTCGCCCGCGGAGAACGCCTTGATCACCAACGAGACTCGTTCTGTCACCTTGCGCGACAAGCTGGGTGGCTCGTGGCCGCTCAGCTGCGCACCCGACAGGCCGCAGCGAGAGACCGTCGACACGATGTCGTCAGCGCTGTGATCGCGAAAGACCCCGATCGTGGTCGTGTCGGCCGGCAGCCGCTTCACGATGTCGGTGACTGCCGCGGCCGTAACTTGCCGTGGGCTCGGCGCAAAGATGAATCCGATCGCGTCGGCGCCCATCGCGACACACAGCAGTGCGTCGGCCTCGTTCGTGATCCCACAAATCTTCACGAACATGGGGTCACCCACATCGCGCTCACCTTAGAGGGTGCGCTCGCCGTGTAGGAGTTCTTTCAGCTGTTGCGTGCGGTTGCTGGCGGTCACGAGGTGTTCGCCGACGAGCAGCGCGTCGAAGCCAGCCGCCGCGAGGTCTCGCGCGTCGTGGTGGCCCGCGATGCCTGATTCGGCGACCGCAACGGCGTCGCCCATGAGCGGCGCGAGCCGCGCCGCTCGTTGTGGATCCACCGAAAAGTCACGTAAGTCCCTTTGATTGACGCCGATCACCGCGGGCGCAACGGCCAACGCGCGTTCGAGCTCGTACTCATCGAAGACCTCGACGAGCACGCCGAGCCCGAGTTCGAGCGCGCGGTCGTGGAGTCGCGCGAGTTCGGAGTCGTCGAGACCGGCGACGATCAGCAGGATCGCGTCGGCACCGATGGCGGCCGCGAGGTCGACGTCGCTCGGCGCCACGGTGAAGTCTTTACGCAGCACCGGGAGTTCGACAGCGCCGCGGGCGGCCTGCAGGTCCTCGACCGAGCCGCCAAAAAACGCCTCGTCGGTCAGTACCGACAACGCCGCTGCGCCTCCCGCTGCGTAGTCGAGCGCGACCTCGGCCGGATCGAGCCCGACAGCGAGGGCCCCTTTCGACGGCGAGCGCCGTTTGATTTCCGCGATCACTCGCAGTCCCTCGACGCCAGAGCCGGGTTCACGGCGCAAAGCCGACGCAAACGGGCGAGGCGGATCGACTCGGGCGCGGTCGTCGGCCAGTGTTCGCAGTCGCTCGCGTTGGGCCGTCGTCAACGCTGCGGCCTGCGCGCGATGGTGCTCCAGAATCCCGTGTAACACGCGCCCGCCGGTTGAGTTCACGTTTTCACGATAAACGCTCAAGGTTCACGCGTCGGGCGCCGATGTAGAGAGCAACGTCTCGCTCAGCCGGCCGGGTTCCCACCATCTCGGTCGGATGAGCGGGCACGTGTGGCCGTGCGCGCTGTGTTCACTGTTTGGGCAGTGGGAGTGGTGACGCGGTCACACAAAACGTCGGGGGGCACTTGCGCTACCGCGTCGCGTCACCAGGAGCCGACCATGACCACATTCCCCCAGCAGTCGGTCCGGGGTGACGTGCGGGTCGGCGTGATCGTGTCCCGACGTGGCGATCCTCGATGGCGTGGGCGGTCGTGACCACCACGTTGCCGCGCGGCCGCCATGGAGCCGCGACGGTGATGCGCGGCTGGACCGCGCCGCTGTGTGTACTGGCGCTCGCAGCAGCGCTCGGTGCCGGTCGCACCCTTGAGCCCGTGGCGATGGTGGCGTGCGTGGCAGTCGCGCTCGCGGGATTGGCGGTGTGTTCGCGGTGCGGTTCGCTGGGGTGGACCCGTGTCGGCACGGTCGTGGAGGCTCTGTACGTCGCGGTGTGTGTCGGCGGGCTAGCTGCGTCGGCGGGCATCGGGGACAGCGCCGCACCAGCGGTTTGTGTGAGCGCCGCGTGCGCGGTGGGGGCGTGGTCGGCTGCGGCCTTTCTCGCGCGTCCGGCCGGGCCCTTGGAGGCGCCGCCGTCGAGCGCGAGCTGCATCGCGGTCGGCGCGGCCAGCTTGG
>CAZWPY010000130.1:0-5925 GCA_964635475.1 uncultured Acidimicrobiia bacterium
CTTCCGGGAAGACCTCTTCTATCGACTGAATGTCATTCCCATCTCGCTCCCGCCGCTGCGTGACAACGTTGAGTTCCTGCACGGTCTGCGCGACCAGTGGCTGGCTTGGACGTCAACGGCTTGTAGGCGCGGCCAGGATCTCGCGGGCGACGACTTCGAACATCTCGGTGCTGAGCCGCAACGACTCGATGTCGATCCGTTCGTCGTCGCCGTGGAACATGGCAGAAAACTGGTCGAAGGTGATCCGCGGCGAGTGGAGGCCAAAGCCGTAGGCCACGCTGCCCTCCCGTCGATAGAAACGAGCATCGGTCCCGCCGACGCTGAGGAACGGGATCGTTTGCGCGCCGGGATACCAGCGGTCGACGACTGTGGCGAGTGTGTCCCATAGCGGGGTATCGAGCGGCGAAGCCGAGGCCTCGTTGTCTTCAATGATGACGATCTCCACTCGTTGAGCAAGCTCGCCGAGCACGTCGTTGAGCATGGCGCGGATGTCGTCCCCGCGTTGGCCCGGCAGCGTGCGGATGTCGAGTTCGACCTCGACCATGTCGGGAATCACGTTTGTTTTGCTGCCGCCGTGCACGACATTGGGCGAGATCGTGGTGTGCGTGCACGCGTGAGCCTGGCGTGCCAGGCCGATGGGCAAGACCTCGCAGAAGTCGAGGAATCCATCGGCGGTCGTGAGGCCGTGTGTGAGCTCATCGCCCAGCTCCAGGCCTTGGATAAATCGCACCCAGGTGTCGTGGATCATTGTCTCGGGCCGGTGCGCTGCGAGGCGACTGACGATGTCTGCTGCTGTGACCAAGGCGTTGTCGGTGCGGTACGGCTGGCTGCCGTGACCGGGCGTGCCGGCAATTCGCAGCCGACACCAAAACGAACCCTTCTCGCCGACGATCACCGGCAGCTTGATCCCCGACGCGGTTTGCGTGGGGAAGCCGCCGGATTCGGTGAGGACGTAGTCGGCCATCACGTGTTCACGTTCGTGGGTGAGGAGATGGTCTGCTCCCCAGGTGCCCATGGCCTCCTCGTCGGCGACACCGAGATAGATCAAGGTCCCGCGCGGCCTAAAGCCACTGCGGGCAAGGGTTTTCGTGGCCACGGCCATCGAGGAGGTCAAGTTGAGCATGTCGACCGCACCGCGCCCCCACACCTCACCGTCGATCAACTCACCGCCGAATGGGTCGTGGCGCCATCGGCTTGCGTTGGCCGGGACGACGTCGGTGTGGCCCATGAGTAACAGCGTGGGCGCCGTGGGGTCGGAGCCCTCGATCCGCGCGACCACGCTGTCTCGGCCGGGTCGGCCGGCGAGGCGCTCGACGTCGATCCCGGGGCCCTCCAAGTAGTTCTGAAGCAGAGCGGCCGACGTCGACTCGCCGCCGGAGTCGGGTGTTCCATCGTTCACGCACGCGTTGCGGATGAGCTGCTGGAGTAGCTCGACGGTTTCGGCGGGGTTGGTGGGCTCGGCGGAGAGGCTCATGGACCGAAAGTAGCGTCGTGGCCGATGCGCGTCGTTACCTGGAACGTGAATTCGTTAAATGCTCGTTGGCCGCGAGTTGAGGAGTGGCTCACCAGCGCGGCTCCTGATGTCGTGTGCCTGCAAGAAACGAAGTTGGCCGACGCGGATTTTCCTGCGATGGCGTTGCTGGCCCTGGGGTACGAGTCGGCCCATCACGGCAACGGTCGTTGGAACGGCGTGGCGATACTGAGCAAGGTTGGTTTGGCCGACGTTGCCTACGGATTCGCGAGCCCGCTTGAGGGATTTCCCGATGAGCCGCGGGTGGTCGCGGCCACCTGTGGTGGCGTGCGAGTGCGTTCGGTCTATGTGCCAAACGGCCGTGAGATCGGCCACGACCACTGGCACTTCAAGCTCGCGTGGTTGCGGCACTTGGGCGCAGAGCTGTCCGCCGAGGCCGAGAGCGGGGCGGCGGCGCAGCTGGTCGCGGGCGACTTCAACATTGCCCCTGCGGACATCGATGTGTGGAATCCCGCTGCGTTTGCCGGCGCGACGCACGTGTCGCCCGAGGAGCGTGACGCACTGCGGGGCTTGACCGACCTCGGGTTGGTCGACGTATTTCGTGCGCAACACCCCGACGCCGGCTTGTTTTCGTGGTGGGACTACCGCGCAGGAGACTTTCACCAGGGTCGAGGGATGCGTATCGACCTGATCCTCGCGAGCGTGGCCCTGGCCGAGCGCGCCGAGTGGTCGCTGATCGACCGCCAAGCCCGCAAGGGCAAACTCCCTTCCGATCACGCCCCCGTGGTAGCCCAGTTCGCCCCAGAGCGGTAACGCCCGAATGTCGGCTGGACCTGCGCCGCGGCGCGTCGTCGGATGTCGGATGTCGGATTCGGGGCGAGCAGAACCGATCGACCCAGCGGGGTCCAGATGGCCGCGACGGACATTCTCCAGGCCGCGATGACCAATCGGTGGGCATGATGAACGTCACTCGAACCCGGGTTCTGATTGTCGCGGGAACCCTCTGTCTTTTCGCGGGTGTCGCATTCGCTGTGAGCCGAAACACCCGCGGGTCCGAATCATCGGTTCGCTCCGCGAGCGCGAGCAACGAGCGCCAAGGTGACGTTGCAGTTGGCGAATCGCCGATTGGTCCAACCGATCCGGATCTTGGAAACTCCAGTTCGGCGCTGTCGAGCCGTGCGGCTGAGATGTCGCGGCCCGACTATCCCTCAAAGGTCTCGAGCGCGGCAGCGGCACTTGAGCGAGTCCGCGCGGAGGCGGTCGATTCCAACGAGCAGGCGCGTGCTGAGCGCGAGGCAATCTTGGCTTCGCCCGAGGCTGATCTCGACGTGGTTGTGGCGGATGAAGCCGCGAAATATCGACCCAAGGTGCTGCCCGGAGTTGTGTTACCTGCTCGAACCGATAACGACGGTTGGAAGCGGCTGTTCGAAAATGACACGCTCGAATTTGGGCCTGGGTCGAGACACCCGCTCATCGGAGCGGTGGCGCGCCGGGGTCAGGGCACCCGCGGTGAGTGGCGTCGCCCGTCGGCCTCCACAAGGCTCGTCGGTGGATTGGAATCGACGACTTGCTTTGTGGGCGGACCGGTGCACACGCGTTTGATCGGCGGGGGTGCCGAAGGTTCCGACGTCAGCTTGGAACTGGCGATCATGGACGGGTCGTACGTCAAGGACCTTGAACAGGGGGCTGTTGGTGCCGCCGGCTTCCTGCATTTTGTACGACGGGAAGCCGGCGGGCAGTCGCTCGTGATGAGCAACGACAAGGGCGAGACGTACACGGTCAAGTGCTCGCCGGGCACGCTCGAAGTGTTTGGTCCAAACGGCGAGTTGCTCACGACGATGCACGCTGTGGCGCGCGGCTTGCCGACTCCGGAGCAGATGAAGGCGGCCGGCCTTCCGCCGATTCCCGCTGCACAGCTCTCTGAGGCGCAGTCGGCGATCCTGTCGCAGTATCCCGATCCGACTTCGGTTTTGCCGGCGACCTCGTCTAAATACCAAGAACCGCGAACGAGTCAGCTCGCAGCGGGCGTGGTCTCCTTCGCGCTCGCGGCGACGCTCGCCGCTGAGAGGGCGGCCAGTAGGGCGGTGCCGTAACGCTCGACCTTGACGGGGCCGAGACCGGGGACGCAGAGGAGCTCGTCGAGGGTTTGTGGACGGGCTTCGGCGATCGCGGCCAGCGTCGTGTCGTGAAAGATGATGTACGCGGGCACAGCGGTGGCGCGAGCAGCGTTACGGCGCCACTCCTTCAAGGCGGCGAGCGAGGCGGGGTCCGCATTGTCGCCGAGTTTGGGCCCGGTCGTGGGAGCCGTTCTGCGAGGTTGGGTTGCTCGCTCCTGGGCGCGGCGAGCCCGTATTTGATCGCGGATCTTGCGCCAGTCGGCGCCATTGCCGGCTTGGTTGAGCGCGGCGATGGTGTCGTCGATGTCGGCCAACATCGGGGATGCGACGCGGGTGGCACTGCGTGAGCCGAAGGTCCGACTGCGCGCCCAGCTGAACGTCAGCCGTTGTTCGGCTCGCGTGATCGCGACGTAGAGCAGGCGGCGTTCCTCCGCGAGCGCTTCTGGCGACGTGGAGGAGGCGTGGGGCACAAAACCACGCTCGACGCCGGCAATCCACACCTCAGGCCACTCAAGCCCCTTTGCGCGGTGGAAGGTTGTGAGTTCGACAGCGTCATCGTTCGCTCCGCTGTCGTCCCGGGTGGTAGCGGTCAACCAGCCGCGAAACGCGCTCGCGTTTGACTCCGGCTCAAGAGCCGCGAACTCGCGACCGAGGCGAATCAGCGCTTCGAGGTTTTCGCGCCGTTCGGCCACGAGGGCAGCGTCGTCGTCGATCGCCTCTTGCAGGTCGTCGAGCTGACGGGTGAGGGGCAGCCGCTGCGAGTTGCCGCGATCGAGCGAGCCGAGAGCGGCACGGACCTCAGGTTGGTCGAGCAGCCGGGCGCCGACTCTGGTGCGAAACGGGATGCGCCGAGCCCGCAGTGCCTCTTCAAAGAGTGCGATCTGCGCGTTGGTGCGAACGAGCACTGCTAGCTCTCGCCACGAGCGACCGCGGCGGGCGGCATCTTGCATCGCGCCCGCGATGTGTTCGGCTTCGGCGACGTCGGAGTCGAGCGCGACGACCGTGGGGATTGTCCCGGTCGGGCGGTGGGCCGTGGGCGCTGCTGCTGCGCGCATGGCGCGGCCAAGGGCGGAGTCGGCGACGGCGAGAACTTGCGGCGTGGAGCGAAAGTTGTCGGACAGGCGCAACACCGTGGCGTCGGGGTAGTGGTCGCGAAAGCGAACAAGGCGGTCGGGATCGGCGCCGTTCCATCCGTAGATTGCTTGGTGTGGGTCGCCGACGACACAGAGGTCGGCGCGTCCCCCGCGCCACAGGTCGAGCAATTTCGCCTGCAGCGGGTTGACGTCTTGATACTCATCGACGAAAAGGTGGCGGATCTGCCAGCGTGTGGCAGCCGCGAACGCGCTGTCGGTCTCCAGCGCCGAAGCGGCGCAGGCGAGCAGATCGTCGAAGTCGATAACCCGACGCCGTTGTTTTTCCTGCTGGTATCGCCGATAGATCGACGAAATCACGTCGGCGTCGAGCGGCAACGAGCGTTGTGCGGCGCGGGCGGCTGGCGCATATGCACCGGGTGTCAGCAGCCTGGCAGCGGCCCACTCAAGTTCGGACGCTACGTCGGCAGGCTGGACCGACAGCCCGGTACGACTGGAACGTGTGCCCATCAGCTCTGCGACGAGGCCTACTTTGCTCTTGAGCAGAACCGGCGGGGTCATATCTCGTTCCGACCACCAGCGCCGCAGCTGGGCGTAGGCCACCGAGTGAAACGTCCCGGCTTTGATGCGATTGCGGACGCCGAGCTGGTCGAGGCGGATGACGAGCTCGTTGGCCGCCTTGCGGGTGAACGTGAGCGCGAGCACGTTCGCGGGCTCGACTTGTTGATTTGAAATGCGGTGGGCGATACGACGGGTGAGCACTCTGGTTTTGCCCGAGCCAGCGCCGGCCAAGATGCACAGCGGAGCCGCGTCGATCGTGACGGCTTGGCGCTGCGAGCTGGTCAGCCCGGCGAGGAGGTCGTGTGCCACGGGTTGCAAGCTAACGGGCGCCAGGGACATCGGGGCGGATCCACTCGAACGTGTGTTTAGGTGGCGCCGTTGGTGCGGCCTCGGCAGCCGCTGAAAGCTGGCGTGGTAGCTGATGTGGAAGGCCGGTGTGGAAGTGCTCGGGGCTGTGCGGTTGAGTGTCCCTGCGCCTTGTTGTACTGGGTTCGTGGAAGGTTGTACTGGCTTCGTGGAACCGAGGGTGCTGGCGTGTGATCTCGACGGGGTGGTTGTCGACCTGCGTGAGTCGATCAAGTTGGCCGTGGTCCGCGGACTGGCGCGGATGTTCCCGCGAACTGCGGGCGGCGAGTGTGATCCGGAGTTGGGTTACGACCTCAGCGGCCTTGGCTTGTCCGAAACT
>CAZWPY010000131.1:0-5862 GCA_964635475.1 uncultured Acidimicrobiia bacterium
ATGCGGTTAGGCGCTCCACCGCCTTCCTCTAGCCGGGAGATCACCGACTGGGTGGTGCCCATCCGCTCTGCGAGCTCGCGCTGGGTGAGGCTGGCCTCGGTGCGCAGGTCGTAGATGAGCTGGCCGAGCGCGAGGTCCTGCTCGACCCCGGTACGGGTCTCGGCGTCGACGGCGGGGCGCTGCTTCTTGATGTCGTTCCAGCGGGAGTAGTTGGCCATGGTGGTCTCCTTCACGGATATCGCTTCGCGCATGCGATAGCAGCCTTGCGAGCCCGGGCGATCTCGGTACGTTCGTTGTTGCGTTGCTTGCGGAACGTGGTCAGCAGGATGATCCGGCCGTTCTTGGTGAACCGGTAGGTCATCCGACGAGCAGTCGGACCGAGGGCGAACCGCAACTCGAACAGGCCATCACCGAGACTGCGCGACAACGGCATCCGAGCCGACGACCCCAGTGCGACGAGCCGATCGGTGACAACCACGGTGCGGTCCGGTGATCGCACCAGGGGGATGATCACCTGCGACTTCCCGCGGTTCGGTTCCCAAGGGCGATCCGGGGCCACGCTGCGAGGTCTCTGCGGAGTTGTCGATCGTGGGTGACGATGACCACTGCGGCACCTGTGCCATCGAGTGCCTCGGTCAGTTCGTCGACGAGAGCGATCGACAGGTGGTTGGTGGGCTCGTCGAGGAGAAGCACATGGGGACGGCTGGCGAGAGCTAGGGCGAGGTCGAGGCGGCGTTGCTGTCCCATCGATAGCTCGCTGACGGGACGGGCCATGTCGGTAGCGGAGAGGATTCCCAGAGCGCGCAGCGGAACCAGCTCGCCAGGTCCGAGACCATCCCCACGCAGTTCGTGCAGGTGCGCTTCGTAGACATCGTGGGCCCTTCGGCGCTCGGTTGAGGGCGACTCCTGGGCGACCATGCCGATGCGTGCCCGTGGTGATACCGAAGCAGTGCCGTGGTCTGGTTCGAGCTTCCCGGCCAGCACAGCCAACAACGTGGACTTGCCAGCCCCGTTCGGTCCGGTCACCAGGAGCCGGTCGCCGGACTCGAGCGAGACCGTTACCGGTCTATCGAGCCGGCCGTTTACCGAAACCTCGTCAGCTCGGACCAGTGTCACTCCCGGCAGCTCAGATAGATCTGGGAGGTGGAACTGCAGCGGCGGAAGCGGTTTGGACACCGAGTGAGCGGCCATGTCGTCGAGGCGTCGGTTGACCGCCCGCACCAGCGACGGCGCCCGGGTGGCGCGCTGGTGCTTGCCGGTCCCCTTCGGGGGCCTCCAACCGGATCGGAGTCGGTTCTGCGCCGCCGACAGATCGTTGGCGAGGCGTTTCTGTTCTGCCTCGTGTTGTTCGAACTCCTGTGCCCAACGGGTGATCTCCGCTTCTCGCCCCGCGACGTAGCCCGCGTAGCCGTCGCCGTAGAGCCGGGCCCGTCCGTCGATCGTCGGGTCGAGGTCGAGCACCTTCGTGACGACATCCGCGAGCAGTGCCCGATCGTGGCTCACCAGGACCAACCCGCCGGGACTGTCCCGAAGGGCGCCGGTCAAGAAGTCGAGCCCGTGCTGGTCGAGGTGGTTCGTCGGCTCATCGAGAAGGAGGAAGTCGTGCTCAGCACCGAGAAGGCACGCCAGGCGCACCCGGTAGCGCTCCCCCACCGACATCGTCGACAGGCGCCGACCCCTGTCGTTCACCGCGCCGAGGGCATCGAGCGCGAGGTCCACCCGCCGATCCGCGCCCCACGCGTCGAGCGCGGTGGCCACGTCGAGGACTTGCGCGTATCTCGCCTCGGCACCGGACAGGCCGTCTGCCAGCGCCAGAGCGGCAGCGTCCAAGTCGCGCAACGCTTCCCGAGCGTCGGCCAGTTCGACGTCGATCAACTCGCCAACGGTGCGATCGGTGCCGACGGTCAACTCCTGTTCGGCAACTCCGATGCTGCCGACTCGACCCACGGTCCCCGAATCCGGAGCCAACTCCCCGGCGAGCACATCCAACAGTGTCGACTTGCCCCGGCCGTTCTCGCCGACGATTCCGAGTCGTGTCCCGGGCGAAACGGTGACGCCGACGTCTGTCAGCACCGGTCTGCCACCTCGCTCCAGGTGGACGGCGGTGGCCACCAATTGAGCGCGCGAGCGCGCACGAACATCTGTGTTGCTGGTCATTGCAGTTCCTTCCAAACGTGGGGCCAGCACCGTCGACCGACGGTGGGCGCCACAGCGATCCACGGACGAGCAACCCCTCGGGGGTTGCGGTGAAACCGAGCGCACGCGGCGCCGGAGCCGTCCTTGGATCAGAGGAAGATCGACTGCAACATGTAACGGAGCGTATCGTCCCGCCCCGCCCGCATGTCACCAAGATCCGGCGGCCGAGCACTTGGGGCTCCCTCGACGATCGGATGACCTGCAGCGACTGAGCCTTCTGACACAGCCCGAATCCGTCCTGGCTATCGCTGGATCTGAGGATTATGCTTAGATTCGTGAAGACAGCGAACTTCGCCGATCTGTGGGACGAGCTGCTGGCGGAGGGTCGCAGCTCGTTCACCGCGTCAGATCTGCATTTGCGCACGGGCGTGTCGCTCGATTCGGTGTACTCGGCGGTGAAGTACGCGATGGATCGTCGCCGACTGTTCTCCCCGGTGCGCGGCCTGTACGTGGTGGTACCGGCTGAGCACCGCGCCGCCGGCGTAGTGCCTGCGGTGCAGTTCATCGACCCGATGATGGGCCACCTGGGCGTCGATTACTACGTGGGCTACGCCGCGGCCGCTCAGTGGTGGGGTGCCGCGCACCAAGCCCCCCAAGTGTTCGACGTGGTCGCATCGCGTCATGTGCTCGACCGCGAGGTCGGACCTGTTCGGTTGCGATTCCACACCTCGACTCGCATCGACTCCGACGCTGTACGGCGCGTCACCGGGCCCCGGACGATGCTCAACGTCTCCTCCCCTTCCCTCACCGCTGTCGACCTGGCCACCCGTCCCCGCGCCAGCGGCGGACCGTCGGCGGTGGCAACGATCCTCGCTGAGCTGCCCGACCTAGACGGCACCGAGCTCGCTTCGCTGGCCGCTCGACGCAGCACCGCGGACGCCCGGCGCCTCGGATGGCTGCTAGGTCTGGTCCGCGACGACATCGACCTCGCCCCCCTCACCGAGATCGCCCGGCCCAGTCACGGTCGCGCCACCGTGCTCGACCCGCGCGGTCCCCGCCACGGACCCGTCGATGACCGCTGGGCAGTCGTCGTGAACACGACTGTGGAACCCGACGAAACGTGATATCCCCCGACGCGCTTAACGCATGGCGGACCACCCACCCGTGGACCGATGACGACCAGGTCGAACAAGACCTCGTCATGACCCGGATAGCTGTGGAGATCGCCTCTCACCCTGACCTACGCGACCGCCTCGCATGGCGAGGTGGAACGTGCCTGCACAAGCTGTTCCTTCCCACCGCACTGCGCTACAGCGAAGACCTCGACTACGTCGCATACGACCTGTCCATCGCCGACAACGACATGCGGACCATGCGCGCCGCCCTCCGTGCGATCGCCACGAAGGTTGGTTTGGGAGTCGCGTCGCATCCGACGACCACTCGGAGTCGGCTCACCGAGCGTTTCACCTACACCAGCATCAACGGCACCCCGAGGCGACTCAAGGTCGAGATCAACCTCGACGACGTACCAGCCGCCGCGTCGCTCAACCGACGGCGCCTCGCCGCGGAGACCGACTGGTGGACCGGATCCGCCGACGTGCTCACCTTCCAACCAGCTGAGCTGATCGCCACCAAGTTCCGTGCCCTCGCCCAACGCAGCAAGGGACGAGACCTCAACGATCTCGACACCGCCCACCGCGTCCTCGCCATCGACAACGGCCAACTCGGCCAGATCGCCGCCCACTACCTCCACCACGCCGGAGTGAATCCCAACCAGTTCCGTGTCCGTCTCGCCGCGCACCCGCCGAACCCGACTTCGTTGCTGACATCGGCATCTACCTGGTCGATCCGACCACTGCGGGACCGGCTCGCACCCTGGTGAACCGTTGGGTCCGCTGGAGCGACCGCCACCTCGACCTACCGTTCGCTCGGCTTGCCCACGACGACGCCCCCAGCAAGCGCAAGGCACGGGCCATCGCCGACATCGAGCACCGGCTTTCCTCCGGCCAGCAATGGTGTCCGGTCCACGAACTCGACGAATCGACCTGGCGACGCTGCCCCCTCAAGCTCAACAACCGTCACTGTCCTCACCACGGATCCATCGCAGACCCCTGAGGCTGACTCTCCGAGAACCAGAGCGACCCGCCACCCGAGGGGTCTCATCGAAAGCATGTCGCTGCGCTGAGCCGTTCCACCGACTTTGCCGCGGACGCGCTCAGTGCTCTGACCTGCGTGTTCGCGTTGCCCATGGCTCGACGCCCAGTCGTTGGGCTCTGTTCTACCGATTGTTCCTCCGTGTTCCGATCGTCGGGACACCACGTCCACAAGGAGGACACCCATCATGAACGGATACGTCGCACAACGCCGAGGTCGGTTCTACGTGGTCATCTACGAGGGCCGCGACGCTGTCACCGGCAAGGAGCGCCGAACCTGGCATCCCGCCGGCACCGACCGTGCCGAAGCCGAACGCCTCGCAAAGACCCTCGCCGCCAAGGAGAACAAGCGCATCGGTGCAGTCCGATCACTGACCTTCGGCGCCTACCTGACCAGCCAGTGGCTCCCAGCCAAGAAGCTGCACCTCGCCACCAGCACCTACCGGGGCTACGAGCGAAACGTCCACCTGAACATCATCCCGACGCTGGGGCGTATCAGTATCCGCCGGTTGCGCTACCAACAGCTCGACTCGCTCTACGAATCGCTCCGGCACCCCAACGAGGGCAAGGGCCTCTCCCCCAAGTCGATCTACGGGATCCACCTCATCATCCGCGGAGCGCTCGCGGATGCGCAACGTCGGGGGCTGGTGGCCAGCAACGTCGCCCTTCTGGCCCGAACCCCCAAGCAACGCTCGCTCCAGAAGGTCGAAGGCACCGCACTGACCGCCGAGGAACTGCGTCTGTTGATGCGCACCGCAGCAGGGCACCGGTTCTTCCCGGTCATCTGGTTGACCGCCATGACCGGCATGCGCCGCAACGAGGTCCTCGGACTCAAATGGCCCGACATTGACTTCAACAAGCGGCGCATCCACCTCAACCGAGGGATCATCGCCGTCGGCTACGAAGTCCACCAGACCCGCGGCAAGACCAAGACCGCCCGGCGCCCCATCGAGCTCGATGTCACGACGATGACAGCGCTCGAAGGTTGGGCGAGCATTCCAGGCCGCCGAGTTCGCGGCAGTAGGCATCGACAACGACGAACAGTGGGTGTTCACCAATGGCGACGGCAACACCGTGCATCCCCACGCCGTCTACGAAGCCTTCCGGCGGATCGTGAACAACGCCGGAGTTCCCACTCTGCGGTTTCACGATTTGCGGCACACCCACGGCAGCCTTCTCATCAAAGAGGGCATCCCCGTAAAGGTCGTGTCCGAACGGCTCGGCCACGCCAACATCGCCCACACGATGCAGACCTATCAACACGTCATGCCCGGCATGCAAGCCGACGCCGCCGACACCACCGAACGCCTCGCCCACCCCAAGCCAACCACCGAGAAGTCGGTATCGAGGAGGACCCCGGCATCACCCAAGAAGGCCGCAGCGAAGAACACCACGAAACCGGCACGGAAGACGCCGGTGGAACGTCGTGGGAACAACCGGAGGAACGCCGCCTGAACCGAAGGAACGCTCCGTCAACGACGAAGGCCCAGGTCACTGACCTGGGCTTTCGTCATGTACTTGGTGGCGGGGGCAGTGTTGAGTGTCAGGTCATCCAGGACACATGTCGCGCGTC
>CAZWPY010000132.1:0-5653 GCA_964635475.1 uncultured Acidimicrobiia bacterium
CAAGGGCGACTGGGGACAGCTCGGGGCGCAAGCAATTGCCTGTGTCGTGATCAGCACTGTCTTCTTCGGACTTGCCTTTGCGTTCTTCAGTATCCAGAACAAGTTGACCAAGGGTGGTATCCGTTCCGATGCCGAAGAGGAAAGGCTTGGCCTGGATATACCCGAGATGGGTGTGCTCGCCTATCCCGAGTTCCAGCTGTTGGCAGATGGATCGGTCGGCGACGGCTCAATGGGGGAGGCGGCCGAGATGCTCAGCCGTGCCTAAGGACACGGCTGGCGCGGGCCGGGCGGGGGATTCGCTCTCCTGACCGCCCGGTGACAACGTCGAAGGGGGCGGGCCCGCCCGGAGCCCACCCCCTTCGACGCGTCTAGGCCCGCGATCGCCGTGGCGCTGTTGGAACGTCGATCGGCTTAGGCGCACTGCGCTGGGGCTTGCTGGCGCTGGGGCTTGCTGGCGCTCGGGCTTGCTGGCGCTGCTGGCGCTCGGGGCTGCGCGTCGTAGCCTTACGACCGTGAGCAGACCTCGTGGGTTGCGTCGAGTGGCCGCGGGCGCGGCCGTGTGTAGTGCGCTGATGGTGAACGCGTGTGCGGGCACCGACGAGGCCGATCGGGAGCCTCGAAAGGACCCCGACCAGATCGTGCTCGAAGAGGCGCTCGATTTCCGCCCACTTCACGTCGAAGCGGCCGACGCACAGAGCTCGTATCGCATTGTTGATGACCGCGGTCGTGAAGTGTTGTTGCGGGGAGCAAACGTCAACTCGCTCGGCGACTACTTTGCCGCCGACCCGCAGCTCGATCCCGTGGTGGCGCTCGAGGAATCTGACTTCGACGAGATGGCGGCCAACGGATTCAACGTCGTGCGCCTGATCGTGTCGTGGTCGCGGCTGCAGCCGACGAGCGCAATGGCCGGCACGGGCGAACTCGACGAGGCCTACGTCAAGAGAATCAAGGCCGCGATCGCCGCCGCGGCAGATCGCGGAATCGCCACGGTGGTCGATCTCCATCAAGACGCGTGGGGCAAATTCATCGCGTCGACGCCCGACCTCGTATGTCCCGAGGGGAAAGAGCCGGCCATCGGCTGGGACGGCGCGCCCGATTGGGCGACCATCCTCACGGCCGCGCCAGCGCCCAGCGATACGTGTCGGGTGAAGGGTGCTCGTGAGCTTTCCAGTGCGGTGCAAGCCGCCTTCTCTGCGTTTTACAACAACACCGAGGGCTTGCGAGACGGTGTCGCCTCGATGTGGGGTGCGCTCGCGTCGGCCCTCGGCGGCGAGCGCGGCCTCGTGGGTTACGACCTGTTCAACGAGCCGAACATGACCCTGCCCGCTGCCGCGCAGGAGGAGGCGTATACGAAGTTCGTGGTCGACTCGATCGCGGCAATTCGTGCGGCCGAGAGCACGGCCAAACACCATCCGAGTCTCATTTTCGTCGAGCCGGTCGTGTTGTACCCGTTGCCCGGCACGCTGCCGACGCCGGCCACGATCACTCAGTTGCGCGACTCTGGCCTCGTGTTTGCGCCGCACAACTACGCGGAGACGATCGGGCCGAAGATCCTCACGATCGAACAGACGATGGCGTTCGACCGTCAGGGCGCGGACCAGTTGCACGCGGCGTTGTGGATCGGCGAGCACGGGGTGTGGGATACGGGTGCCGACTCGCTCGAGAAGGCGACGCGTTTTGCGTTGTCGCTCGACAACGAGTTCGCCGGTAGCGCGTGGTGGCAGTGGCGCCAAGCGTGTGGCGACCCGCACTCGGTCGGTGTGTTCGGCGGCGAGCCCGGCGATCAAGTCCACTTGAACACCGTCTCGTGTCCCGACGGCGCCACCGCGCCAACCGAGGAGTTCCTTGCCATCGCCCGACGGGCGTTCCCCCGATACGCCCCGGGGACGATCACTGAGCTGCGCAGCGACCCGAGCAGCGGCGATTTCTCCTTGGCGGCACAGCGCGCGCCGAGGGGGACGTTGCTCGTCGTATGGGTCCCCAAGGGCGACTTGGGTTACGTGTCGCCGCCGCAGACAGAGGGCCTACGTGAGGTCCGGTTGATCGGTGTCGACGGCGGCTGGATTTTCACTGCGATCGTCGACGCGACGTCGTATTCGGTCGAGCTGGCCCGCGGCTAACGCTGCCCGCGCAAGCTGTCGAGCGGGGCTGCCGAGCGCGGCGGCACAGCTGCGCCCGCTGCTGCACCTAGTTCTGCGCGGCCATCCAGACCTCGGACTGTGCCGCCACGAGGTCAACTAAGTCTCCGCCCGCAAGTTGCATGTCGAGGCGATGCAGACCCCATCCGGCTTGCGAGTCGCCGACGATGTCGTCGATGCGTGGGTCGGCAGGATCACCATTGATCGTGATCTCGAGATAGTTAGCACCATTTAGTTCTGTGCAGGAACCGGAAAGTAATCCGGGGAGGCTGACGAAGCGGGTGCTGACCTCGACTGCGTTCGTCGGGTCCGCTGCGGTGACGGTGTTGCCCCAGAACAGGTTCTGCAGCTCGACGGGCCCGTCGGCATCAGCGAGCAGTTCGGCCGGGTTGACGCACAACGTCTCTTGTTTGTTCGCCGCGGCCTCCTGCGCGCCCGCGCCACTCAGCCCTCGGGGATAGCCAAAGGCCGCGCCCGGCCCGGGGGGATCTGTTGCGCGAAACGACGAATAGGCGACGACACAGTGCAGCTGCGCGGCGGTGCGGCAAGCGGCAAAGTCTTTGAACGAGCCGCCCACGTCCTTGCCGTCGGGCACGATGACGTTCCAGCCGATCAGCAGCGCCGAGACGACGAGCTCGGCTTGGCGAGCATTCTTCTCGATCTCGCCCGCGAGTAGCTGGGTGAGCATCGAGCTGCCTTGCGAGTGGCCGATGATCACGACGCCGCGTCCGTTGTTCTCGTGAGCCAGGTAGTAGCGCCACGCGTCGAGCACGTCGTTGTAGGCGAGGGCCGCGTCGGGGATCTCGCCGCCGTTTCCTGACAACAGCGCCACGAGGCCGCGGCTCGTGATTTGCCGATATGCGGGGGCGAACTGACGACAGACCGAGCCAAAGCGGGAGAACTGTGCGGCGACGGTGATCCGTTCGATCGCGTCGGGAACGAGGTCGCTGTTGGGCGTGGCGTCGGTACTGACGGTCGGGTAGACGTAGAAGCAGTCGATGTCGGGATCGGTTGCGGGTTTGAAGGGCACGACTTTAGTGGTGAGGTCGCCGCCGACCTCGGTCACGTCGCGATCGATGTCGCAGGCACCGAGGTCGCCGCTGGGGTTGCAGAGCCAGTGCGCGGCGTCGTTGTAGACCTCCGACGTGTACGACGCGTCGACCGCTGGTTCGGCGCTTTTGTCGGCTGCGGCCGTAGTGCGTGGTTTGCGGGTCGATTCCTCCGCGCCGGACTCAGAGCCTGTTGACTCGGGCTTTGTTGACTCGGGCTTTGTTGACTCGGGCTTTGTTGACTCGGAATCCGACGAGGTCGAACACGCTGCCAGTCCGCACGTGAGGGCGATTAGGCAGGCCGCAAGTCGCGCTGCCGGGCGCTGCGTTGCCCGGCGCTGGGCTGCAGACGGCGTCGTCAGCCCTGGCACTTTGCGACTTCGGCTTTCCATGCCTCACGCTGCGGCAAGAGGGAGCGGTCGTAGATCGGAATCGGCGCCCCTGTACGTTCGTCGCGAGCGACTCGGTCAAAAAACGCGGTCCACGCGGCGAAGTACGGGTCGAGTTGGGCGCGCGTCTCTTGCGGAGCCTTGGCTTTGAGCACCTCGAGGTTGGCCCGAGCGACCGTGAGGTAGTCGTCGCGCTGGCCCTTTTCGAGAAGCAGAGCGGCGCGCTGTTGAAGGTTGAACACCTTGACGGCGTCACACCAGGCGTTTTGCCCATTGGGGTCGACCGTGCTGCCGATCGTCATCGGCACCCGCGACGTGGTGGTTTTAGTCGACTTTGTCGTCTTGGCCGCGCCCGACTCGGCGGCGGTGGTGGTGGGCCGCTCTTGGTCGTCCGAGCAGGCACCCCCCAGGGCCACCAGGGCGATCAGTGTTGTCGAGGCAAACGCGCGACGGAGCAAAAACATCGAGGGAAACTCCCGGGTGGGCGAGCGATCAGGGACGCGTACCTTAGCTGGCCACCCTCGACGAGAGCCTGCGGCCAGCCGGGTGTCAGCGGGTATTGAGTGAGAGCACCGCCGCGGCGACGAGGGTGCGGGCGGACGCTGTGTGCGGTCGCTTGTGAAATCCTTCACAAGCGACCGCGATCCGTGGCAGACTGTGCGGGTCCGAGGGGGGCAGCTCTGAAACCCAAAGGAGGGTGTCATGAGTGCCGTGATCAGTTTCGCGACAGGTTCCACTACAACTCACGATCGGCCCGAGGCTGGTCCCGCGGTCGACTCGGCTGGGGCGACACGTGTACTCAGCGGTGCGGCCGCGGAAGCCGAACGACCGTATTCGCTCGCGGGGTGGACCCGTGACGACAACGACTGGCGCCGCCATGCCGCGTGCGCGCAGGCCGACCCGAATTTGTTTTTCCCTGTCGGCGTCACGGGCCCGGCCGTGCCGCAGATCGACGAAGCCAAGCAGGTGTGTGGCCTTTGCGCCGTGCGTATGGCCTGTTTGGACTACGCCATTCTCACCAACCAGCAGTACGGCGTGTGGGGCGGATGCACCGAGGACGAGCGTCGTGCGATTCGTCGGCGGTGGCGCCGTGTTGGCGGCGCCGCTCGTGCCACCGTCGCGGGCTGAACGTCGCCGAGCTAGCGCCAGCGCGTGAGCGACAACGACGCAGCGGCAGCGACGCAGCGGCGACGACGCAACGGCGCAGCGACTCAACGGCGCAGCGACTCAGCGACCGCCGACGCCTCCGGCGTCGATGAAGTCGGGGCGAGCCACGCCATTGGCTTCGCACAAGGCGAGATAACCGTCGCGGATGACGCGTGCATCGACGATGTCGACCACGTTGCCGGCCTCGTCGAGATTGAGATTTGCTCCCCACACCGCGAACCACACGTCGGTGAGCCCGTCGTTGTCGGTCGGAACCGTCAACGTGTGCACTGAACCCGCTGGTTCGAACAGGTAGGAACCCGCAGTATTCACCTCGGGGTACTCGGCGTACTTCCAGCGGCCCGCAACAGTGAAGGCGTATACGGGCCCGGTGTGGCGGTGTGTGGCGATCACCACCCCTGGCTCGAAACGGGTGCGCACCACCCAGAGCCCGGCGTCGACGTCGGTGTGCAATACCTGAATGTGCGTGCCGTCGCCGAGCGCGACGAAGGGCAAGTCGGCTTCGCCTCGGTGCAGAGCTCGAGGAATCGCAGCGAAGTCGGGGCTCGTGGTGGGGCTCATGGTGGCCGACGGTAGCGCGCCCGACTATTTCGCCGTCGGTCCCCGCTTCGCCGTCGGTCCCCGCTTCGCCGTCGGTACTGGGTCGTCTGTCGGTACTGGGTCGTCTGTCGGTACTGGGTCCGTCGTCGGTGCCGGGCGGCGCAGGGGGACCTGGTAAATGTCACGGGAGTCGCCGACCTCGCCGACGAAGTACACCGAACGGCCGTCGGGCGAGACGGCCGGCCAACACTGGTTACCGGGCGAGTTCGTGAGGTTCACCACGCCGCCGTCGTACACGTCGGTGGCGAGGATGTCGAAGTCGCCGCGCAGGCCCGCACGGGCGCAGTACACGACGGTGCGGCCGTCGGGG
>CAZWPY010000133.1:0-5646 GCA_964635475.1 uncultured Acidimicrobiia bacterium
CTCGCGCACTGCGCGTCGAGCCGCGTGGCGACGCCGTGAGCGAACCGCGCACGATCGCGGGCGGCCGGGCCCGTTCCCGGGCGACCATCGACTGGCCCGTTGCGCCGCTGGGGCCGGGCCGCGACGAGACGCCTGAGGCCCCCGTCGCGCTGGGCGTGCGTTCGCGTATCCGGGGATGGTTTGGGCGAGCCAGGTGAATTGGCGTCGTGAGTCCGTGCGGGTGGCCGTTGTCGGGCTCACTGTGGCGGTGATGTTGGCGGTTGCGTTAGCTGTTATCCCGATGCGGACGTGGCGCGCGCAACAAGCGCGCGAAACCGAGCTGTCGGCGCAACTCGTCGCCGCGCACCAAGAAGTGGCTCGGCTTGAAGCCCACGCGTGTCGGGCCGAACGCGCCGGCGACGTCGCGTTGCGGGCTCGTCAGCAATTTAACCTCGTGCCTCCCGGCGCGAAGGTCTATCGGGTGATCTTGCCGGCGCAGTTGGCCGAGACGGCGGTCGATCCCGACGAGAACGGCACCTGTGTCTTGGGCCCAGAGCCGCCGCCCACCACCTCGACGACCACGACGACGTCGTTGGCGACGAGTTCGGTCGTGACCACCATCGTCGACGGCGTTGTGATGATGCTCGTCCCGGTCACGACCACCTCGATCTCGACGAGCTCGGCCGCTGCGACGGGCTCGCAGTCGAGCTCGTTGGGTAGCTCGACGTCGGCCGCGGCCACAGGATCAGCCACGGGCTCAGCCACGGCGTTAGTTACGGCGTCGGTTACGGGCTCGACGAGTGCGACGACGACGAGCGTGTCGGTGCTTCGCGCGACCGGCGGTTTGGCCACATCGCAGCCGACGTTTTCGACTCGGTCGAGCTCCACGGTGTCGACAACAACGTCGCTCTCCTCGACTGTGGCGACGATCTTGGTGCCGTACTCCACCTCGACACCCTGATCGGCGCTCCCTCTACCTCATCGTGCGCGGCTCGGCGTTGCGGAGCCGCCGACTAGCTTGGGACGTTGTTTCTCAAGGGAGGCGTGATGGCCAAGGGATCTCGTCGTGGGGTTATAGGTGGTTCGGTCGTCGCCCTCGCGTTCTTGGTGACGTGGCTGGTACGCCGCAAGCCCAAGTCGTGACCGCGCCCCGGCCCGGCAGCGCCGCGCTGGTTCCCGAGCCTGCGATGCAAGCCCGTTGGTTTACGAGTGCCGAGACAACGCGTGCGGTCGAAATGTTGTTGGGCCGGACGCCCGCCGGGGCATTTTCGGTGGTCGCCTACGGGCCCAGCGGAGAGCCGCTCGTGTTGCACAACGCGCCCTTTCTCCGCGACGGCACCCCGATGCCGACGAGCTACTGGCTGCTGTCGTCGGAGCTCTTTCGTGAGGTGGGGCGCCTCGAGTCGGCGGGCGGCGTCCGAGAAGCTGAGCGCGAGCTCGATCCCGCGGTTGTAGCGGGCACCCACAGTCGAGCCGCACTCGAACGTGTCGCCGATGTCGAGTGGTTCCATCGCTCGTACCCGCTCGTCAGCACCCGCGGTGTCCCCAGTGGGGGAGTGGGCGGCACCCGCCGCGGCGTTAAGTGCCTCCACGCTCATGTTGCCCACGAGTTGGCTGGCCGCGACGACGTCGTTGGTCGATGGGCGCTTGCTCGTATCGGGGAATCGTTCGCCCCGAGCGCCGGCGGAGTGAGGGAGCAGTGAGCGTTGTCGCGGCGATCGATTGCGGGACGAACTCGACTCGACTGCTCGTGTGTGTCGACGGCGAGCCTGTCGAGCGCTTGATGCGTATCACCGGACTCGGCCGCGGGGTCGACGGCACACGGCGGCTGGCTCCCGACGCGGTGGAGCGAACTCTGGCTGCGTTACGCGACTACCGAGAAGTGATGGACCGCTTCGGTGTGCAACGCGTTCGGATGTCGGCAACGTCTGCCGCGCGAGATGCGTTGAACGCGGCCGACTTCGTGGACGCCGCGGCCGAGGTCATCGGTGTCGCGCCCGAAGTGCTCTCGGGAATCGAGGAGGCTCGACTGTCGTTTCGCGGTGCAACCACTGAGCTCCCGGTCGATCGTGGGCCGTACTTGGTGGTCGATATCGGAGGTGGATCGACCGAGGTGGTGATCGGCCCCGGCGGCGGCCACGACCCCGAGGGCGCGATCTCGATCGACGTGGGCTGCGTGCGTATGACCGAGCGGTTTCTCCATTCGGATCCGCCGACGGCTTTGGAGCTGCATCAAGCAATCTCGGTTACCACGGCGTATCTCGAGGACGTGGTGCGCGAGGTGCCAGCGACTCGCGGCGCTCGCGTGATGGTCGGGCTCGCGGGCACGGTGTCGGCAGCCGCGTCGATCGAGCAAGGTTTACCGGAGTATCGCCGCGAGCGGATTCACCACTTCGTGCTCACGCGCGCGGCCGCCGAGGACGTGTTTCGTACGGTGGCGACGGAGTCGGCTCGCGACCGGGCGCACAACCCCGGCCTTGAGGCGGGCCGCGTCGACACCATCGTCGGCGGTATGTGCGTGCTCGTGGCCGTGATGCGATTCTTCTCCCACGAGACATGTGTGGTGTCTGAGGCCGACCTGCTCGACGGGTTGGCGCAATCGCTGGAGGTTTAGTGCAGCTCGATCACGTTCCCGACGATTCGGCGTGGATTCCCTCTGAACGATTCCTGCGCGAGTCGCGGGTGGCGGCATTTGCCGACCGACACGGGCTCGCGACGTTGGCCGAGCTGCGAGCACGGTCGATCGCCGAGCCGGAGTGGTTTTGGGGCGCGGTGGTCGATGAGCTCGGCCTGCGGTTCGACACGCCCTACGAACGAGTGCTCGACGACTCCACCGGGATTACGTGGTCTCGATGGTTTCGTGGCGGGCGGCTAAACGCGGCCACGTGGTGTTGCGATCGCTGGGCGGCCGAGACGCCCACCGCCACCGCCGTGGTCTGGGAGGGCGAGGGTGGTGAGGTCATCGAGTGGACGTTTGCCCATCTGCGCGAGCAGGCCGACGCGGCGGCCGCGCATCTAGCGGACCTGGGCGTGGGTATGGGCGACGCAGTCGGGATCTTCTGTCCGATGGTTCCCGAGGCAATCGCGGCAATCCTCGGTGTCGCCAAGCTCGGCGCGCTGTTCGTGCCGGTGTTTTCGGGCTACGGGGCCGAGGCAATTGCGTTGCGTTTGGCCGACTCCGACGCCCGGGTTCTCATCACCGCCGACGGCTTCTCTCGCCGAGGTTCCATGGTCGACATGCTGAGCACGGCGCGCGACGCGGCTCAGCGCGCCGGTGTCTCCCATCTCGTGGTGATTCCTCGGATGGGTGTGGCGGTTGATCCCGACCGGGGAGAATCGCCGTGGCCCGCGGCTGGTGGGGTCGTGTTCGACACGACTCAGGTCAACAGCGAACACCCGCTCTTCCTCGCGTACACGTCGGGAACGACGGGAAAACCAAAGGGCTCCGTTCATGTCCACGGCGGTGCGGTTGTGAAGATCGCGCAGGAGGGCGCGTTCCAGTTCGACATTGGGCCGAGCGATCGTTTGCACTGGTTTACCGACATGGGCTGGATCATGGGCCCCTGGGAGCTCATTGCTGCGCTGGCCAACGGCGCGGCGGTCTGTTTGTTTGAAGGTGCGCCCGACTATCCGACGTCGGATCGGTTGTGGGCCTACTTGGCGAGGCATCGAGTCACGATCCTGGGAATCAGTCCAACGTTGATCCGTGCGCTGATGGCCAACGGCGCTGGTGAGGTCGCGCGCCATGATCTGTCGGCCTTGCGGGTGCTGGGATCGACCGGGGAACCATGGAATGAAGACCCGTGGTGGTGGTATTTCACCGAGGTGGGCAAACAGCGGTGTCCGGTGATCAACATCTCCGGTGGCACCGAGGTTGGTGCGTGTTTCCTTTCGCCCCACCCGGTCGAACCGATAGCTCCCATGTCATTGGGTGGGCCGTGTTTGGGTGTTGCTGTCGACGTGTTCGATGAATCGGGTAAGCCGGTACGCGGCGAGGTCGGAGAACTTGTGTGCACCCGACCGTGGCCAGGTATGACCCGCGGCCTGTGGCGCGATCCGCAGCGGTTCATCGAGACGTATTGGTCGCGCTGGCCCGATGTGTGGGTGCACGGAGATTGGGCGTCGATCGACGGCGAGGGCCGCTGGTTTCTCCACGGCCGTAGCGACGACACGATCAAAGTCGCGGGTAAACGACTCGGTCCCGCCGAGGCCGAGTCGGTACTGGTGCACCACGACGCTGTGCTCGAAGCCGCTGCGGTGGGCATCCCCGACGAGCGAAAAGGCGAAGGTTTATGGTGTTTTGTCGTGCTCGCAGGCGGCCATGAGCCGAGCGAAGAACTGCGGGCCGACCTGCGTGCCCACGTCGCTCGCGGACTTGGGAAGGCATTCGCTCCGTCGGCGGTGAAGTTCGTCCGTGCCCTGCCAAAGACCCGCAACGCAAAGGTTCTCCGGCGGGCGATTCGTGCTGTCGTGACAGGCGACGGTTTGGGCGACTTGTCGTCGCTTGAGGATCCGACCACTCTCGACGCGATTCGTCAGGCCCGCTGAGCCGTGTTGCGAGGAGACCGTCGCGGGCGCCGCGGGGGCGCCGACGCTGACGAGGTCGACACCGCCGGCTTGCCGACCACATTGCGCGGGCGCCGCGTTGTCCTGCGGCCCTTGCGTGCGTCGGACTGGGCAGCGTGGAACGAGGTGCGCGTCAGGAATGGAACCTGGCTCACGAAGTGGGAGCCCGCGGTTCCCGCGGGTCGAGCCGACCCCTCGGTCGAACGCCACGCGTACCTCGCACGTTGCGCAGGGTCGGATCGCGAGTGGCAGTCGGGCGTGGGTTTTGGTTTCGGGGTGTTCGTCACCAACATTGATGAACAGCAACTGGTCGGAGAGGTGCGCCTCGGCCACGTCCATCGTGGTTCGCAGCAAAGCGCGTACCTCGGTTACTGGATTGATCAAGCTGTGGCGGGGCAATCGTTGATGCCCGAGGCAGTGGCTGTGGCCCTGTGGTTCAGCTTCGAACACGCCGGCCTTCATCGAGTCCAGATTTCGATCATCCCCCGTAATACGGCGAGTCGACGCGTCGTGGAAAAACTCGGCTTACGCGAGGAGGGCACGGCGCTGCGCTACATCGAGATCAACGGTGTGTGGGAGGACCACCTCCGGTTCGCGATCACCGCCGAGGAGTGGACACAGCGACGCGACGAGCTGCTCGCTGCATGGTGCTGAGCTGAGCCTGCTCGACCGCTGAGTCCGTTTCGCTCGAGGCAGCAGCAGCGGCGGCGAGTGTCCCTCGGGTGTCGCAGTATGACCCCGTGGGCGCAGTGGAGTTTGCGAGGTTGGTCGAGCGGATGCGTTGTGTGCTGGGCGCGGATGGCACCGAGGTGCCGGCGTTGTGGGGACCGCCGCGCAGTGGCCGCGGGCTGCGTTGTCTCAGCCGCCGCGGAGGTGAGTGGGGAGTGGTTGTGGAGTACCGCGGTCGGTCCGCCGAGGAGGTGTGCTCCGATCTCATCGCGGGGATCGCGTTGGTGACCGGGATGCCGGAGCAGTCGATCGTGGCCCGCTGGGCGAAAGCCGAACACGACGGAGTGTCCGTGCTCGTCGCCTAGGGACAGCTCGAGTCTCTCCAGCCTCCGCGAGGCTACGGCTGTGCTCTCTCCAGCCTCCGCGAGGCTA
>CAZWPY010000134.1:0-4033 GCA_964635475.1 uncultured Acidimicrobiia bacterium
CCGCGGCATGAGCGTCGCATCGGTCCTCGCGAGCCTTAAGGCGTCGGTCGCCTCCATGACTCCAGAGCAAGCCGACATGCTCGTCGGCGTCGCCAAAGAGACGGCGCTGGAGCGGGCTCAGGCGAGCGTGCTCGTTCACCGCACCCTTCCCCGAGCGGATTGGGGGCCGGTTTCCACGGCAACGGCCGAGATCGTGCGCGACGTCGACCCAAACGTTGTCGCCACGATTCGGGTCGTCGTGCTGGACATCGTGTCGGCTGCGTTCGCCGCGGCCGGCCGCCGGCGACCACCGGCAGGCGCCGTAGCCACGCTCATGGCGCCGTGGCTCGCCGCTGGCCTGCCCGACCCCCGAAAGAAGGTGGCGGCATGAGCGTCGTCCTCCTGGAGTTCCTCACCGACAAAGAGGCCGCGGACGTGCTTCGCGTCTCCGTCGACCTGGTCCGAGCAGACGCAATCGCTGGCCGCATCCCTGGGGCCCTGTGCCTTGGCGGGGCGCTCAAGCCCAAAGTCCGCATCAACCCCAACGCGCTCGCGCAGTGGGGTTGCCAGATCCCAACCCAAACAAACGAAAACGCCACCCCGTCGACCCTGCCAGGCGATGACGAAGCGGCGTTTCGTTTCTGAAAGGAACAGCATGCACACACTAACCAACTATCCGCCAGGCGTGACGGACACCGTCCGCGCCTACCGCGACTTGCTCGGCCGAGCGGCGATGCTGATCACCGACGCGGCAGACTTACCGGCCCGGTCTGGGCTTACGGCGAACATCGCCCGGGTAGACGAGGCGCTCGACCTGCTCGTGCAGGCCCGCGCCGAGCTGGGCAAGTTCGCGCAGCAGATGGCTTCGAGTTTGCGGGCGGTGTCGGCATGAGCGTCGAGCATGTCCAGAACGTCGCGCCGTCGGTTGAGGTGGCCGAGGTGTCGCGCTGGGCGCGTCGCTACGCCACGAGTGCTCTCGTGCCGAAGGACCTCAAGGTTTTCAAGCCCGGCTCTGACGGCAAGAAATCAAGCGGCGTGCTTGACATCGAAGCGACCGCCTTGGCCATCGAACTTGTGGTCCACAAGGGGAACGCCCTTGGCCTTTCGCCCGCCATCGCGATTGACGCGTTCAACGTGATCGAGGGAAGCGTCGTTCCAAAGGCGCGGACGGTGCTTTCGGCCGTCGAGAAGGCGGGCTTTCGGGTCTGGTGGCCAGAGTACGGCCGCGAGCGCGTCACCGTTGCGGCGCGTCGGCCCGATGCGGGACCGGAAGAAACAACCCGGGTCACGTTCACAATCGAAGACGCTCGCGACGCGGGGCTCCTCGATGAGGTGTACGAACGCTGGGAGCAGTCCGGCAACAAGTCGTACCCGATCCGCTGGGTCGTTGGCTCGACGCCTCAACCCCCCGATTGGGTGGTCAAGCTCCAAAGCCAAGGCGTGCAGCCGAAGCGGCGTGAGAACTGGTTCAAGTGGCGTACCGACATGCTCGTCGCCCGCGCAAGTGTTCGCATTGGGCGGCTGCTCGCGACCTATGAGCTGTCGGGCGGCCTTCGCACCATCGTTGACGCGCTGGAAGCCGCAGAGGAAGCCGAGGAAGCCGAGCTTTCCCCCGCGAACTACGAGCACCCCACCGAAGCCGACGCGGTCGACGCCGAGGTCGTGGTGGCCGCGACGGCCGACCCAGCGAACGACCTCAAGGTGCAGGCCGCCGAACTCAGTGCAGAGCTTGGACTCGACCCAGCGGCCAAGGCGGCAGTGTGCACCTTCGCAGCGAACACAACAAAGCCAACGACGGTCGATGACCTCACGCGCGTTGTAGAGACGCTTAAGCGAATCCAAGCCGACGAACTGATCCTCGACTTCAGCGACGGTGAGTACGTCGTGCTCGCCGGATCGGGTGAGCAGTGGGGCGAGGACCAGTGAGGGGCGGAGTCTGGTCCGTCAACGAGCTCGAACCCGGCTGGGTCGCCTGGCCAACAACAGACGGCCCGTACCTTCACGCGCTGGAGGTCGACCGGGCTGTTGATCCGGCAACGGGCGAGCTTGTCGTCACCGGCGCCAGCGGCTGGGTTCGCGAGCGGATCGCGGAGACCGAGACCTTCGCCTACCGCCTTGGTGCACTCGCCGCGGAGGAGGTTGCCGAGGTCGCGCCGAGCCGAAACGGGTCGGAGTTGCACAAGATGGCGCTGACAGCGCATCGGTTTCTCCAGACGGGCAAGGCGTGGCTGTCGTGGGGGCTCGAAACCCTTGACGTGCTCAACGTCGTGTTCTGGTCGGAGGTACCGGGCGCGGCGCCGTGGAAGCCGGTGCCGTGGGGGCTCATGGCTCCCGGTGACACGTCGGATTTCGCGGTCGCCGCGCCCGGCGTGCAGTGGTGGGAGCCCGCGGGCGAGAGTCACTACCTGGCGCCCGACGTTGTGCGCCTCCGCGGCGGTGTCGTCTTAGAGCGCCGTTACGGCGCTGGCACGTCGAAGCCCCTTGAGGTTCGCGTTGTGCAGCACACGCCCGAGCACGGCTTCGTCCACGAGTGGTGCGAGGTCGGCGCTACGCGCCCGTTGCCCGGCGACGCCCAGGAGAATTGGCGCCTGCTGCGCATGGCCGTGCACCAGCTGGTGACGCCATACCGACCCGGCCGCGGCGGTGGCGTCGCACCGGCTAAGCGCGACTGGCACAACGTGGCGTGCTTCTCTCGGCACTGGCGCGAGACGTTGCGTGCCGCGCTGGAGCTTGGCGCAGTGCTCACGCACTCGGCGGTCGTTGAGTTTGTGGGCGCGGCATGAGCGCCGAGCAAAGGTTCGGGCCGAACACGCCGGCGATTGAGCGGGTCTTGGCGCAGATAGAGAGCGCCACGCCGGAGCAGATTGACGCGTTGGCGGCGGGGTTCGGTGAGGCGTACAGCGTGGCGTACAGCGTGGCGTACGACGCGGCGTTCACTGCGGCGCGGGATGCGGCGCGTGGAACGGCGTTCCCCGTGGCCTGGGGAGCGGTCTGGACCGGTGCGTTGCGCGCCCAAGAGGCGGCGCTGTTCGCGGCTTGTGACGCGGTGTTGGCACTCGCCGTCGCACACCTGGTCGGACAGTTCGGACTCACGCGCGAGCACGTCGAGACGCTGATGGGCCCGTATTCGAGCGTGTTCACCGACCCGCGCGAGGTGGTGGCGGCATGAGGTGGCTCGTCGCCCCGGTGGCAATTGCAGCGCCGACGTGGGCTGAACACTGGTACGGCCCCGCGGGTCTTTTCGCGGCGATCGCGATCACGGTCGTGTTCGCAGCGCTTGCCGCGTTGCGTGTGGTCGCTCGCGACCGTGCCGACGCCCGGAGTTGTGACCGCTATCGCCAACAACGCCGGGCACTGCGTTCGGCGTGCGAACCAAACCCGTGCGAGCGGCGAGGAGTGTCGGCATGAGCCGCGCCGCGCTTGCGCTCCTCATTCTCACGGGCGGCTGTAGTGCCGCTCGCCAGTTCGTGCCCGAGTCCACCGCCCCGGTTTCCCCCGCCGGGACAGAGCAGTCGTCGTCGCTTGCGCCAACGATCGCGACGACGACCTCGGGCACCTCATCGACCACGCAATCACCGGAGCTACGGCTGTCGACAGCGTTCATCGACCCCGGTGCCGGTGATGTTCCCGCGGGAGCTGCGAACCCCGCGGGAACAGCGTGGCGATTCGGAAAAGCCAGCTTTTACGACGAGGGCGCCGTGAAAACGGCGAACGGTGAGCGGTTCGTGCCCGATGGGTTTACGGCCGCTCACCGAACGCTGCGGTTCGGCACGCGGTTGCGTGTCTGTCGGTCGTCCGGCGTCCGTGCATGCGTCGACGTGCGCGTAAACGACCGCGGGCCGTTCGTGGCCGGGCGCGACCTTGACCTGTCCCGCGGCGCCATGCGCGCCTTGGGCGGGCTCGGTGCGGGCGTCATCGGCGTGCGTTGGACGGTGTTGTCGTGAGCAAGGTCACAACACTGACGGCAGAGCAATGGGCATGGGTCCGCAGCGAGCGGGACCGCATCATCAGCGAAGCACGAGCCAATGGCCCGGCCGATCGCGAGCGCGTCGAG
>CAZWPY010000134.1:4133-5522 GCA_964635475.1 uncultured Acidimicrobiia bacterium
AGGTAATTACGAGCTTCGTCGTCAGACCGAAACCAGCCTCGCGGAACAGCGCCGCGTCGCTGACTGAGAAAGGGGAAACAGTGAGATTCACACGTGTGCGCCAACTCCACCCTCAGCAGTGGCGCGAGCGGGCCGCGTGTCGCGGCATCGACCTAGACGTGTTCGTGTTGCCGCCATCTCTCACGTCTGGCTCGGCACCGCCGGCGACCCTCGAACGGTTGCAGGCGGATGCCGACGCCACGATCGAGCGCTACTGCGCTGGTTGCCCCGTCATCACTGCGTGTCGCGACGCGGCGATAGACGAGGGCGATACCGACGCAATCCGCGGCGGCATGACCCCGCGACAACGGCGGGCGTGGGTCAAGGCACGCAAGGCGCACCACGCCCGCGGGCTCGCCTTGCTCAACGAGCTTCGAAAGGTGTCGGCATGAGCGAGCGTCCTATTGCGTTTATCGACCTTGACGGCGTCCTCTACGACTTCGTCGGGGGGGTGAAACGCGGGTACGGGTGCACCATTGACGACACCCGCCCGGACCTCGGGCTGGACCCTGACGTGTTGAGGGCGATTGTCCATGACCACCGCACGTACGGCTCCGTCCCGGCCGACCCGGACGCAGTCGAGGCGGTGCGCTTGCTCCGGCGGAACTTTGACATCGTGTTCATCACTGCGAGGCCAAACACCCTCAGCATCGTCTCTGCTACCGCCGATTGGCTCAACGGGCAGTTCGACGGGGGCGCCGCTGATCGGCTGATCTTCACGAACGGGAAGCCCAAGCCCGAGATCATCCATGAGATAGCGCCGCCGCCCAACTCGCTCCAGATTGACGACGATCCGCAGCAACTAGCGCTGCTGGCGGACACCGTCGCTCCAGTCCTGATTAGCCGCCCGTGGAATGTCGGCAGAGAGGTCGACCCGATTCTCTCCCGGCTCGGTGCCACGCCCATTGTCGTTGCGAGCGTTAAGGCCATTGCCGACGCGGTTGGCCCGGCAATGGAAGAACTCGCTGGGAGGTCCAGATGAACGCGCCTTCGTGGCGTCTCTCTGCCGCATGTAGAGGCATGGACCCGGAGATGTTCTACCCCCAGCGTGGGGACTCGACAGCGGCGCCGAAGTCCGTGTGCCGCGGATGCCTGGTGAGCGAGGAGTGTTTGGAATTCGCGCTCGCCAACGGCGAGAAGTTCGGCATTTGGGGCGGCGTGGCCGAGAGGGAACGGCGCAAGCTCCGGCGGCTGCGGCTCCGGGCATTGGCGGTGGCGGTATGAACGCCGAGCCTTGCCGCGGCTGCGGCGCGCCGGTCATTTGGGCTCGCTCCGAGCGCGGCCGCTCTGGCGCATGGCTCGATGCAGGCCACTGCATGACCGTCGATCCAGACACGGGCGAACTCACCA
>CAZWPY010000135.1:0-5264 GCA_964635475.1 uncultured Acidimicrobiia bacterium
GGAGTTGCAATCGGTGTCGGCCGTGGGGCCACGAACGGGGAGGGCTGCAAGGTGAACGACTCTTGCGTTACGGCAGTCAAAACAGTGACCCGCGGTGACGGGCAGCGGTGCATCACGGTCAAGCAGCCCTGGGCCGCTCTCATCATCAGCGGTGTGAAGCGGGTCGAGAACAGGTCATGGACGACGAAGTACCGCGGGCGTCTCTGGATTCACGCGGGGCGCAGTTGGGATGCAAGGAGTGGGCGCAGCAACGACGGGACGTACCCGATGGGCGCTTTGCTCGGCCGGGTTGAGCTTGTCGACGTGGTCACTGACTCAACAGACGAGTTCGCCCAACCGTGGATGTACCACTGGGTGTTGGCCAATCCCTTCCCAGTCGAGCCGATCCCGATGAGGGGCAAGCAGGGACTCTGGACGTTGCCCAAACCCGCCCAAGAACTGGAGTTGATCGCGCCATGACAACAGCAGGACTCAAACGCCGAGACGACGGCAAGTGCGCCGCGATGCTCAAGGACGGGACGCGGCGTTGCACCGCTCGGGCGATGGACGGGCAGGCCGTGTGTAAGGCCCACGGCGGTAGCTCGCCACAGGCGAAGCGCAAGGCCGCGGAACGCCTCGCCGTTGAGCGGGCGCGTGAGCTGCTGAACAAGGCCACAACGGCGAAGGGCCGCGCTCTGGCTGGGTTCTTCGACGACGACGGTCAAGACATCGACCCGCGGGACGCATTTCGAGCGCTGCTTCGGCGGCAATACCAACTGGTCCGATCTCTCGATCGGCTGGTTGAGGCCGACATGGCCGACCGGGCGTGCAAGGGCCAAGACGACGGACTCGCGGCCATGCGAACGTTGGCGGACCCACCTGGTCCGAACGGGCCGGGCCGGGCGTCGGTGTTGCTGGTCATGTTGCGCGAGGCCCGCCGCGACCTGGCTGACTTCGCAGCGGCCGCTACTCGCGCCGGCGTCGATGTGGCGCGGGTTGAACTGGAGGCCGCACAGGCTGAGCGCGACAACGCGACTGCCGATCGGCTGCTCGATGCGCTGGAGTCGGTGCTGTCGTCGGCTGGCCTGGGGGAGAGGACTGCTGAGCTGGTCGGATTGCTCGCCGCGAAACTTTCTCACGTTTCCTCTTGACATGTTCTCACGTTTCCTCTACTCTTATTCCTGTAGGCGGATGGGCCGCCTAACAGGAAAGGAAGTCGGAACGATGGGCACACAGGACGTTTACGAAGGTGTCACGGCCGCCATTGTGAGTGCGATTGAGGCTGGGGCCGGTAGCTGGGTGATGCCGTGGCGTCAGTCGTTGCCGGTTAACGCGATCACGCGCAAGCCCTACCGCGGCGGCAACACGTGCGTCTTGTGGTTTGCGGCTGCTGACAAGGGTTTCGACAGCGAGGAGTGGGCCACCTACCGGCAGTGGGCCAGCGTGGACGCCCAAGTGCGCAAAGGTGAGCGCGGCACGGCCTGCCTCTTCTTCTCGCCGGCGGGCACCAAGACCGTAGCGGTCTCCGATGATGACGAATCGGAAACACGCACCGTCGGTCGTCGCGCCGTCGCGAAGGTGTTTTGGGTGTTCAACGCGGCGCAAGTGGACGGATACGAGGCCAAGGCGCCGCAGTCCGCGGCGCTGTCTGAGTCTGAGCGGGTGGCCAGCGCGGAGCGCTTCTTCTCGGGCGTTGGCGCCAAGGTCACCACCAGCGCCGCGGGCCGGGCTTGCTACTCCCGTGTGGTCGATGAAATCCAGCTCCCCGACTTTTCGAGCTTCCGGTCAGGTCAGGACTACTACGCCACGTCGGCGCACGAGCACGCTCACTGGACCGGCCACGAGTCCCGACTCAACAGGGAATACGGCAAGCGCTTCGGCGATGACGCCTACGCGATGGAAGAACTGACCGCGGAACTTTCGTCGGCATTCACGTGCGCTTACCTTGGGCTTAATACGGTCGCCCGGCCCGATCATGCCGCCTACCTCGCCTCGTGGCTGCGCTGCTTGCGTGCCGATGGTCGGGCGCTGTGGAGCGTGGCTAGCAAGGCCCAAGCCGCTACGGACTTTCTCGTGGCGGCCGCTTCTCCGGGGCTGGAGGTGGCTGCGTGATGCTCGTGGCAAGCGTGCGGCGAGTAGATGGGCCACTCGCCGCACGTGGCCGTAACGTTATCGTCGTGGCCAAGTCAGACGCGCAACGGGCTCGCGAGTACTACCAGCGCAAGAAAGCGGGCGAGTCCGCCAAGCCTGGGCGGCCACGCTCGGAGCATGGCTGCGGCACGTGGCAGGGATACACGCACCACCGTGACGCAGGTGAGGAAGCCTGCCAAGAGTGCAAGGCCGCATGGGCCGAGTATGGCCGCAAGTTGCGCCAAGCCAAGACGAAAGGTGCCCACGTTGAACCGTCTTGATGTGAGCAAGCTCGTGGTTCCTCCGCCGCCGCCAGATGGGCCGATAGCGCAATTGGCAGACCTGCCCGGGCCGCATTTGCTCTCGTTCTCGTGTGGGAAGGACTCGATTGGGATGTGGCTCGCGTGCGTCGCAGCCAAGATCGAGGTCGTTCCGTTCTACCTCTACACCGTGCCGCCTGATCCTGAAACGGGCGAGCTTCTTGGGTTTGTCGAGCGGTCGCTGCGGTACTACGAGGAGGTGTTCGGGACGCCGATTATCCGGCTACCGCACCCAAACCTGTGGCGGATGCTCAACGGTCACTTCTACACAGCGCCGGACATGGCGGCTGTGATCGAGGCTGGCACGGCTCGCAACTACTCGCACGAGGACCAGGCTGAACTGCTCCGCGAGCAGCTGGAACTTCCCAACGCGTACCGCCTTGTCGGCATTCGCGTGTCGGACTCAATCGCTCGACGACTGGCGGCGTCTGTGACCGGCGTGTTTAGGCCCGAGAAACTGGTCGCGTGGCCCATATGGGACTGGACCGCGGAACAACTACGCACGGCTATTCGTTCCGCCGGCGTCTTGCTGCCGGTCGAATACCGCATCAGTGCTCGGTCGTTCGAGCTGTTGCAGTGCGCCAGCTTGCGGCCGATCCGTGAGCACTTCCCCGACGACTACCGGCGCATCTTGCGCTGGTTCCCACTACTGGAGGCTGAAATGCTGCGCTACGAGATGGTTGGGCTATGAGCGACTGGGACGAGGGCGGCTCGTGGGGCGACTCCGACAGTTGGGCCGATGAGACCGACTCATGGGACGACGACGAGGCGACAAACGCGCCCGCGACAGACTTCCTCGACTCTGTGGAGTACACCGGCGACGTTGCGGCCGATAGCGCGGCTGAGTTCGTTGCCCTGGATGCTGCCGTGGAGGCTCACCACACGGCGATCCGTTCGCGTGAGCAAAGCGAGAAGGCCAAGCGTGCGCTTGTCCTTGATAGTCGCCATTACGTGTGTTTGACGTTCACGACTCCCGAGGCTCGCGAGGCGTTCTTGCGGGCAGTCGGTTGGACAGAACCAGGCGACATCCACGTTGATGGCCACAAGCTCGCTGCGCTGGTTGGCGTCGATGTTCCCTACGACGCTCTCCCATCGCCGCAGTGGAAGCCGAACAAGAAGCTCGCCGACCTCGCGATGAAGTAACACGTAATCACGTGTGATCTGTCACACTGTGAGGCGCATGGGTGCTCCGTCGTGTGAGTACCCGACGCGTGAGGAGTGTGAAAGATGAATCGACGTGGACGAATCCCCGCAACCGGCCGCGGGCGTGAGGCGCACCTCGATCGCGTCCGCGCTAGCGCTCGTGCAGCCGCCCGGCGTATCTCCGGTGGTCGCAGTGGCGGCGGTCGCTCGGGGAGCTAATGCCCCGATAAATCCTGATGTCTACGGCGCTTGCCGAAAGAGCGCGCGCCCGCTCTGAGCGTCTGTGCCAACAGCAGCGTTGGCGCGCCGACCCAGTCGCATGGGCGGCCGAGCGCGCCAACCTGGAACTGTGGAGCAAGCAGCGCGAGGTACTGGAGTCGGTGCGGACGCACCGCACAACCGTGGTCGAGAGTTGTCACGGTGTCGGCAAGACCTACGTCGCTGCCGTGGCCACGGCCTGGTGGATCGACGCTCACCCGCCGGGTACGGCCAAGGTCATCACCACGGCCCCGACGGGGTCACAGGTCAAGCTCTTGCTCTGGCAGGAAATCAGGTCGCTAGCCAGCGCCGCAGGATTGCCGGGTCGTCGGCTCACCACGCAGTGGGTGCTCGACGTCGCTGGCGTCGAGCAGATCGTTGCATGGGGCCGCAAGCCCGCAGACCACGATCCGCAGGGCCTCAGTGGTGGCCATGCCGAACACCTGTTGGTCATCCTCGACGAGGCCGACGCCGTCGACGCGGCAATCTGGATGACGGCGCAGGGCATGCTCACCGGCGAGGATTCGCACCTCCTTGCGATCGGCAACCCCTACCAGGCCTCATCGAAAATGGCCGATGTTGCTCGCGCCGCGGGCACAAAGCTCGTCACGATTGACGCGTTCGAGTCGCCCAACTGGACCGGCGAAGTGGTGTCGGAGTCCCTTGCTCGTGCGCTCGTGTCCAAGCAATGGGCCGCTGATCGCAAGGACGAGTGGGGTTCCGAGGAGCACCCGCTGTTCCTTGCCCAGGTCCGCGGCATGCGCCCGGCAAGTGGAAGCCACGGCGTCATCTCGGCCGCGTCGATCCTGGCGAAGTGCACGTTTGACGACGACGAGCGCCTGCCCGCCGAGGGTCTGCGGGTTCTCGGTGTCGACGTGGGCGGCGGGCGCGACGCATGCTCACTGCGGTTGCGCCAAGGTCAGCGTGTGCTCGGCCGTTGGACGTTTATCGAGGCCGACCCACTCGCGGCATCCGACACCGTGCTCGACATCATCATCGAATCCGAGGCCGACTTGGTCGTTGTCGACTCGATCGGCATTGGGCACCACCTTGTCGGCCACTTGCGCGACAAGGCCCGTGAGGGCAAACACCATGCCGCGGTGGAGGGATGCCACGTCGGTTCGGCGGCCCAGGATCCGAAGCGGTTCGCGAACCTCAAGGCCGAGTTGTGGTGGGGCTTGCGCGAACGCATCGAGGGCGGGTTACTGGACCTGACGGACCTTGACGAGGCGACGCGTGGGCAACTGTGCGACACGCGGTCGAAGGTGTCTGTCGCCAACCGAATCCAGATCGAAGCCAAAGACGACTACCGCAAACGGAACAAGGGCCATTCGCCCGACGATGCTGACGCATTGGTGTTGACGTTTTTCGAGCGCCCGCCACAAACGATTGAGATCGCAGCCCCATCACCTCGGCCGGTGACGATGGGCGTGT
>CAZWPY010000136.1:0-1886 GCA_964635475.1 uncultured Acidimicrobiia bacterium
GAGCTGGGCTTCGACAGGTGCGGGTCCCCCGCCGCCGTGCGAACGGCGCCGACGCAGCGACACCGACGGGTCGGCCAAGGCCCGGACCTGCGCGAGCACCGGTTCACCAAAGCGGCGAAACGTCTCATGGGCCGACGCGAGCGCGATCAGATCTGGCGCCTCGCCCGTCTCTCGCGCCGCCGCTGTTGCCCGCCGCACGAGCGAGCCGACGAGCTCGTGCGCGTGACGAAACGGCACGCCCGCTTCCACCAGGATCTCCGCGAGGTCCGTGGCGGCCACCAACGGCGAACTCGCGGCGGCCTCGAGCGCCGCCCGATCAAACGTCAGAGTGGCGTACATGCCCCGGAGTGCATCGAGAGCCCGCTGGACCTGGACAAAAGAATCAAACAGCGGCTCCTTGTCCTCTTGCAGGTCGCGGTTGTATGCCAATGGCAACCCCTTCAAGGTCGCCAGGAATCCCGTCAGATTCCCGATCAACCGACCGGCTTTGCCGCGCGCCAACTCCGCGACGTCGGGGTTTTTCTTCTGCGGCATCAGCGATGAGCCAGTCGAGAACCGGTCGTCGAGCACAGCGAAACCGAACTCGTCAGAAGTCCACAAGACCAACTCCTCGCCCATCCGCGACAGGTGGGTCCCCAGCAACGCGAGCGCGTACAGGGCGTCGGCGACGAAATCGCGGTCCGATACGGCATCGAGCGAGTTGTCGAACGCGCCCGAGAAGCCCAACGTTGCCGCCGTCGTTGGCGGGTCGAGCGCGAGCCAGGTGCCGGCGAGTGCTCCCGCGCCGAGCGGGCAACTGTCGGCCCGGCGCCACACGTCGTCGAGCCGCTCAACATCTCGCCCGAGCGCCCACACGTGGGCCAGGAGGTGATGGGCGAGCAACACAGGCTGCGCGCGCTGCAGGTGGGTGTAGCCGACAATCGGCGTCTCGGCATCGAACTCGGCCTGAGCGCGTTGGACAAGTGTTTCCTGCAGCGCCAGCACCCGCAGAGCCGTGTCGTGCAATGACCGGCGGACATAGAGCCGCAGTGCGGTCGCGACCTGATCGTTGCGGCTGCGTCCGGAATGAAGTTTTGCGCCAGCAGCCCCGGCCAACTCGGTTACACGCCACTCGATGACAGTGTGCACGTCCTCCGCGTCGGGCCGTTCGGACGCAGCGGCGACCCACAACGATCCGTCACGCGCCTCACGCTCCACTTCGCTGAGCGCGGCGAGGATCTCGTCGACCTCCGTGGTGGCGAGGATCCCGGCACGACCCAACGCACGCACGTGCGCCCGCGACCCGTCGAGGTCGTCGAAAACCAATGCCCGGTCGTACTCGAGCGAACGCGAAAACTCGGTCAGTGTCGGATCGGGCCCACCGTCGCCCAAACGCCCTTGGTGCAAACTCACCGGCCAAGGATATCGGCCTATCGCGCCTGCTCAGCGTTGATGACCAGCGTTGATGACCGGGGCTGGCGACCAGGGCTCGCGCTCAGCGCGGGTGCGTGCGCTGTGCGCCAAGCGCTAGTGACGATGCGCGTCGCGCGCGAGGTGGTCCAACGTAAAGCGCCGTTGCCGCTCGAGGGCAACCTCTTCCTGCTCGGCAACCCGGCCGAGCAACTCGACTGACGCCGGGGCGAACAGCTCAACGACCTGCTCTTCGCCCGGTTTGCCCGCCGCGGCATAACGAAACGCCCGCGTTCCCGATCCGGACGCTCGCGACTGGTGTGCGGGCCAGACATTGAGGCAGGCCGCTTGGATGCACAACAAGACCTGATGGCTCTCAAGCTCCAGGCGCACCGCACGTAAGGCTGCCCACAGATCGAATCCCGTGCACTCAACGTCGCCAGGGGCGACAGGGCCAGCAACGTCGCCAGGGGCGACAGGGCCAGCAACGTCGCCAG
>CAZWPY010000136.1:1986-5207 GCA_964635475.1 uncultured Acidimicrobiia bacterium
GCGGCTTCATCCGCAACAGGTCCAGGCTCGGAGGTGACGCGCACGGCCCACTGGCCGGCCCCGTCGCTCCACCACGAGATCCGCGCGGACCCGAGCGGGCGACCGCGTAGATCGACCAGTTCAGCAACAACGTTGCCCGCGGGTCCATCAGTCACGGCCGGCGCGTCACGGGTGCGGCACTACCAGTACCGGGCGGTGGGCGGCATGGACGAGCTTGTTCGACGTCGACCCGAGCGCGAGCCCGCGCAAAGTGGAGAACCCCCGAGCGCCAACCACAATCACGTCGGCGTCGGTTTCGCGCGCAGTATCGGCGATGCAGTCAAACGGCGTCCCGTGCAACACACGAGTCTCGAACGACACCCCCGCGGTTCGCAGTGGCATCGTCCAGGTCGTCTCGGCTTCGACACGCGCACGTGCCTCGACCTCGTCGAAGTGGTAGGGCGGCGCCATGTCGGCGATATGGGCGAGCGGCTCGAACACGTGGACAGCGATCACGCGTGCCCCGAGTTGCGCGGCCAACGTCGCGGCGAATTCCGTCGAACGCCGTGACCCCTCCGACCCGTCGACGCCGATCACGATCGTTGAAATGTTCGTCACTCTTCCCCCTGGCGAATGGGTTCTGGATCGGGCGTCTCATCTGGGTTGGCGCGGGCGGGCTCAGCTTGTTCGGCTTCGACCTTGGAGCTGTGGCGCAGCGACAACACCACGGTGGTCGTCAGCACTGCGGCAATGATCCCCAGCGACAAGAACGAATTGATGTGGAACCAGTGCGACAGGATCATCTTGACGCCCACGTAGGCGAGGATGATCGCCAACCCCTCGTTGAGGTAGGTCAACTTGTCCTTCGCTCCTGCGAGCAAGAAATAGAGCGCCCGCAAGCCGAGGATCGCCATCGCGTTCGATGAGAAAACCACAAACGTGTCACGACTCACGGCCAGAATCGCCGGCACCGAGTCGACGGCGAACACGACGTCAGTGGCTTCAATCAGCACCAGCACGACAAACAGCGGCGTGGCCAGCCGCCGGCCGCTCTCCTTCGTAAACAGCTTCTGCCCGTCGTAGTCCGGCGTCACCGGGACGATTCGTCGAACAAGGCGCAGGAGCGGATTGGTCTCGGGGTGGACCTCCTCGCCGTGGTCTCGGGAGACCTTCCACGCCGTGTAGAGCAAGAACCCGCCGAAGACGAACAGCAGCCACTCGAAACGATCGAGGGCCGCGGCGCCGACGAAGATAAAGATCGCCCGCATCACCAACGCGCCGAAGATTCCCCAGAACAAAACACGGTGCTGGTAGCGGTTGGGTACCGAGAAGTAGCCGAAAATAACTGCCCAGACGAAAACGTTGTCGACCGACAGCGACTTCTCGATCACGTAGCCCGTGATGTATTGACCTGCTGCGTCGCCCCCGAGCACGGCCCACACGACGCCGGTGAATCCGACGCCGACTGCTATCCAGCCAGCGGACGTGAAGGCCGCCTCACGGATGCTGACGTCGTGCGCTTCGCGATGGAACACGAACAGGTCGAGGAGCAGCAACACGACGACGAAGGCAATGAATGCTGGCCATAACGCGGTCGGGTGGTCGAACTTTTCAAGCCCAGAGTTCGCCTCGGCCGCTAACACGGTCAGCACCATGCAAGCCAGGCTAGTGGGGCAACGGGCGCGTTAGTTGCCGTCGGGTTCGCCCATCACGTCGGCCACGATCACTGCCAACTCGTTTGGATACCGCTGCATGAAGTACCCGAACACCGGCTCGATGTAGTCGAACAAGTTCGCATTTGGCGCGAGAGTCGCGGCAAAGCCGTTGAGATACAACAGGTTCTTGAAGAACAAGACCAGTTCCTTGGGAACCGAGAACTGATTCTCGGCCAACACTCGAATCACTGCACCTAGAGCCGTCCCGAGCTTGTCGACGCTCATAACAGCTGATCGATCGAGCAACGACGGATCAACAGCACGCAGGCGAGCTTCCATCTGCTCGGCGAGTTCCTTGAGGTCGGCGGTCGGCGGAATCGCGCCGAAACCCTGCAAGCCGCGCAGCTGCATCAACGTGTCGTTACGCGCGAACCCCGCGAGAAAGCGGACCAACGCCGCCCGTTGCTCGGCATCGCAACGCCCCGCGATCCCGAAGTCGATCAACGAGAAGTCGCCCGCCGCGGAGATCAAGACGTTTCCCGCGTGCAGGTCGCCGTGGAATACCCCGTAGGCCAACGTGTGTTCAAGGACCGCGGTGATCGCAAGTCGTAAGAGCCGCTCGCCATCGACGGCTTCTGGATAGGTCGCGAGCGCCTTGTCGTACGCGACGCCGTCGACTCGGGTCATCACCAACACGTCTTCGGCAACCAGGCTCGGTATCGGGCGAGGGAAATTGGAAAAGTCGTGGCCCGCGTCTTCAGACGCGAGTGACAGCTCGATTTGATTGACGGCCTCGAAACGAAAATCGATCTCTTCGAGCAACAGGCCCGCGAACAGCTGGACAAAGCCACTGAGGTTGGCAAGTCGGGCGTGGGTGGAAACTTTCTCCGCGGCGGCCGCAGCGAGCGCCATCGCGCGCAGGTCGTCCTCGAAACGCGCCCGCAGCCCTGGCCGACGAACCTTCACCACCACGGCCGTGCCGTCGGGCAGCTCGGCTGCATGCACTTGCCCGATCGACGCGGCACCGATTGGCTCGGGATCAAACGCACGCAGCAGACGCTCCAGCGGGGCGCCGAACGCAGACTCGATGATCTGCTCGGCCGCGCCGGGCGCGAGGGCTGGCACCGTGTCACGGCACCAGCCAAAAGCCTCCACCCACTCGTTAGGTAGCAGGCCCTGGGCCGTGGCGACGAACTGGCCGAGCTTCACGTACGTCGGTCCGCCCGCCGCGACCAGTTCCTGTAAGTGCCTGAGCGCGGCTGCCGAGGCGGTTGCCTTTTCCGGCTTCTCCCGCAGCGATTTCACGTCGCCGCGTAAGCCGGGGCCGACTGTGCGGGCGGCCAGCAGCCCCGTTCGTCCTACGGCAGCCAGCGACGACGGCCGCAAGGACGGCTTGGCCAGCGCGGCCGCTTCCTCGGCGACCAACGCTCTGGCCCCGGGCGCCCACGCGAGCCACCGGCGGGCGAAATCGTGTGTGCCGGGGCGAGCGCCCGGCATCTGGCAACGGTCGAGAACCTCGATCATGTCGGGCAACGGCGGGGCGGCGCTCACTTCGCCATCGTGACACTCCCCGCCCCCTGGCGCACG
>CAZWPY010000137.1:0-5116 GCA_964635475.1 uncultured Acidimicrobiia bacterium
CAAGTCGTTGATCCATAAGGCAATTCAAGCAAAGGGCAGGGACACTCGAACCCCCCGAAACGGCCGATGAGTCAAAGAAATCAAAAGAAATTCTTCGCGACCCGTATCGCGCCTCGAGCTCGCGAGAGGGCAGGGAAGCGGCCGGTAGGCTCCACGTGCTCACAACCCGAAGCCGAGGAGTGTCATGGCCGAGAAGATCACGATGGCTGCCGACGGAGTTCTCAACGTCCCCGATGAGCCGATCATCCCCTTTATCGAAGGCGATGGGACTGGGGTCGACATCTGGCCAGCCGCGCAGGTCGTGTTCGATGCGGCGTGTGCCAAACACGGCAAGAAGGTGTCGTGGGTCGAGGTGCTCGCGGGTCAGAAGGCTTTCGACAACACCGGCGACTGGTTGCCCGAGGCAACCGTCGATTCGTTTCGTGACCACTTGATCGGCATCAAGGGCCCGCTCACAACGCCGATTGGCGGCGGTATTCGCTCGCTCAACGTTGCGTTGCGCCAGATCCTCGACTTGTACGTGTGTCTGCGGCCGGTGCGCTGGTTTACCGGCGTGCCGAGTCCGGTGAAGCACCCGGAGTTGGTCGACATGGTGATCTTTCGAGAGAACACCGAAGACGTCTACGCGGGGCTCGAACTTGAGCAGGGCACCCCGGAAGTGGCGAAATTGTTGGAGTTCTTAAGGGATTCATACGGTTGGGACATTCGTTCGGACTCCGGCGTTGGAATCAAGCCGATCTCACGCACCGGCTCAAAGCGGCTTATTCGTGCCGCGATCCAGCACGCAGTGAACAAGGGCCGCAAGTCGGTGACCTTGGTTCACAAAGGCAACATCCAGAAGTTCACTGAAGGCGCCTTTGCCAAGTGGGGTTATGAGCTGGTTCGTGAGGAGTTCTCCGACGTTGCGGTCGGCTGGGACGACTGCGGCGGCAAGCCCGGCGACAAGATCCTCGTCAAGGACAACATCGCGGATATCACGTTGCAGCAGGTGCTGACGCGGCCCGACGACTTCGACGTGATCGCGACGATGAACCTCAACGGCGATTACCTGTCCGACGCGCTTGCGGCGCAGGTCGGCGGAATCGGCATCGCGCCCGGCGGCAACATCAACTACGTCACGGGCCACGGCGTGTTCGAAGCCACCCACGGCACAGCACCCAAATACGCTGGCCAGGACAAGGTAAATCCGAGTTCGGTGATCTTGTCGGGCGTGATGATGTTTGAGCACCTGGGCTGGCAGGGCGTGGCCGACGACATCGTGCGTGGCATCGAAGCGGCGATCGCCGACAAGGTGGTCACCTACGACTTCGCCCGCCTCATGGACGGCGCCACCGAAGTGACGTGCTCCGAATTCGCGAGCGCCATCGTCGACCGTCTGTAGTCGACGGCTGGCCGTCGGCTAAGAGCCGGCTTGCCCCTCGGCAGCCTTCTTCAGGTTAGCGAGGGTGTCGTTCATTCCCTCGATCAGAACCTGTTGGCGATCGGGCGACGTGAGCACGACCTTCCAGATGAACTGCGACGCGGGGAGCATAAACATCTGCTTGTGCGACTCGGTCACTTTGGTTGCCCCGTCGCCGGCGGGCTCGAAGTCGTAGGCCCAACGGGTGTAGTGCCGACCAGCTATTAACACGTCGAAGGCAAAACGTTTGCCGCGGTCGGCGCTGACGATTTCGCACGTTGTTGGCCAACGGGCGAGGCCCCGCTTGTTGTTGCCACGAAAGCGGGCGCCGGGCTCGGCGTGCGTCGCACCCTTCAACCACTTCCCGCCGCGGTTTTCTGGGCTCCACTCACCCATGCGGGTGATGTCAGAAACCATGTCGTACAACGTGTCGGCCGACGCGTTGATCACCAACGAAGCCTCTCCAGCAAGCATGGGGTTCCTTTCGGTCGGGACCGGGTCGTTGCGGTGACGTTGCGCTGACGATGCGGTGTCAATGCGGGCGCCCTGGCCGAGTCGGCCTAGTGTTTACCCCGATTTTGCTGGGCGCGGACGCGTCGGCACGTACTGAGAAGTCCGGGGCTCGACAGGGCCGCAACAACAGAGGAGTTGGCGTGAAGATCACCGTTGTCGGGGCTGGGTTTTATGGATCGACGCTCGTGCAGCGCATTGCCGAACGCAACTACGCCGACGAAGTCGTGATGACCGACATCGTCGAGGGTAAGCCGCAAGGGCTCGCGCTCGACATGATGCAGAGTCGTTCGATCGAAGGTTTCGACACCCGCGTCACCGGCAGCAACGACTACGACGCCACGGCCGACTCTGACGTCTGCGTGATCACCGCCGGTTTCCCCCGCAAGCCGGGCATGAGCCGCATGGACTTGCTCGAGGCCAACGCCAAGATCGTCGGCGGCGTCGCAAAGGATCTCGCTCAGCGTTCGCCAAATGCAGTGGTGATCGTGGTGTCGAACCCGCTCGACGAGATGACGGCGCTCGCAGCGCTGGCAACCGGTTTTCCCAAGGACCGGATCATCGGCCAGGCCGGCATGCTCGACACCGCACGCTTTAAGCACTTTGTCGCTGAACACTTGAGCGTGAGCCCGTCGAAGGTCGACGCGATGACCCTGGGCAGCCACGGCGACACGATGGTGCCGGTGCCCTCGATGGTCACCGTCGACGGCAAGCCGTTGCGTGACCTGGTCGACGAAGCCACGATCGACTCGCTCGTGCAGCGCACCCGTGACGGCGGTGCCGAGGTCGTCGCGCTACTCAAGACCGGTTCGGCCTATTACGCGCCGTCGTCGGCTGCTGAAGCCATGGTCCGCGCCGTGGTGACCGACAGCAACGAGATCATGCCGGTGTGTGCGTGGGTGAGCGGCCAATACGGCATCAGCGACGTGTACTTGGGCGTGCCCGCGAAGGTCGGCAAGGGCGGCGTGACCGAAGTTGTCGAGCTGCCCCTGGCCGATGACGAAGTAGCGGCGCTGCGTGCCGCGGCCGAAGCCGTGCGGGCCAAGCAGGCCGACGTCGCCGGCCTCGCGTAAGCAGCGCCTGCGCTCCTTATTGTCGCTCCGGCCCCGCGCGCGGGGGTCGATGAGGCTGCGCGTCAGCGTGACGCCCGGCTAGCCAGCGGCGACACCGCCGAATACACCCGGGCGAGATGTCGTCACATTTCTCCTTGAGAATGACAACTGTTTTGCGCCCTTGTGCATCGTTCCCGCGAGATCGAAAGGCAAAGTGACGGGCGTCTCGCAGTCGCGAACGGAGGGTGTCGACTCCGAGGACCCCCTCGATGAGCTGTTCCGCGTGCACTACCGCAATCTTGTGGCACTCGCACGGCTCATGGTGGGGTCGTTGGGTCGCGCCGAGGAACTCGTGCAGGACTCCTTCGTGGGCATGATGCGCCGAGTTGCGGCGACGGGTTTGCCCGACAACCCAGGGGGGTATCTGCGTACCTCGGTGGTGAATGGATGCCGGGCAGAGTTCCGCCGGCGCGACATGCAACGCAGGCTCGATCCAGTGATCGGGCGCGATGGGGTCGCCCCAGCGGCCCCGGAGCCAAGCGACTTGGTCGACGCTGTTATGGCCTTGCCGCTGCGGCAGCGCCAGGCCGTTGCTTTGCGCTATTTCGCCGACCTTTCCGAGGCTCAAGTGGCCAGCGCTCTGGGTGTGCGCCCCGGCACGGTAAAGACGCTCCTGCACAGGGGCGTCGCCAAATTGCGGCAAGGCATGGCCAATGACTGAGATTCCGCGCAAGTCGATGCCCGACGAAGCGGGCTCCTTCTCGCAGTTCGAGGCGACTCTGAAGTCGCGCCTCGCCAGCGATGCTGCGGCGCTCGCGTTGACGGCTGACGCGAAGGAGCGCATCCGTGCCCGGCTCCTCGAGGATGACGAGCATCGCCGTGGGGTGATTCTGTGGTTCAGTACCCGGCGCGCCCATGCGTTTGCCGCGGCTGCGTCGCTGCTCATGGTCCTCGGTTTGGTCAGCGCGCTGGTGCGATCGGACGACAGCAAGGGCCGTGACATCAGGATCCCTCCGACGAATGTGGAAAGAGTCGGGTCGCCGCTCACCACAGTGCCGACTTCGACAGAGTCGAGGACGAGCCAATCCAGTTTTGACGCGACGAGCACTTCGGCGACGGGGCTCGCTTCGTCAGTCGACGGCGCGCCGCTCCTCGATGGGCCCGCGCCAGCGCCCCCAACCACCGGCTCCGCGCCCGGCCCAGATGTCGACCCGGCGAGTTCGTCGAGCTCCAACCGTGGGACGCCCGGTCCTGACGGGCCCGCGCTCGCCTCGAGCGCGACGACCTCGCTTGTCGACTCGTCGGCGTTGTCGTCGTCGGTGTCCGCGGCCTCGTCGGTGTCGTCGTTGTTATCGAGCGTCTCGAGCGCCGCCAGCTCGGCGTCGGCCACAACGGCTACCACCTCGGTTCCCGACTCGTCCGCGTTGTCGTCGTCGGCGTCCTCCGCCTCGTCGGTGTCGTCGTCATCGGCTTCGGCCGTCAGCTCGAATTTGGCGTCGTCCTTGTCGCGGAGCTCGTCGAACTCTTCAAGCCTTGCGGGGCAGACCGTGACGTCGTCAACGATCCCAACGTCGTCAGTCACCGGCTCCTCGGCGTTGTCATCCTCGGGGTCCTCGGCGTCGTCGGCTTTGTCGTCGGCCTCGTCGGCCTCGTCCTCGAACGCCTCGTCGGTAGCGTCTAGTCAGTCCAGTTCCGCGAGCGTTTCGGCTCTTGTCGCAGCTCCTGACGTCATGATCGCGGCCGACACCTTCGGCGAGGCTGGCGCATACAACATTGGCCCTGTCGCCATTGAGGGCGTCATCTTGGAGATTTACGACACCGACGGCGACCTTTACGACGTTCCTACAGGCTGGACGTGCGTGGCGAGTGCCGGCTTTTGGCGTTGTGTTTGGCCGGCGACGCTCCAGCCTGGAGGGAAGACTCAGATGGTCAAGTTCAACCCGCCGTTCCCGCCGGTCCGGGCCAACGTCTGGGTGGAGATTCTTCCCGTGCCCGGCGAGGTAAGTACTGGGAACAACGGCGGTATTGCCTAGTTGGCGCCCCGTTAGAGTGCTCGAGGTGTCAAACGACTCGGTCAGAGGTCGGCCGAACTGTGACTGCCAGGCAACCTCGGTCATCGATGGGCGCGCTGTCGGTTGTTTGTGCAGCATGTCGT
>CAZWPY010000138.1:0-1429 GCA_964635475.1 uncultured Acidimicrobiia bacterium
GTGACTGGCGCAGCAGTGCACCCCGTGCACGCCGCGCGACGAGTCGCGGTCGGCGCGTTCGTCGGCCTGCTCGGACTGATCGGCGCGTTTGTTGTGTTGGGCCCGCGCTCCGCTGGCGGCTCGGTGAGTGGCACGGCCGACACGTCGGTGTTGTCGGTGCGCCGTGTGCCCGTCGCACTCGGCGGTGTGGTGGCCGACCGGCAGTTGTCGAGCGAGGTCAAGGCGCTGCTCAGCGATCCCGCCGTTGCCTCAGACCTTGCGTCGGTGTGTTTGGTCGTGCGAGTAAATGGCCGGCGCATCGTCAACGTCAATCCCGATACGCCCTTGGTTCCTGCGTCGAACATGAAGGTGCTGACCGGTTTGGCTGCCCTGGCGCGTTTGGGCGACGCGCCGCTGCGCACGGTCGTGCGCAGCGCACAACCGGCCGGTGGCGTCGTCAATGGCGACGTGTATCTCGTCGGTGGCGGCGACCCATTCCTCGCGGTCGCCGACTACGCCGACAAGTACGCGGCCGCGCGTGCCGAAGCGCCGCGGACCTACAGCTCGTTGGAGACCCTGGCCGATGCGGTCGCCGCCAAAGGGGTGCGGTTTGTCACCGGATCGATCGTTGGCGACGAGAGCCGTTACGACTCGGTGAGGTTTGGCCCGACGTGGAAGTCGTCGTACGCGACTCTCGGTGAGGTCGGCCCGCAAAGTGCGCTATCGGTCAATCACGGGTTCTCGGTGTATTTCCCCACGGTTGTGGCCGCGGAATCGCCGCCGCAGAACGCGGCTGAGGTGTTCGCCCGACTGCTCAACGAGCGCGGCGTCGCCATCCTCGGACCCGCACGTGCGGGCACCACGCCGGCGGGCACCGTCGAGCTGGCGTCTCTCGACTCATTCCCGATGGCTCAACTCGTCGGCGAGATGATGCGCCACTCCGACAACCTCGCTGCCGAACTGCTGCTGAAAGAGATGGGGGCGCGTACGACAGCGCAACAGGGGACGACAGCCGCGGGCGTCGCGTCGATGCTCGATGCCCTCAGCGCTCTCGGCCTTGATCGCAACGCGATCGCGACCGTCGACGGATCTGGTCTTGACCGCAGCGACCGCGCGACATGCGGCGTGCTCGCGGCGGCGGTGGAGACGGGTGGGCGCGGCAGCGCTCTCGACGCAGCGATGCCCGTCGCGGGCGTGAGTGGGACGCTGGAGGATCGTTTTCTCGGCAACCCTGCGCAGGGCCGATTGCGAGCGAAAACCGGATCGTTGTCGGGAGTGAGTGCGCTGACGGGTTTTGTCGACGCCGTGAGCGGTGTGCCGATCACGTTTTCGTTCATCAGCAACGCGACGCCCAGCGATGAGGCGGGCAAGGCCTTCCAAGAGCGACTTGGTGCAGTGTTGGCCAATGCCCCTGCGCCGGTTGACCTGTCGGCGCTCGCGCCATCGCCGT
>CAZWPY010000138.1:1529-5031 GCA_964635475.1 uncultured Acidimicrobiia bacterium
AGACCAGGCGGAGGCGCAGTGAATCGCCGTAGACCAGGCGGAGGCGCAGTGAATCGCCGTAGACCAGGCGGAGGCGCAGTGAATCCCCGTAGAGCCGGCGGAGGCGCCGTGAGCCAGCGGCCACCCAGAAGGCCTTGCATGTGAACGATCGCGAAATTTCCGACCTGCCGATGTTTCCGCTCGGGCAAGTGATCTTGCCTGGCTCAGTAGTGCCCCTCCACGTGTTCGAGGAGCGTTACCGAGCGCTGGTGCGTGTGTGTATGAGGTCGGATCGCCGTTTTGGGACGGTGCTGATCTCGCGCGGCGCGGAGGTGGGTGGTGGCGACTCGCGCACAGCGGTCGGCAGTCTGCTCACGATCGAGCGAGCTGCGGAGCTCGAAGACGGGCGCTGGTACCTGGTGGCCTCCGCTCGCGAACGGATCCGCGTCGCGGCGTGGCTGGACGACGACCCCTTTCCGCGTGCGCGAATCCGGATCTGTTCTGACAACGACGAGGCAGACCGGATAGATCCGGCTTCGTGGTCGGCGCGGCTCGCCGAGCTCGACGGCCGCATCCGCGCCCTTGTGGCCGCCGAGGTCGAGTGGGGAGCGACCCGCGACGTGTTGGGCGTATTGCCGATTCCGACGGAGCGATCTGCACTCGCAGCGACCTTGTGGGAGTTGGTCGCAAGACTCTCGCCAACGGCTCTTGATGCGCAGGCGTTGCTCGAGTGCGACGATCCCGAAACGCGACTGCGTTTGTTTGCCAGCGCCGTGCGTGAACGTGAGTTGGTGAACGAGCTGTTGCGGGCCGATCCCGATCCGACCGACCCGGCCGATCCGATCGACCCGGGCGCCTGAACGCTCGCGCGACTGGCGCGATGGCCGTCCGCAGCGGCGCGGCGCGTGCCGTGAGCGGCCGACTTGCCCACAGCGGCGGTTGCGACAAGCATTCACCCATGGCTGGTGGGTCGCTCGGGGGCGAATTCGAGGAATTGCGCACGCTGCTCACGTCGTACGCGAAGCAGGAGACCATCGAGCCCCTCAAAGGCCTCGGCAAGTACCTGAAGTTCGGCCTGCCGGGCGCGATCTTGATGGGCACGGGCTTATTTCTGGTGTGTCTGTCGGTTCTGCGGGCGCTGCAGACCCAAACCGGTGACCACCTCACGGGAAGTCTGTCGTGGGTTCCCTACTTTGTGACCGTGATCGTGTTGGTGGTGGCGATCGTCGTGCTGGTCCGGCTGCCCGGCAAGAAAAAAAGGAGTATTCAATGAGCCAGGCGACAACCGCGCCTCGCATCACGCGAGACGACATCGAGGCCAAATTCCGCTCGATCCACACGGGCGTGACAAACACCAAAGACGAGGTGAAGAAAGGCCCGATCGTCGCGGGCGGCATCGCGACTCTTCTGCTCGTGCTGCTGGTCGTGTTCCTGATGGGGAAACGTAAGGGGTCGATCCGCTCGACCATCGTCGAAATCCGCCGAGCAGCTTGAGCATTCTCAGCTGGGCGTGGCGTGCGACGTTGCGCTCGGGGATGCGTAAGGGTGTCCGCGACGGCGTGTTTGGACGCGACAAATCCTCACTCGCGATCGGTGCGCTCGTAGGTGGCGTGAAGCTGCTTGAGCGGCTGGGTGACGAAAAGCCTGCCGAGGTTCGTTCGCTGACGGTGGAGCCCGGCTCGGTGATCGAGGTCCGTCATGGACCCGTTCCGGCCAGCAACGCCGAGATGCGCCGCCTGCGCGCCCGCGCCCGGCGTTTGTTGCGCGACGACGTGCGCCACAATCCTGGAACCAAACCGCGTGGACGAAAAGCCCGCCGAGCGCGCCAGCAGCGTTTCGAGACCGAGCTCGCGCAGTGGGACGTCGCAGTGGCCGACGCGCAAGTCGCCAAAGCCAGCGGGCGCAAACGACGGAAGTTGGCCAAGAAGGCTCAACGCGCCCACGGCGTGGCCCTTGTGGCTACAGCTCGGCGCGCTCGGCGCGGCGGCGACCCTGGCACGTCGCGCGTCACGGGCGAGTCGCCCACTACGCCGTGAGGGTGTTGCTGCGGCAACCCACTCGCGAAGTCGACGTCGAAGGTCCGCTCACCGTCGATGTCTTGCTTGAGCGTTTGGGAATCGTGAAGGAGTCGGTTTTGGTCATTGCCGACGGGACGCTCGTGCCGGGCTCGACCCAGCTCGACGACTCAGCACTCGTCGAGGTACGCCCGGTGATCAGCGGCGGAGCCCTTTGATGGCACGACGCGGCGGGGGTGGACCAATGAAGTGTCGCCGTTGTCGCGGTGCGGCCGTGATCGAGTTGCGCCGTCACAATGCGGCCTTTTGCGGTCCCTGTTTCGAGCTGCACGTGCTGGAGCAGGTGCGCAAGGCGATTAAGGCGTTCTCGATGTTTTCCGAGAACGACAAGATCCTGGTCGCCGTCTCGGGCGGCAAGGACTCGTTGGCGCTGTGGGACATCTTGGTCACTCTCGGGTACACGACCACGGGTCTCTATCTTGGCCTCGGTATTGGCGAGTACTCCGACGTCGCTCGCGAGACCTGCCGCGCCTTTGCCTCGACGCGTGGACTGGAACTGCGTGAAGTCGACATGCCGACCCGGCTCGGGTTCGACATTCCCTCGGCGGCAATGGCGATGCGGCGCCCGCCGTGCTCGGCGTGTGGCACGTCTAAACGTCACCTGTTCAACGACGTCGCTCTCGAGGTCGGCGCCGACGCGGTTGCGACGGGCCACAACCTCGACGACGAGGCCGCCGTGCTGTTCGGCAACGTGTTGCATTGGTCGGCGGAGTACTTGGGCCGGCAACACCCGGTGCTGCCGGCCGCGCCGGGTTTCGTGAAGAAGGTCAAACCCCTCGTTCGTCTCGGCGAACGGGAGATGGCCGCGTGGTGTGTTGTGCGTGGCATCGATTACCAGATCGACGAGTGTCCCAACGCGATCGGCAACCGGCATCTCGGCTACAAGGAGGCGCTCAACCAGATCGAGGAGCGGTCGCCGGGGTCAAAGGCCGCATTTTTTTTGGGCTTTCTCGAACGCGGGTGGCCGCGTTTCGCCGACAGCGCCCCGGCCGACGACCAACTCGGCACCTGTTCGGCGTGTGGTTCACCGACCACAGCTGAGGTGTGCACGTTTTGTCGTCTGGTCGAACGAGCGGGTGGCCATCGTGGTCACGAACCGCTGTCGACCCCCGTTGCGTTCGGAGTTCGTTCGTGAGCGTGGGCGAAGCCGGCGCCGGCGTTGCCGACCACACAGCAGCCGGAGATGTCAACACTGAGGATGTCATCACCGACGATGACGGGAGCGACGGCTTCTCAGTCGGGGAGCGCGTGCTGCTGGTCGACCGCAAGGCTCGACGAAACGTCATCACCTTGGCCGTGGGCGGCGAGTTCCACAGCCACACCGGGGTCATCAGCCACGACGACCTGCTCGGCGCACCCGAGGGCACGCAAGTGCGTTCCACTCGTGGTGCTGCGTTTGTGGCGATGCGGCCGACGCTGGCGGACTTCATCGTGGAGATGCCACGGGG
>CAZWPY010000139.1:0-4829 GCA_964635475.1 uncultured Acidimicrobiia bacterium
GCTCGTCTTACCGGCGATGTGGGCTGCGTGGAGCGACAGCAACTCGATCGCCGCACTGCCGTTGTCCGTGCTGGCACTCGCGTGGTTAGCCGCACGTCGCAGTCGCAACCGGAGTAAGGGCAACCAGAGTCAGGGCAACCAGAGTCAGGGCGCCAGAGGGCGGGCCGCGTTGGGCAGCGCGGCGACGTTGTTGTTCGTCGCGGCTGCCCTCCTCAACCTCGCCACCATGTTCGCCTCGGGGCGCACGCACGCGCACATTTCCGCCGAGTTGTGGGAAGCAGCCCACCTCGACTCCCCCGCCGCGGGCACCGCGGTCTGGGACAACTTCGCCTCGGCCGGGGCGCCGCTCGGGCCCGCCGAACTCGCCGCCATCCAAACACCGCCGGACTCCTCGGCGTGGGGGCAACGGCCCGACTTGGCGCCCTATCGGACCTGGGAACGCGAGCGAGGCCCCGCGACCCTGGCGTCGCACATCGCCAACTCCTTACGACACGCGGGCTCCCGCGTCGGCGCCGCGCTCGACGACGCAGACGTGGTGCGGGCGTTCGACGGCGTGCAGATCGGTTGGCCGCAGTGGCGGGTCCCGCTGATTGGCTCGCTGATGTTTCCCGACTCGCAACCGGTGCTGCGCGCCACACTGCTGGCCGTGGGCGTGTTCGCCCTCGTTCCCCGGCTGTGGCGACGTCGGCGGGGACTACAGGCGCTCGTGTGGACAGTAATTGCCGGCCACGTCGTTCTCGCGTGGGCCGCGGGATTGGCCGACTTCTGGGTTGGCCCGCAGCAACGGTTGGCAGCGCCCCTGGCAAGTTTCCGCTCGGCCTGGGTGGTGGTCGCCGCGGTCGTGATCGATCGCGCCGCGCACACGCGGCCGTTCGCACGAATGCACCGAGCGTTGGAACAGTCAGCGCCCCCGGTCGCCGTCGCGCTGCCGACCCTCGGTGGCGTCGTCGCCCCGCGCCGCCAACCGCGGGGCACGACGGGGCTCGCACAAGGATTTGCCGCCCGACGAAACGCCATCACCCTCGGCGCGGCCATAACCCTCGCAGTGGCCAGCGCTGCCGTGCTGCTCGCGCTACGCGGCGACGGCGCCCGCGCTGGCGATGCACGAGCAACCGGCTACTCCCGTGTTGCGTTGACTCCCGACGCCCGGACCGACCCGACGTTCTCCCCCGGCGGGCGCTTTATGGCCTGGGTCCACGTGGACGCGACACGCTCCGAGTTGGAGCTCTTCGACCGCTCGACCGGCGCGACGGTCGAGCTGAGCGACAACGACCTCGTTGAAGGCTCGCCGCGGTTTTCACCCGACGGCTCGGCGCTCGCGTTCCTCGGCGGCACCTTGCAAGATGGCTTCGGCATCTTCGTCATCGACCTCAACGGCGAACCCCGCACACGCCAAATCGCCCACACCTACTTCACGGCCAGATCGCTGATGTGGAATCCCGACGGCGAGCGGCTCACCTTTTGGTCCGACCGCTTTCACACGTTGCTCAGCGTTGACGCATCACGTACCGACGCGCCATGGCCAACCGACTACTTGATGCTGAACCCCGACGGCCAACGCGCTTTTGGGATCCAAGGCGAATGGAGTCCCGGTTCGCCAATCAGCAGCCTCGCGCTCACGCCACTAGGTCGCCTCTTGGCAGGCACCGACGTTGATCACAATTCTGAACTGATGGTGGTCGACCCGCCGTCGGTGTCCTCACGCCGACTCACCGACGACACCGCCACGTGGCCGACCGATGACCTCCGGCGGGCCCCTGTCGAACTTGTTGAAGCTCGCCTCGCGCGGACCGCTCCACGTCACGCTCAAGCCGCTGCGGTGATGACCTCCGACGGCCGATCGATCATCTCGTGCGAAAACAAGGACAGCGATTTCGACGTCGTGCGGCGGATCGACGCCGCTGTCGAGCCGATCACACACTCGTCGGCCAACGAGTGCCTGCCAGCGCTGAGCCCGTTCGGAGAAATCGCGTTGGTCAGCGACGCGACCGGGGAGCCCGACGTTTACCTGCTCGACGCGCATGAGCCGGGCTACCCGGCGGTGCCCAACTGGGCCGAGGCGGCCGTCAGCGCCGGTGACGCAGGCGCCCTTGCGGTCATGAGCGCCCGCCTTGGGCCGAGCACGACACCGGCCCCCGCGACAACCACGAGCGGGTCGGTTTCGACATCCACCGTGTCGGTGCCCACACCCCAACAGACCGGTCCCGCGGGGGCAACCCCACGATGACACGAGACGAACATTCGGCAAGACCCAGTGAGCCGGAGCCGGTCGCGACCGATCCCCGCGCCGGCGACACTCCCCCCGGACGCACCCCCGCCCCAGGCCACGACCGCAGCACAGCCCAGCGCCACGAGCGCAGCACAGACCGGCGCCACGAGCGCAGCACAGACCGGCGCCACGACCGCAGCACAGTCCGGCACCCGGGGCGCCAGCAAACACGCCAACGGCAGTCGACCGGCCACCATGGCGACACCGTTGCCGACCAGGCTCTTGCCGACCAGCCCTTCTCCGACCAAGTAGCCGAGTCCGCTGCGCCCGCGCAGGCCGGCGACGCCTCGACCACCACCACCCGCGCGCACATCGCAGAGCGCCGCACGGCGCACCTGGCTGGAATTCCGCTTTGGTTGGTGGTCGGCGCTCTCGTCGCGGCTGCATGGTGTGCACGGCTGGCGGTCGTCGGGGCAATGAAGAGCCCTTACCGCTTCGACACCGTGTTCGGCGACTTCATCGAAATGCACGACAACTCCTTACGCAGCTGGACCAGCGCAGCGTTTTGGATGCCCAATCGGCCACTGCTGTGGGCGCTGTCGTGGCGATTCGCCGGCCGCAACGCCCACACCGCGGTCTACCTCCAGCTGGTCGTCCACGTCGCTGCCTGGGCGTGGTTTGGTTATGCGCTGGGCTTGAATTGCCGTTCACGAGCCGCCCGCGTGTTCAGCTGGATCGTCGGTCTGGTCTTCATGACCGAACCCGTCGTGTCGTACTGGCAAGCACGGCTCCTCACCGAACCGCTGTCGTTGTCGCTCGCCGCCGCGACGCTTTCGTCGTGGCTCCACCTCGCCGCCCGACCCAGCCGATTTCGCCAGGCCCTCGCGATCGTGTGCCCGCTGGCGTTTGCGCTGCAGCGCGACTCCAACGCCGTGGTGATGGTCGTGGCGGGTGCCGCGTGCGCCGGCATGTGGCTGTGGCTCACGTTGTTGCCCAGCCGAGCTTCGCTGGATGCCGCTCGATGGCGTGGGTTTCTTGCCACCGCAGTAGTCGTCTGGGCATGTGGCTCGCTTTACGTTTACAGCTCGCAAATCTATGCGGGCCGCTGGGACTGGGCCGTTATCGACCAAGTGCGCGCTCGGTCTGAGATGGACCCCACCAATTTCTCGGCCTACGAGGACCTGGGCATGAAACTCGACGCGGCGTTCCTATCCGCACGCGGCGGCAATCCGTGGGTGCCCGACTGGATGGTTCGCCCCGAGCTCGACCCCTTCGTGGCGTGGGTGCAACACAACGGTCAAGACGTGGCCGCGACGATGCAACGCAAACTTTGGCGCGAGGACCTAGCGTCGACCCGCGAGGTAATAGCCAACCGCTCGACCAGTCCCCAGTCGGAATGGGGTTACATCCCCGCCGAGCAATCTCGGCTCCCGCTGCTCGGGCGAATCGTCTTTCCAGCGACGCCGGCAGCTCTCAGACTCCTCAAGAACCTTACGATTCTCGGCGTTGTTGTGACCGGCGTGTGGCGCAGGCGGACTCGACTCAGCCTCGTGATCGCGACGGCATACGCCGGCGCGTTGGCATCGCTGTACGTGAGTTGGGTTGGCGAGTTCTGGTTCGACGGGGATCGCCACATGCTGAGCGCGTTTGTGTTCCACCGCGCTGTCTACGCGGCGTTGGCCGTGTTGGTGATCGACCAGTTGATCCTGGCTCGACCGTGGCGTCTCGTTGCGAAGCTGATCGCGATCCGCGACCGAGGCCCGGTGTGGGCCCGCTTCCGATCGGCAGCCGTGAGCAGTGCGCACGCGGGCAGCGACTGGACCTACCCCCTGCCGGCCTACCGCCACCGAGTCGCGCCCCGCGCTTTGACTGCGATCCTCACAGTCGCGCTCACTGCGAGCCTCGGCCTGACGGTCGCAGTGAAGTCCGCCCGCTCCGCGCCGGCCGAAAGCCCTCGAGCCTTCGACCGCCTGGCCGGGCCGCCGGGCGACCGGATCGACATCACCGTCTCACCTGATCGACGCTGGATCGCCTGGGTGAGTGACGCGGGCGAGCGCTCGGAGGTCTTCATCCAGTCGACGGACCCATCGGCTCCCGCTGCCATCCAAGTGACGACCAACGACCTGATCGAAGGTCGACCCACGTTCAGCAGCGACGCGCGCACGCTCGCATTTGCCGCCGGCGACCTCACCGGCTGGACGGGCCTGTTCGTGCTTGACGTATCAGGGTGGCAAACAACCAGTGGCGCGGCCACCGACGCCATCGCTCGACAGATCACGCACCCCGCCTTCGCGATATGGGCGCCCACCTTCACCCCCAGCGGCGACAAGATCCTTGCGTTCTCCTACCGACTGCACCGCCCCGTGCTCGTGGACGTGGCTCGAGCCTCGGGCGCGGCGCCCAACGACTGGTTTATTCTCGAAGACTCCTACCTCGCCACGCTGGGGATCACCCCACTTTCGTCTGGCGACGGCTTCGGCGACGCGACGTACTCGACGTTCCTCGATGACGGAACCGTGCTGGCGAGCGCGCTCATCTCGTGGAACACCGAAGTCGTGCGATGGGATCCCGCGACCGGCGACCTCGTGCAACGTTTGACGTCCGACACCGAGCGCTGGCC
>CAZWPY010000140.1:0-4785 GCA_964635475.1 uncultured Acidimicrobiia bacterium
GTAGCGCATTGCTCAGCCACAACGGCTTGCCCTCGTGACTCACGATCACTGCGACTTTCGCGTCGTCGATCACCGAAGCCAGTTCTTCAGGCTCTACACGACGGCCATCACGGTCGTAGGTAGCACTACCAAGGCGCACGTGAGTGGCCTCAGGAGCCAACAGATCGGCGATGTCGTTTAGCTCCGCGTGAATGAGTACCTGTGAAACACCGGCACCGTTGTGCTCAAGTGATGCACTTGCCAAGTGACTCACCGCGTCGTCGAGATCGCTTGCTCCCTCACGAGCTCGATTGAGCGCTCCACGTAGTAGTTCTCCAGTAGCTCCCCGTAGACGAGCTCGTAGGTGATACCAGCCGCGTTCATCGATGAAATCTGTCCATGAAGAGAGTTCGTTCTCCAGATACACCGGTGTCTCGCGATAACGGCGATACAGACCTAGTGCCTTAGCCAAGCCAGCTACACCCAAAGTCCGCGTGAGACAGGTGAGCTTGTCGGCGTTGTCGGTGGTGATCACCTTCGCGACAGAGTCGAGCGCAACGATTCCCACACGTCCCTCACGCGCGTCAGATACCAGCTCACCCAACGAAGCCAATTCAGCACTGACGCGCACATACCGTTTGGCTTCAGCCGGCGAGAGTCCACCCGCGAGAGCCAGCCACTGAGCGACGCTACGAAACCCAGCAGCTTGCGGGTTACCAGCGTCGGCAAGCACCGCGAGCTTCTCGCACACAGCGATATCCAACGCGTGGCGCTGCGCGCACAGGACCCCGAGTTCATCGAGCGTTTGCTCCACTACCGGATCAGGCCCCACTGCCATGTCGCCATCGTATCGAACATATGTTCGAGTGTCAAGCAGGGATTTCGGCGTCAGCGAGAGGTTCGCTGGTCGGTCGGACGGCCTGCGGCTAGCGCGTCGCGGACAGCCTCGAACGCCGGCTTCGGTTTGAACCTGCGATCGAACAGGAGGGGTCGGGTCGGGCCAAAGAACTGCGGCATACCGTTGAGCCACGTTTCGGCGTCGGTCACGCCCCACGTCGTGATCTCCTCGCAAGCGGGCACCGCCAAACACGAATCCACAACTCGCGCGTAGGCAGCCGCCTGCACGGGCAGCGGGTCGGGATCGCTCGGTTTGGTCACCACATCGAGTTCGGTGATCGCGACCTTGAGGCCGAGATCGGCGAAGTCTCGCAACTGTCGTGTCATCAGCACGCGGCTGGGTCCAACCGTCGACAAGCGGTGGGTCTGCAGTCCGACGCCGTAAATCGGCACACCGTCGTCGAGCAGGCGCTTGACCAGCGATACGAGCGCCTCATGTTTTCCGGGCACCCAGTCCGTGCCGTATTCGTTGAGCCAAAGCTCCGCGCTCGGATCGGCCGCGTGGGCCACCGCAAAGACTTCAGCAATCCAATCGGGACCCAGCACCTCTTCCCACACGCTGCCCGAACCCGCCGTGCCCGTGCTCGCCAACGGCTCGTTCACCACATCCCAACGGTGAATTCGATCCGAGTAGCGGCCCATAACCGTCTTGATGTATTCGGCTGTCACCGAGCGCAGCTCGGCTGGATCGGTAATGGCCTTGAGCCACCCGGGCGTGAACTGATCCTGCGCCCACACCAGCGTGTGGCCGCGGATCTCCATGTCGTGTTCAACAGCAAAATCCACGACGGCGTCGGCGTCGGCAAATTTCCACACGCCGCGCTCGTTTTGGATCGAGTAGATCTTGAGCGCATTCTCCGGCGTCAGGGAGGAGAAGTGCGAGAGCAGCGTTCCGCTATAGGCCTGATCCGCGATCTGTGCGGGTTCCAAGGTGGCACCGATGCGCATGTCGTTGGGTGCGACCTCTTTGAGTGTGCACCCCTCAGGAAACCTTGAGTCGCACCCCAGCCAAGCGAGGGCGAAAGTCCCGAGTTTGCTCACCGATGCGGTCACTCGGTCGCTCGCCATGTCCGTTTTCGACGTAGCCACGCTGACCCATCCCGAATCGGCCCGGCGCACCATCATCAGCTGCGACTCGTCGAGGCCGGTCGGCAAGGCCAAGTGCGCATACGAGATCCGAACCTCTAGCCTTGTGGCCCACCCGTCGACCGGTGTGATGTCGTAGGCAGATTCCGGAACGTAGTTTCGCCCCAGTGGTTCGGTGACTGCGACCGCCTTGAGCTTGACCTCATGTTCGACCGCCCCGGCCGGCACCACGATCTCAACGTCACCGCCCGCAGCGGTGAAAGAGCCGCCGCCAGCAGAGACACCGGACCCGCACGCCCCGGCCGCAGCGCCAACAAGTCCAACTGCTAGGCCAGCCGCGAGCCCCAAACGAGTAGTCCTCAACCCGAGGCCAACCCCGAACATCACCGATGACAGTACAAGGGCACGACCAAAGCGGGGCGGGCCGACATGCCCGAGGCTGGGTCGTTGTGGCAGTTGGTGAACCAGCGCCGCTCGGCGACGCGGCTGCTACATCACAGCGCGCCGTCTCGACGAACCGAACGCGCGAACTCGCTCACCCCGCGGTCGGGTTCGACGCGGCAGCGGCCGAGGTGTCACTTTCCGGCAAACACGGCCTTACCGGGGCCATTCTCCAGGAACGACGCAACACCAGTCGCCGCGTCCTGCGTGGCAAAAACCTCAACAAAACACTGGCGTTCAAGGTCGAGGCCGGCAGCCAGCGACTGCTGCGCACCGTCATCGATTGCCCGCTTCGCCAGTGCCTGGGCCACCAAGGGACCGGCCGCGAGCTCGGTCGCCCACGCGATCGCGTGCTCCCGCGCAGAGCCCGGCTCCACCACTCGGTCGGCAAGACCAACCCGCAGCGCCTCCTCAGCGTCGACTTGCCGGCCCGTCACCACGATCTCCTTTGCCCGCGCAGGGCCAACAAGACGCGCCAGACGTTGCGTTCCCCCACCCCCGGGAATGATGCCCAGGAGAATCTCTGGTTGGCCGAAGCGGGCCTTCGAGCTCACGACCCGAAAGTCGCACGCGAGCGCAAGCTCGCATCCGCCGCCGAGCGCGTAACCCTCAATGGCCGCGATAGTGAGGCGCGGGAAACGCGCAAGCGCGTCGAGCCCCACGCGAAACGCGTCGGCCACTTCCGCGGCACGTTCTGGTCCGCCGAACTCCTTCACGTCGGCCCCGGCAGCGAACATCTTCGGGCTGCCACTCACGACCAGCGCGCCGGGCATGTCGCGGGCGAGATCGTCGAGTGCGGAACGCAGCTCAGCCAACAACCCCATCGACAAGGCATTAGCTGGCGGTCGATTGAGGGTGAGCACCGCTACCGCACCCACACGCTCAACGTCGATCAAAGGCGAATCCATCACCCGACGTTAGGCCCTGCCCGCTTCACACTTCGCACCACAAGTCGTTGAGGATCGGGAGGATTCTCTCTGGCACCCTCCGGCGAGAGATCGGCGAGACGGCAAGTCTCGAACCGAGCACCCAAACCTGCCTTCGCTGCGTAGGCCCATCTGAGCGTCAGCCCATGCCGCTAACCCGGACCCCAGCCGGTAGCTGCTCGGCTAGGCCGGCGACGAGTCGATCAGCTCGGGGGACACCCCAGTGCGGGCGACCAGTTGCGCGGCCGCGGTCACCGGATCAGTACTGCGTTTGGCCAGCGCCTCGACTAGCTCATCGAACGCCGCGCCCGCAGCAACTCGGCGAGCCGCAGCAGCCAACGTGCGAGTTACCCGCGCGGTCAGTTCGTCGCGCAGCCGACGGCGGCGGCGCTGTTCGAGTTCGCCCGAAGTCTCCAGGTATTCGCGGTGGCGGCCGATCGCGGCCCAGGTCTCATCGATCCCCTCGCCCGTTGCGGCGATGGCGGTCACGACCGGCGGGCGCCAGTCGCCCAGGGCCGACAATTCCAGCATCAGCTCCACATCGCGCACCGTGTCGCGTACGCCCGGCCGATCGGCCTTGTTGACCACAAAAACGTCGGCGATCTCCATGATCCCGGCCTTGTTTGCTTGTACCCCGTCGCCCCAGCCAGGGTTCAACACCACCACCGTCGTGTCCGCCGCGCCGACGATCTCCACCTCGACTTGACCGACCCCGACTGTTTCCACCAACAACCACGGGAACCCGGCCCCGTCGAGAACTCGAATCGCTTGCCGTGCTGCATCGGCGAGCCCACCCAAGTGCCCGCGGGTGGCCATCGAGCGGATGAAGACGTCGGCATCGGTCGCGTGACTCTGCATCCGCACCCGGTCACCGAGGATCGCCCCGCCACTAAAGGGCGACGATGGGTCAACGGCGAGGACCGCGATCGACTCCCCACCAGCACGGACAGCGCCGATCAGCTGGTCAGTGAGCGTGGACTTGCCCGAACCTGGTGCCCCCGTGATGCCCACCGTGTAACCGCGCCCGGTGTGGGGAAACACCACACGGTCGACCGAATCGGCGTCGACACCGCCACGCTCGACGAGGGTGAGCAAACGCGCCAGTGCGGCCCTGTCGCCGGCGCACGCCTGCGGAAACAAAAGCTGCGGATCAACTTCTCGTTTGGCCATGGGAGTAGACGGTCGGCGTGTGGGCGGCTCGGGACGCGGCTCAGACGGCGACGACTTCAGTGACGCCCGGCACCTTGTCGCGCATGATCCGCTCGACGCCAGCCTTCAACGTGATCGTGGCACTCGGGCACGTGCCGCATGCGCCAACCAGCGAGACCGACACCACGCCGCTCGCCTCATCGATGTCGACAAGTTCGATGTCACCGCCGTCGGCTTGCAACGCGGGTCGCATCAACTCGATGACATCGAGAACCTGTTCTTTCACGCTCCCCACGCTACCGGGGCC
>CAZWPY010000141.1:0-4716 GCA_964635475.1 uncultured Acidimicrobiia bacterium
AGTTTGGCCTTGGCCGCCCTTTGATTGGCCAGCGCGGTTTCCAGTGAGACCTGTTTGGCCTGCGCCGCCGACCGACGAGCCGACAGCTGCTCTTGTACGGCCTTCAGCTCGGCCTCCTGCGCGGCCAAGTCCTCCTCAACCAAACGGAGCTCGTCGATCGAGTTGGAACCCTCGTAGGCGATCCTGCGGAGAATCTCGTTCTTACGCTCGGCCTCGCCCAGGTCTTTCGAGCCCATGACGCGGTCGAGGGTTGCCGCTGGCGGACTGATGTACGCGGCGATTGCACGTTGTTTTACGCCCGCTCGGGCCTCGTCGAGCTTCTTGCGAGTGGCGTCAAGCTCGCTGTGGGCCGCTTGCACGGCCGCTTCGGCGGCATTAACAGCCTGTTCGGCCGCCGCGACCGCGGCCTGTTGGTCATCGAGATTGGCGTCGAGCTGCTCGACGGCGTCCTTCAGATCCTCGTCGGAGGCCTGCAACTCGTCGAGCTGCGCTGCTTGGCGCGCGCGCTCAGAGCGCAGCGCTGCCTGCGCCTTGCGAGCTTTTGCGGCCTCCTGGGCAGGTCCAGCAAACGCGGGAGTTGATCCAGCGAGAACCATGCCCAACGCCGCCCACGCAATCCAGCCGCGTGGTGACCGCCGGGAGTTCACCATGACGGCGCCAGGTTACCGGCGGGCACTGCCTCTCGTGCGGCAGGGCCACGCGTCGAGGCGCTCGCCGATAGGTGGACCCGGGCACGATCAGCTGCACTTCCCCGAACAACCGACCAAGTTCCCGGGTCCACACGTAGGGTACCGCTCCGTTACGTTCGGTAACCGGCGCGCCTCTGTGGCTCTGACCAGGACAAATAGCTGCCGTCGGGGACGGAGTAGGTCATTGGACCTAGTCGGCTTTCGCCGACTCGCTTCTCATGGCCCCGCGCGGTCAGCGATATCCCGCGGCGACGAGGGCATAGTCGAAGTAGCGCTCGATCGTTTCGTACATACAACCGAAAAGTCGATCCAGCTCTGCCTCGCGTAACGCCGTCCATGGACAGCGGCCCACGAGGTAGATCGCGTCCTCCTCGCCGATCGCAAAAGCGACGCCATAGAGCTGCGCATTCCACCGCAACACAGCTTCGAACAGCCGCTCCCGATTTTCGGCCGGCGCTGGCAAAAAGTACGCCTCACTCCACAACGTGTAGTCACGAAGCCACCACCACACGGTGATGACCTCTCGGCGTTCCCCTCGAACCCGGATGCGCCAGCGGGCTGGCTCGGGCCTCTCAACACTGAGAAAGACCGGTGATGGTGAAAGTTCTGTTTCGATCCACGAATCGACAAGCGCGCTCAGACGCTGTAACTCCGCGCCGTCCTGCCGAAGGTCGTCCATCAGGCATCCACCCGCGTGAGCATCTCGATCTCTCGCCGGACTCGGCCGGCGGCTTGACGCCACGTGTAGGGCCGCGCACGCTCGGCCGCGTAACGGCCCCAACTCGCGGCACGCTGCGGATCGCCGAGGATGCCGTCAATCGCGTCGGCCCACACTCCGGGATCGCGACCCTCGACGCTGCGTCCCGTCACGCCATCCACAACGATCGACCGTAAACCGCCAACAGCTGCGGCCACAACGGCCTTGCCACACGCGGCCGCTTCCAACGCAACAAGGCCAAACGACTCGCTACGGCTCGGTATGACCACCACATCAGCCGCGCGGTACATCGTCGACAGTTCGACGTGGCCCATCGGAGCCGTCCACTGGATGCGATCACTCACGCTCTCGGCAACGGCCAAGGCTCGCAGCCGGTCCATTTCGGCGACTCCCTCTCGACCACTTGGCCCACCGACAACGACGAGCCGGACCCGGTTGTCTCGAAGCCGCGCCAGGGCCCGAATCGCCAAGTCGAGGCCCTTGAGCGCTTGGATCCTGCCGACGAACAACACGACCGGACCGTCGCCCCAACCAAGAGCGTGACGAGCCCCCAATCGACTCCCCGGCGAGAACACCGCGTGATCGACGCCCGGCGTGACGACGGTGATCGAGTCGGGCCGCGCTCGGTACCAGTGCGCGAGCTCCTCGGCCTCCTGTTCACAACTCACCAAACAACGGTCAGCGGCCTGCACGATCAGCTCCTCCGCGTCGGCCCGAACCCGCGGCTCAGGATCGCCCGACGCCGTCTTGATCCGCGCCAACGTGTGAAACGTGCACAACAGCGGGATGTTGTGCAGCTCGGCCAACGACACGCCCGCGGCCGCCGACAGCCAGTAGTGCGCATGGATCGCATCGGGGGTGCCCACCCACCGTTCACCCACTGCGCGCGCAAAGGCGGGCACTAACCCAACCAGCGCTTCCTTGTCGACAGCGGCCTGTGGACCGGCGGGGACGTAGTGAACTCGGTAACCGGGCTCGATCGTGACCACAGGCGGGTCCGCAGGCGAGGTCGAACGGGTGAAGACGTCACAGTCGACGCCGGCTCGGCCCAGCGCCGAACTCATCTCCCGGACGTACACATTCATCCCGCCGCCGTCACCAGAGCCGGGTAAGACCCGAGGCGACGTGTGCATCGAAAGCACCGCCAACCGGAAGCGCCCGCGCGCGGTACCGGCTGCGGCGTTCACTCGCGTTCAGTCGTCGACGTGGGTTCGACTGGTGCCCGCCGCGTCGAGCGCAGCCTGCCGCGTGGCCAAGTTCTCGGCGCGGAAGGCTTGATAGATCGAACACAGACTCTGCTTCTGCGCCTCAGTGAGATTCGTATCTCGCAAGATGGCAGCAGCTAGGTCCGTCCCGTCGGTCTGCTCCTCAAGAATGCCAGCTTGCACATATAACGACTCGGCCGAGATCCGCAGCGCGCGGGCAATTTGCTGAAGGATCGACGCGGACGGTTTCCTCAGCCCACGCTCGATCTGGCTCAAGTACGGATTCGAAATCCCCGCTTGGTCCGACAGCTTGCGCAACGACAATCTCGCCTGCCGGCGCTGTTCGCGGATGAACGCGCCGAGGTTTTGCATTCCCCGTTCGATTTCCTCGAGCGCTCCACGCGACTCGGCCAGGTTGGCGGCATCGTTAGCCGTGTCAGCGCCAGCCTCAGCAGAGCCTGAGTTCGGTCGCGCGCCAGAATCGGCGGTGTCGTCGATGATCATGGCCGCTCGGGAGGCAACAGCTCGTCGATATCGGCTTCGCCCGTTCGGTAGCGCCGGGTCATCTCGGCTTGGATCCGATCAATCCGTTCGAACAGTGCTCGACGTCGTCCCGACACACGCATCTCCAGTTCGCCCAGCTCGTTCGCGAGTTGCGTGAGTTCTGAGTTGGCGAGCTGATCGAGCCGAGCGAGCCTGTCGCCACCAACTAGTTCGTCGATCTCAGCGGTCAGTTCGCCATCCGTACGCGGGTCGATCGACGCCGGTATGCGAGCCGGACCGGCGCCACGAATTCCGGTCGAGAGAATCGTCGGCAACGCGTCTACCAGTTCGCTCGTGGCCATGGATTGACCGTCGGTTCGTCCCGCTTGTTCGGCACGAACTATGTCGAGATAACCCTGCACGAGTCGACGAAGGTACGACTGGTCCACTTCGAACTCTTGGAAAGTCGTGCGCAGCTGGCGCAACTCAGCAAACGACAAAGAACCAAGGTCGGGCGGGAAGAACTCCGCGGTGAGAACCTCGGCCAAAGACGGCATAACGCGCCAGCGTACCGGGTCTGCCTCGGCCGCCTGTGGCCCGCGCCAATGAACGTGCGGCCGCTCTAGAGAACCCAGTGAATCAACGCAATCCACGCCGGTGCCGTCAGCAGGAGCGAATCGAGGCGCCCGACGGCGGGCGGGACCAGCTTTGTGCGCCGCAGTTCTGCCGTCGGCAGCATCGCCAAACGTGTTAGCCACACGCCAAGCGCCGACGCGACCGTCGCAGCGCCGGCCAAGATCCACGCTTCGCTCCCATGGAAGGGAGCAACGACGTTGGCCAGCAACGCCACGGGCGCGAGCGCCCCTACTCCGGCGATCGCGCCGACAACCGCGGGACGTTCGGAGCCCAGCACAAACGCTGCGGAGTCGTGCATCCACACAAACAGCCACAACAGCAAGGCCAACATCGGATCCTCGGCGCGGATCAAGACGACCGAAGCCCCAACGAGGCCGAACGCGACACCTGAGGCGGTGGTGTTGATCATCCCAGACGTGGCGGTGCCACCCCTGATCCGATGCCCAAGCGGGATCACAACGATCATCGCTGCCGCGGCCGTACACGCCTCGGCCCAGCCGAACGCGGCCGCAACCGAAATGGTGGCCGCGCCCAGAGCGGCCAAGACGGGCTGGGAATCTCGCGCGGTGTGCGCCGAGCCCGCGGCCTGCGCGGCGGCAGCACCACACGCCAGCGCCATCCAACCGGCCAGGGGAGGGCCACCGATGAGCGTCACGCACGCGGTCACCACTACCCAGCAGACCGCCAAAATCATCTGCGGCCGTCGGCGCCGAACGGGGGCAGGTCGAGACGGGCGAGACGCTTGCGACGGTTGGCTCTGCCCGGCGGACCCCGCGGCTGGACTCCTGGGTGCTGTGTCGCCGACGACGACCGCCGTTTGACCCGTGGTATCCACGGGTCGCATCCCCACCGGTGAGCCGCTGGTCGATCGAGGCGCGCGAGGCGCCCGAGTGGGGGGGCGGGCAGGCGACGGCCCGCGAACCGCAGGGTCGGGACGACCGCGCGGCGTCGGCCGCTCGCGACCGGATTCGGCTGGGCCCTCGGC
>CAZWPY010000142.1:0-4661 GCA_964635475.1 uncultured Acidimicrobiia bacterium
CGTCGATTAGTGAGTCGAGTTCGCTGAGTTCGGCCTATTCGTCGGCGAACGGCGACTCGTCGTTGCAATCGGCGTGGGAGTCCGAAGCGTCGAGCGCGCGCAGCTCGATCGATTCCCGTTTCACGTCGGTGTCGAACAGCGGCGCGTCGAACCCATCGTCGTCGTCGATCTTCACGAGCGCGAGCAGCTCGTCGAGTTCGCTCGCCTCCGCGATCCTCGCCGACAGTTCCGTGTCGAGTTCGTACTCGTCGAATCAGTCGAGCAGCGGCTCACAGGCCTCACAGGCGTCGTCGTTCGCGTCGAGCGCATCGAGCGCGCTCGGCGACCCGTTCTTTGGCGAACTCGTCGACGCCATCATCCAGTCGCAATCGCGCTCCAGTTCCGCGTGGTCCTCGGCGGTGTCGGCCCAAAACGCAACGACAACCACCACGACGACGACCACGACAACCACGGGCGCTGCGTCGACTGCCGCGAGCACCGCACAAACCAGCGCGACCGTCGCCACCACTGCGCCATCCACCACGACCACTACGAGCACGGCGCCACCAACCACTGCGCTCGGCCGGTCCGGGACAGAGCCCTACACGGGCGGCAATGCCGCGCCGACTCGGGTCGCACCCGCAGCGGCGCCGGCGGTCGGCTCAGCTGGGCCAGCTCCCGCAGTGACACAGAAGCCTGCGTTTACTGGCACCCATGTGTGGCTGCTGACACTGGGAATCATGCTCGCTGGGGTGGGTCTACTTCTGACCGCGATCGGACGTGTCGCGTCGGGCGCTCGTTCAGACTCCGGGCCAGACAACTAGGCCAGCGAGCCCCGACATCGATCGCGGTTGACTGCACGGGCCACTAGTAGGGTGCAGTCACGTCCGCCTCGGGCGGACCTGGAGGTGATGGGGAATGAACGACGTAACGTGCGCCAAAGTCTGGGAAATCATGCGGGGCTCGCAAGCAGTGCGCCTCGGCGTGATCGCCGCCGCTGCCCTCACCGGGGCGCTAGCCATTTCGCCGGTCATTGCCGCACGCGACGCCAGCCCCGCTGCCGCGCAAGCCGGTTACGGGTCCACTTCGCGGGCTGATTCGCAGTCCGTCAGCGAATCGCTCGCCTCATCGAGCCTCTCGGAGTCGGCATCGATCGACTCCTCCTCGGCGGCCAGTTCGTCGGTCGACGCATCGATTCTCGACAGCTCGGCAAGTTCACACGACTCATCGAGCGGCGCATCGTCGGGCTCCTCAAGCGCATCGTCGGGTGCATCGTCTGGCTCCTCAAGTGGCGCATCCTCCGACGCCGCAAGCACCACATCCTCAACGGCGCCGACCACCGCATCGAGCTCCACAACCGACACCGACGACACCACCGACACGGCGCCAGCAGCGCTGTCGGGCGGCCACAACCCAGCCGCGATTCGCACAACGACGAGTGCAGCGGCGTCGCCCACGATCGCTGCGGTGGCGCCGGTCGCGCCCGCGCAGGCCGGGGCAACACCCGCGTTCACCGGCGTGAACTTCACACTGCTCGCCGTCGCCATTGCCTTGGCCACGCTCGGCCTGCTCCTCGTGGTCCTCGCGAGCCGCGACGCTGCCGCGGCCTCTCGCTCCGACGCGGCATGACGAGCGCCGCGGGCCAAACGGCCCTGTCTGAAAACCGCTAGCGCGACCGTCGGAATTCCGCCACAGTTCGACTGTGCCCCTCGACCACGACCACTGCTACCGGGCTATCGAAACCCGGGACCGGCGTTTTGACGGCTGGTTCGTGACGGCGGTGCGCAGCACCGGGATCTACTGCCGCCCTTCGTGCCCCGCGGCCACCCCGAAAAGGCGCAACGTCGAGTTCTTCCTCGCGGCAGCCACCGCACAGGCGCACGGATATCGAGCGTGCAAGCGCTGTCGGCCCGACGCGTCGCCTGGCTCGCCCGAGTGGAACAGCCGTGCCGACGTTGTCGCCCGCGCCATGCGCCTGATCGCCGATGGCCTGGTCGACCGAGCGGGTGTACCCGCGCTGGCCAGCCGCCTCGGCTACAGCGAACGCCAGATCCATCGCCTGCTCATGGCCGAGATTGGCTCCGGGCCGCTTGCTTTGGCCCGCGCACAACGAGCGCAGACCGCTCGGATCCTCATCGAAACCAGCGAACTGCCGATGACCACCATCGCGTTCGCCGCCGGATTTAACAGCATTCGCCAGTTCAACGACACGATTCGAGACGTGTTCGCGTCGTCGCCCACGCTCCTGCGCGAGCGCAGCCGCTATCGCAGCGACGCGGCCAGTTCGAGTGGCCAGCCGATGGCCGACACACTCACGGTCCGGCTCGCGGTGCGAGAACCGTTTGCCGCCAGGGAACTCTTTGGGTTCCTCGGCGCGCGATGCGTGCCGGGCGTGGAGCAACTCGACGGGCGCACCTATCGCCGTTCGCTGCGACTCCCCCGCGGGATCGGTGTGATGTCGCTGACGGCCGACGACGCCGCGGTCACGTGCTCGTTGCAACTCGAGTCGATCGCCGACGCACAGGCTGCGGTGCAACGCGCCCGCCGGCTGCTCGACCTCGACGCCGATCCGCACGCGATCGACGCCCGCCTCAGTTGTGACCCACGCCTCGCGGAGCTCGTCGCAGCCACGCCCGGCCTGCGATCGCCCGGCCACCCCGACGGCGAGGAACTGCTCGTGCGGGCGATCCTCGGTCAGCAGGTGAGCGTGGCCAGCGCCAACACCCACGCCCAACGCCTCGTTGCGACGTACGGCGAGCCACTCTCTGAACCGGTCGCAAACATCACCAGGATCTTCCCCACAGCAGAGACGATTGCTCAACTCCAGCCCGACGACTTCTCGATGCCGCGAGCGCGGGGCGCCGCGTTGATTCACGCGTGCGGTCAACTCGCGAGCGGAGAGCTGCTGCTCGACGCCGGGACCGATCGAACCGCGGCGACCGACACGCTGCGTGCACTTCCCGGCGTCGGCCCATGGACCGCGGGGTACATCGCGATGCGAGCGCTGGGCGACCCCGACGTCTGGCTGGACGGCGACGTCGCCGTCACGCACGCGCTCGGCGCCCTCGGGATCGCGCACGACGCACGTTCGGCGCGCCTCGCGGCAACAACGTGGGCGCCGTGGCGCAGTTACGCGGTGCATCACCTCTGGGCCGCCCACTCAACACTTGCCAGGCCAACGGCGCCCGCTGTTGGGCCTACACCACAGGAGCACCGAACACCATGAGCCCCGACGCACTCTGCAGCACAACGATCTCCACGCCGCTCGGCGCCATGACCCTGGTGGCCAGCTCGAAGGGGCTCCGCGCCGTTCGATTTCCCGGGGAACGGCCCGATCGCCTCGCGCTCGGCCCAGTCGTCGACACCTCGCAAGCCGACACCGTCGCTGGCTCTCCCACTCGCGACACGGCCGCGGTGGCAATCCTGACGTCGGCCAGCACGCAACTGCTCGAGTACTTCGCGGGCGATCGGCGCACGTTCGACCTGGCCTTGGATGCGCGCGGGACTCCGTTTCAACACCGGGTCTGGGCCGTACTGGCCACGATCCCGTACGGACACACACTCACCTACGGCGAGCAGGCCACGCGCCTCGGCGACGTCCAGATGGCCCGTGCGGTGGGCACGGCCAACGGGCAAAACCCGCTCGGGATCGTCGTGCCGTGCCACCGGGTGATCGGCGCCAGCGGACACCTCACCGGATTTGGAGGTGGCCTGGAGGCCAAGGCCTGGTTGCTGCGCCACGAGCAAGGCATCGCCGACCTGTGGTCCAGCTCGAGCCCGGCCGCGAGCACCGCGCTCGCCAACAGCACGGGTCTCCAGTAGCCCAGTCGCTCCAGCAGCCCCGAGCGCGCTGGCCGCTACTAGCGAGCGGCGACGAACAACGTCTGCAGTGCGGAGGCGACCGGGCCGCAGCGGTTGTTCTGATCAAACAGCGTGCCCGCGGCCACGGCCGCGCCGCCCGGCTGCAGCCAGGTCACCGCGTCGTTGGCGACCCACTCACCGACCGGCAGACGAAACAGGTGCACCGTCAGTTCGGGATTGATGAACACGTGCGTGTCGATCGGCACGACGCTGGCGATGCCATTGCCGAAGTCGGCGGCCACCAGCGCTCGGGTCAGTGGCGTGATCGGCTCCTGGTCGACGAGCGGGACGTGCACCCGAAACCAATACGTCGCCGGCCCCTGTTCACGGGCCGACCCGTTGATCACCCGCAGTTCGACGGCGTCGACGATGGAGAGTCGATCAGGCCGCGAGTCGATCAAGCTCGGCGCCGGGGCACACGACTCGGGATCGGCGAGCACCGTCGGCTCAGCCGTCTCGGGCGACGGCGCTTCAAGCGGCACGCGCCGGACCCGTACCGCAACCGCCCGCGCAACAACCACGCCCGCGCTCGACAGCTCAACACCCACCAAACGCACCCGTTTACCCGCACGCAACAGGGTGGCGGCAACCTCCAGCAGGCCGAGTGGAACCGGCCGGAGCAATTCGATCGTCAGTCGGACCGTGGCCAGCTCGGGGTCCGGGTCGAACAACTCGACCTCGCGGCCGATGAGCGCCGCAACCGGTCCGCCGTGCGCGCTGTTGTCGTCCCAAGGTCCACGGGTCAACGCCGTGCCGATGTAGCCCGCACCGTCGGGCGCCGTAAGGAAAAACGCAGGCGGCATGATCTCAGCGTCGTCGGC
>CAZWPY010000143.1:0-4563 GCA_964635475.1 uncultured Acidimicrobiia bacterium
CTGTTTCGACCCGAATGAACGGGCGACGGCAGCGGTTAGCGTGCAGGCCGTGAGCCGCATCACACCCGCGCAACTGGCGAGCCGGCGCGACATCACGGTTGCCCCGTCGATCCTGTCGGCGGACTTCGCGAACCTCGGCGCGGCCTTGGCGGCAATTGAAAACGTGACCGACGTGGTCCACGTCGATGTGATGGACGGGCACTTTGTGCCCAATCTCACCATCGGACCGCCCGTTGTCGCGGCGCTGCGGCCGCACTCGTCGGCCTATTTCGACTGTCATCTGATGATGGATAACCCCGGCGACTTCCTCGAGGCGTTTGCGACTGCGGGCGCCGACGGATGCAGCGTGCACGCAGAGCTCGACGATCAAGTGGGCGGCCTGCTTGCCGAGACGCGCCGTCTCGGCTTGGGGGCAGGTTTGGTCCTCAACCCGGGCACGCCGTTCGCGGCTGCCCAGCCCTATCTCGAGCAGATCGACGTGCTGCTTGTGATGTCGGTCGTGCCCGGATTTGGTGGTCAGTCGTTCATCACTGAGGTCCTCGAGACGGTGCGAGCGGCCCGAGCGGCTATCGATGCCCGCGGCCTACAGGTCGCCGTCGAGATCGACGGCGGAATTGCTCCGAACACGGTGGGCGCGGCTGTCTCGGCGGGGGCGCGGATGTTGGTCGCGGGCAACGCGGTGTACGGCGCGGCCGACCCGGCCGTTGCGACGCGGGAGTTGCACGATCTGGCGAGCGCTGCGCTGTGGGCGCGGTAACTAGGCCCGAAACGGTGCCCGGCGCTGCGGGCCGGCCGCACGCCGTGGTGGTGACGGTGAGCGACTCGGTCGTGGCCGGGACACGAGTCGACTGGAGTGGACCTGCCGCGGCGGAGCTGTTGGCCCCCTATTTCGAGGTGGCGCCCGTCGTGGTGTGCGCAGATGGCGTCGAGGCGGTCGAGTCGACGCTTCGTGCGCTGCTCGGTAGCGAGGCCCCGCCTGCGTTGATCCTCACCACCGGCGGGACGGGGTTTGGTGAGCGTGACGTCACGCCCGAGGCGACCCGCGCCGTGCTCGACCGCGAGGCGCCGGGTCTCGCTGAGGCGGCTCGCGCGGCCAATCCCGCCATGGGTCGTTTGAGTCGAGGCGTCGCCGGTACGGCGAGGGGGACCGTCGTGCTCAACCTGCCCGGCTCCGAGCGCGCCGTTCGTGAGTGCCTCGGCGCCGTGCTCGACGTGCTTGAGCACATCGTGGCCTTGGCCGGCGGGCGCGAGTCGCGACACCCCTGAGGTAGCCACTGTGGTCGCGTCCAGCGATGGCGGCGCGGACGAGTCTCGATCGTTGCGAAATGGTCGCTGACCTGCGGGTTTTGTCCCGACTTCCTGAGGTGTGAGTAGCTCGGTGCTCGCATGTGCTGTCAGTGTTGCCAAAGGGGAGGTCTGCGCGCGCTCCGCGCTCAAGAGAGGAGGGCAGCCAGGTCGATACGCACGTCGGACAGAAATCCACCAAGGAGGGCCTTGTGATGGGCGACGCGCCGACGCAACAATCGACACGGCAGTACGACTCGATGCGCCGGACGCATCCAGGAGGGGTCGTGCTGCAACCGCCGGGCCAGCAAGCACGGCAGCCACACCAAGCACTGCTGCCGCAGCAAGCGCTGCGCGCGGCGCGGGCGCTGCGGCGTGAACTCGACGCCATGGTGCGGCAATTGCCTCGCGCCGTCGCGACGCTTCTCACCGTGGTGCTGGTCGCGCTCGGGCTCGGCGGCTTTCTCGCGGTCGAGCAGGCGGTGCCCGCGTTTGCCGGCACGCCGCAGGTGACTCTCACGCCTAACGGCGTCAGCGGCACGCAGACGTACTGGACCCTGCAGGCGCAATGTTCGGGCGTGACCTCGGGGTGCGGCGACACGACCATCACGATCAATAGCCCGAGCCCAGCCTCCGGTTTTTGGCTCGTCCCGAGCGTATCGTCGCCGTGGTCGGTGCAGGTCACGGGTGGTAATGCGCTCGAGTTCACAAACCCCGATTGGCAGGCGGGCAATACGCTCGCCGTGACCTTGACCGCCGAGGGGGTGCCCTCGACGAACTATTGCGTTAACGGCAGTTGGACCGCCGCCACCGGAACCCCCGCGTCGGGCACGATTGGCCAAGTCTGTCAAATGACGGAGACAACTACGAGCGAGGAAACGACTACCACCGAGTCGACCTCCTCGGAGCCAACAACTGAATCAGACCCGACGACGACGTCGAACTTCTCGCAGTCGGTGAGTGGGAGTGTCTCGGAGTCGGTGTCCATCAGCTTGGAGCAATCCATGTCGATATCGGAGTCGAACGCGGGCGCGCAGGGCTGGGATGTTTCGAAGTCGGGCACCGGCAGTGGCGCGGGGCCGTATGTCTGGACGATTCAGGTGTGTCCCCAGGCGTCGGCGTCGACGATCTTCCTCGAGCTAACCGACACCTTGCCAACCATCCCTGGCACGAGCTTTGTGTCCGTAGTACCCAGCCCCGTCGGGGAGTGGGACCCGAATACGAACGAGGTGCACTGGATCGTGGGTCTGCGCACACCGTCCCAGGGTTGCGTCACGCGTACGTTGACGGTCACGTTGAGCGGCCCACCGTGCGTGACGTTTTCCAACACGGTCGAGGCCTTCGACAACGGGACAACCCTCGGGGTGGCGGGCGCCGCGTCTGGAAGCGGAACGGGCACGTGCCCGGGAATCATCAGCAAGACGGTGACGCCGGTTAGTCCCGACGATCCCGCGCCCGGCAAGCTGAACCTTGTCGTGCTCACGGCGTGCCCCCCCGAAGGCGGGCAACTCGGGGCCCCTTTGCAGGTGATTGACACTCTTCCTGGTGGCTCGACGTTCGCGTCGTGGACAGGCGAGACAGCGCCTGTCGGAGCCAACATGCATCTGGTGTCGTCTGTTGATAGTGACAAGGTCGTCTTTACGTGGAACAACACCGTTCCTCCAGGGTCTGTCCGATTCGATGGGAGTGCAGGGGCGCCTAACGCGACACTGCTCACATCCAATTGCTTCACCGAGACCTTCCAGATTCATTCGACCCTCAATGGCACCAACACGGTGATCGCGTATGGGCCGCCGGACTGCTCGATGACCGAGCCGCCCGGCGACCCGAACGGAAATGGATTGCCCGACCAGGTCTGCATCGGCACGACTCCGGTGACCGGCTCGGGATCGGGCAGCACGGATCAGCTTGATGGGACCAAGTGGGATATCGGGCCGCTCACGAACATCGACCCAACAACGGGGTCACCCGCCGGATGCCCGTCGGCTTACGGTGGTTATACCCGGTACCCGTGTGTGGCCCAGACGTACGCAAACGGGCCGTTTACGTACAAGGTCGTGATCCACAACTCGGGCGGGTCGCCGCTCACTGCTTATGAACTCGTCGACATCTTGCCGTATGTCGGCGACACCGGCGTGAGCAACTCCCAGTCGAGTGTCCCTCGACTCTCGGAGTTCATGCCGACGATGACCGGACCAATTACCCCGTCGGGAAACCTGTCGGCCTTCAACGGGAACCTGATCATCGAGTATTCGGGTCAGACGAACCCGTGCCGCCTCGACAAGTTCTCAGGTTGCTCCACACCGGTCTGGCAACCCGCTGGCGCGCTGGCGTGGAGCAACGTTCGGGCAATCCGGGTGCGCCTGACCGCGCCCATACCGGTCGGAACGATCTTGTCGTTCGGTGTCCCCATGCAGGTGCCGGCGGGTGTCGCCATCGACGACATCGCGTGGAACTCGTTTGCCCATAAGGCAAATGGTTCGCTACCCCTGCTGGTTGCCGAACCTGAGAAGGTAGGCGTGCGCATTCAAGCGGAGCCGCCGCCGACGTCGTCGACCAGCTCGGGCGCGACGACCACGACCACTACCACTACCACGACAACAACTAGCGTTACCACCGGGTCTACGCAGACGACGAGTTCCTGCGATAGCTCGCTGAGCACGGTATCGACCGACCGGACGTTATCCACGGATCGGACGCTCGATTCATCGACCGGATCCACCATCTTCCAGCCGTGTGACACGACAACAACCTCGCGGCTGGACTCGACGACCACGACCAGCTCGGCCCTCGCGTCGTATGGCAATCGGGTTTGGTACGACGACAATCACGATGGCCTGCAGGACGTGGGTGAGGCAGGCGTTTCCACCGTGACCGTGAGGTTGTTCGACAAGTCCGATGGTCTCGTCGCGACCACGGCGACCGACACGTCGGGGCTCTACCTGTTCGACAACCTCGCCCCGGGCGACTACCACGCCGTGTTCGATCTGTCGACGTTGCCCGCGGGGTACTCGGTGACCGTGCGTGATGCCGGTGATGACAACCTGGATTCCGACGCGGACCCCTCGACGGGCGCGGTCATCAAGACGACCCTGGACCCCGGCGAGGCCGACATGAGTTGGGACATGGGCATCTTCCTCGATGCGACGACCACGTCCACAACGACGACAACCACGCTGCCGACAACGACGACCACGTCGACGACGACCACGCTGCCGACAACGACGACCACGTCGGACACCACGACTACGACCGTGCCGACAACTGACACGACGTCAA
>CAZWPY010000144.1:0-1445 GCA_964635475.1 uncultured Acidimicrobiia bacterium
CACGCGCCGCAGCGGCATCTCCAACATGCGCCGCCGGGTCGCGCGCGCCGGCGGCACGCTGTCGGTCCGGGCCAACGAGCCCTCGGGGACCGTCGTGAGCGTGGTGATACCCGGCGCTACTGAACGACGAGCGCCGTGACCATCCCGAACATGCCGTCGGGCCGCTCGGCGTGGCTGAGGATGTGGCAATGCCAGGCCCAGGTGCCGAGCTGGTTAGCGTCGATGACCACCGTGTAACGCTCTCCCGGTGCCACCAGAACCGTGTCGACACTTTGCGGCGCGGGCACCGGAATGCCGTCTTTCGCAACGATCGTTTGCGGGATCCCGTGCAAGTGCATCGGATGCACCGTCTCACCCTCGTTGAAGTAGTGCATCATGATCCGGTCGCCGAATTTTGTGACCACCGGCGTCGTCGCCGGGAAACTCTTGGCGTTGAGCGAGAAGCCGATCGGGCCACTGTCGTTGAGCATCATCACGAGTTCCTGGCTGATCGATGGTCCCGCGGGCGTCGGCATGTGGCCGACGAGAAAGGCGCCAGCGAGCCCGGCGGGCACTTGCACCGACGCGTCGTGGTGCGAGTGATACATACCCACGGCGGGCCCCTGGGCTGTGAATTCGTATGTGAACGTTTCGCCTGGTTTGATCGGCGGCTGCGTGATGTCGGGCACACCGTCCATCTCATTGGGGACGATCAGGCCGTGAAAGTGCACCGCCGTCGACTCTTCGAGCTCGTTGTGCAACACAAAGCGCACCTTGTCGCCAACCTCGACTTGAATACGCGGGCCGGGAATCTGCCCGTTGTAGGCCATCGCTTCGACCTTCTTGCCCGCTTCGACCTCCCACTCGATCTCATCAGCGGTGATGTCGAACACCTTCGTACCGTCGGCCGCGATTGTCGGTGCGAGTGGCTGGTCGCCCGTCCCTTCGGTCTTCGCGGGGAACGCTTTTACCTTTGCCGCGCCCGCCGCGTCCATGTCCATGTGATCCATGACCGTGGAATCCGGCGACGTCTCGGCGCCGGTCTCGCCCGCGGCCAAGGCGGTTGCTTCCCCTGCGACAACCTGCAGCTCGGCGGTCATCCCTGACGACTCGTGACCGGTGACGCTGCAGATAACGACGTACGTGCCGGGCGAGAGTCCCGACAAGTCGAGTTCGGCCGACTCGCCCACAGCTAGGCGCGGCACACGGGCCGAGGTGTCGACTACCACCACGTCGTGTTGGACGCTGCCCTCGTTGACCACCGTGATGCGTTCACCGGGCCGCGCAACGATCTTTGCCGGTGAGATCCGGTACTCCGACAATCGGATCTCCGTCGTCGACTCCACGCTTGAGGAGGCTGCGTCGTCGCCGCCGCCCGCACTGCGCGCGATCGCGACCGCACCAACTACCGCACACACGGCGACAAAGGCCGTGAGAAACCACGTCAACGCGTCGAGGCGACGTTG
>CAZWPY010000144.1:1545-4547 GCA_964635475.1 uncultured Acidimicrobiia bacterium
GGCTCAGGCAGGGGTGGGTTCGCGGCGATCGACCCAGGCCGCGGTGCCGAGCATGGCGCAGATGTAGGCCATCACCAATGGAACCAGCGGGGGCGACGGCCCGACGCTGCCGTTGGCCGCGGCCCACCACTGCGACGTCGCCGACATGGAGTCCCACTTTGGGCCGTACACGGCGTCGAGCGGTGCGGTTTCGTGGTTGGACTCCACGTGTTCCCACGTTCCGAACAGCGCGGCAGCCGCCGAGATCGCGAGCACCACGAACAACGCCTTTGGTGTCGGCCGCGACGACCAAATGATCGCCGCTATCCCGGCAAGAGCGCCGAGCACCAAAAACGGGATCACCTGCTCAAAGGAATCCCAATGTCGCAACATGACCAGCTCCGCGAGCGTGCCGACGATGGCCACGCCGGCAAAAGCAACCAGAACCCTGCGAGCGTTCACCTGGCCAACCCTATGGAAGCGTCAGCGACGCAACGATGTCGTCGACCACGCCCGCAGCGGGGTTGTACTTCGCAAGTTCCTGCCGCAGCGACGCCATCGTTGGGTCGGATACGTCATAGGGCCGATACTCCTCGACCTCACGAGCCCAGCGCTGCGCGTTCGCAATGCCGTTTTGCTCGAACGCCGCGGTCATCTCGGCCACCGTCGCGTTGTTGGCCGACACCTGGACGAACCCCTCGGCGCCGGCCTCGGCAGCTGTTGTCTCAGCCGCCGCGTCGGCCGCGGCTGTCGTCTCACCGGCCGCGTCGGGCGCGGCTGTCGTCTCACCGGCTGCGTCGGTCGCGGCAGATGCCGTGGTTTGCTCTACTTGCTCGCTCGACCCTGCCGAGTCGCCACTGTCATCGTCGGAGCCACACGCGCCCAACATCAGGACCGAGGCCAAACCCAACGTCGCCACCATTTTCCGACCCACCACGACACTCTCCTCGTTATCTAGTGATCAACGCGTCGAACGACGCGCACATTGTTGTGCGATCGCGGTCACTGCAACACGCGACGACATTGGGAGTGAATCGCACAGACCTCAGAGATTGCTGAGCGGCGCAGCAGCTTTGCCTGGGTCGCGAATCGGCGCGAACGCCGCGTCGAAAAAGGCCTCGACTTCGTGCTGAAACATGCCGATCGCGGCCGGGCCGATTTGCACGACCGACATCAACAACGACAACAAGATCACCACAGCCCCGCCGCACACCAAACCTGCATCGATGTCGTCTCGAATGCGCCCGGCGCGCTGTTCGAGGGCAATCCGCTCGCTCAGCTGGGTCCGCAATAACTCCAACGCGGGAATGTTCAATACCCGCTCGGTCACCTCGGGTTCGAGCCCGGCCAACAGCCGACGCGCAAGTGGGTGTTTCTCGACCTCCGAGATCAGTCCAAACGCAACGGCGACCCGCCAGTCTGGGCGTTCACCGAGCCCGGTGAGCACGTCGGTCGCCGCGGCGATGAGCGCGGCCGAATCGGCATCGACGGCGTCGAAGAAGAGCGCTTCCTTGTTGGCGAAGTAGGGATACGCGCCCGTCGAACTCAAACCCGCGTCCCGAGCGATATCGGCCATCGATGTGGCGCGAAAGCCCTCGCGAGCGAAACGGATAATCGCTGCGTCGAGGATCGCCCTACGCGTCCGCGCGCCTTTGCCCTCATCGAGGCGACCGCCGTCTCGGTCGCCCTCGCCGTCGCGGGCCGGGCCGTCCATCGCCGGCAATCCTACGTTTGGCCAGCCCTCGCGAAGGCGACCAAGTTCGAGGAATCTCGCCCACACGAATAGACCGAAGGGTCTGTCGAGGAGTCGATACTCCACGAAGCTCGAACATCTGAACTGAGCGAACCAGAAGCCCCACCTCCAAGGAGCACGACCGTGAAACTCACCGCACCGTCCGCAGCAGCGGCCCTTCTCCTCGCGATTGGCGCAGCGGGGCTGGCGGCCTGTCAACCACCGCCGCCGCCAGCAGCGCCCGACCTATCGGTGCACGCAACGGCGTTGGCTCCGGCGACGCGGGAAATCCTGGTCACCAACGTCGGATCCCAGTCGGCCGCTGTTGAGCTGACCATCGGCGTCATGGCCAACGACCACATGTATGTGATGGCGCCCGCGCCGTGGAGTTGTAGTTGGGTGGTGGTCCAGACCTACCCGTACTGGAGCGACGGAAACACAGTCTGCACGCTGCCCGCGCACCTGGCCCCGGGCACTAGTGCTCCCGAGGTCACTTTCAATGGCCCACCAGATGGCATAGTGGCGACCGTCAAGGTGGTGCCCGGCGAGACGTCAACCGCCAACAACTCGGCGGCGCTCGACAGCGCCAGCTCAAGTTCGGCCCCGAGCTCGGACGTCTCATCGACGAGCACCACGACCTCGATGGCCGACTCTTCACCGGCCAGTTCGGCGAGTTCGTCCGCTAGTTCCTCGGACAGCTCGTCGGCCTCCGTGTCGGCATCAATGTCGCAGTCGACCACCTCGGTGCCCTGTACCACGACCAACTGTGTTCCGTGCGTCTGGCCAAACTGGCTCCCCTACTGCGGCACACCGCCTACGGGGTCGGCAACCACCACGACGTCGATCCCGTAGTCGGGCCAGCGCCATGTGCGCGGCCAGGGGAAGCGCCGTGCCGACGCCTCGTCGCGAGTCGTCGACTCATCCGAGGCCCCGGGCCAATGCCCGGGGCCTCTACTTGTCGGTGCTCCTGGGCAATAGCCCGGGAGCTCTACTTGTCGGTGCTCCTGGGCCAATGCCCGGGAGCTCTACTTGGCTTCCCCCGCCAGACGGCGAAATTCAGGGATTGACGCAATACCTCATTTTTATTACTCTGAGTAATAGATCCCAGGCAGGTCAGACTGGCCTGGGCCGGACGACAGGTGGCACCAATGACAGCACCGCAGACGACGACACCCGGAACAACGACAGCCGTGCAAACAAGCGACCCCACTCGTGTGGTTCCCACTCGCCGAATTTCGTTCGAGGAGCAGCTCGCGCAGTTGCCGAAACACTTTGGCAAAGATGGCGACCT
>CAZWPY010000145.1:0-4321 GCA_964635475.1 uncultured Acidimicrobiia bacterium
CAGTCGTACGCGCCGTTTCACAATGAGACCCCTCCACGAGTCAGCAGTTCGGCTGACTGTAGTCGCCGTTGGCTCGCCGGGAAACAACCGCAAGGGCTGAAATTCCCTCCCGCTCGCGGATTCCAGCGTTAGCCGGTGTAGTCGGGCGTGGTCACCGTTGGCGTCGCGGCAGCGGCCGGGGCCGCTGTTGGCGCCGCCTCGATCGTCAAGGAGTAGGTGGCCTTGGCACAGCCGGTCGACAGTGTGATCGTGCGAGCGCCGACCAGGTCGGGGGCGTTGAAACTCAACGCGGCATCGCCGCTCGCCGTTGCCGTCGCGTCGCCGAGCCCGACCGTGCCGATCGACGCGGCAAGGGCAGCCCGCGGCTCGAGTCCGCTGACCTGGATTGTGTAGCGCTGCCCGACCATCAAACGACCCGCGGCTGCTCCGGAGGCGTCGTTCACCGACACGCGAGGCCCCGAACACTTCAGCGACGTCGTCGTGACCGTCGAGGCCGTTGACGCCGTTGAGGCCGTCGTCGGTTTCGAGGTCGTCGTGGTCGACGCCGTCGTCGGTTTCGAGGTCGTCGTGGTCGTAGTTGTGGTCGTCGTCGTGGTCGGTTTCGTTGTCGTCGTCGTGGTCGGTTTCGTTGTTGTGGTCGTCGTTGTAGTGGTGGCCGGCCTCGACGTGGTCGTGGTGCTGGTCACGCTCGCGCTGGTCGCCTGCGACGTCGTCGTGGTGCTGGTCACGCTCGCGCTGGTCGCCTGCGACGTCGTCGTGGTGCTGGTCACGCTCGCGCTGGTCGCCTGCGATGTGGTCGTGGTGCTGGTCACGCTGGCACTGGTCGCCTGCGACGTGGTCGTGGTGCTGGTCGTCGTGGCATCCGACGAACTGGTCGAGCCGGCCGTCACCTGGATCGAGCCCAACGCAGCGGCACTAGTCGTGCAGTTCATGTCGAGCTCGACGATCGGATTGGGCGGAAACTGCACGTTGGTCACGATGTGGATCGACAGCGCGCCAACCGAGATCGGTAGTGACGAGCCCGCGCTCGCGGAGGGAGGGATCGCGAGCTGCATGTGGCCGACAACTGCGTAGCTGCCGCTTCCTCGGGCGAAAGGTCCCGGAAGGGTGTAACGAACTCGGTCGGTAGTTGGATCCACCGATCCGCCCGGCGCGCCGTTCACCGTCACCGAACCCGACCCGGCCACGTACGTCGCTGGTGCGGGCAGCGGCACGTCGAGCTTTGCATTTGTCAGCTTGTCGACTGTGTCCGGAAACACCGTCGAATTCGTGTCGAGACTCACCCCCACGGCAACGTCAACCGTCGAACCCGCTGCGGCCGATGTCGGAGCCGTCAACGAGAAGGGCAACGTGAGCTCAAGTGGTTGCGCCAGCGGTGGTGCGAACGTGCACTGATAGGTCACGTTCACCTCGGCCGCGCCGGCCCCGGGGAGCCCGACCATGCCCATGCCCGCCACTAGCGCCACGAGTCCCGCCAGGCTGATGCGCCGTTGCCCTCGCGTTATGCCCACGTCCACGCCCTCCAATTGCGACTGAGAGCGCGAACGCTAATAGTGCCAGGAGCCCACATGCCCACCCCAGGGAGGCGCCAACACCACAGGCCGTCACACCGTCGCGGGACGGGGGCCCCGTGACCACGAGCATCGTCGTCTCATACGCCCTGGTCACGGCCTCATACAACGGCTAGCCAACTCCCCCCGGCCCTCTATGGCCCGCTGGCAACGCCGGCGGGCAAGCTCACCACACTCGGCGTTCGGAAGTTGCGACATCGGTGCGGCGTTCCACTTTCTCGCCTGGCCGTTCACCAGGGCTGCCGGGTTGATGTCCGCCAGCACTCGCTGCGTCACGTGGCGGCGTCGAACGCGAGCAACGTGAGGTCGCCGATTTGTCGTTCCACTTCGGTCTCGAACTCACCGAGCAGTTCCGGCTCGGCAAACGGCATCGGCGTGGTCGTGAACACGCTCACAACCAGCGCACCGTCGGCCAGCTCCACGACGCCCGCGTCGTTGGCCACCAACACCAACCCGGGCATTGTCCCGGTCTTGTGCGCCACCGGCTGCGTGGCCGGCAGGCGACGCGGCAGGCGGCCGACCAACTGCTGGTCTCGCAAAATCCCCATCAGGGTCTGGCGTGTCGGCTCCGACACGCCGATCGCGGCCAATCTCCCAGCCGTCGCTAGCGCAGCGAACAGCTCGGCCATCTCCCGCGCGGTTGTCGCGTTGCCCGTAGTCGCCGACCAAGCCGCCGCGTCGAGGTCGGGACCATGCACGAGTGCCGCGGGCAACATCTCGTGACGCGATAGCGAGTACGGCGCGTCACCGAGTATCGAGCGCAACAGCGTGTCGGTGTCGACCCGCACCACGGTCTCGCGCAGACCCAGGGCGGCCATCGTCGCGTTCACCGAATCGATACCAAGGCGATGCAACAACATGTCGGTCGCGGTGTTGTCAGAGATCTGCGTCATCAGCACGGCGAGGTCACGCACGGTTGGTGCCAAACCGTTGTCGAGGCGGATCAGGATTCCTGAACCCAAGGACCGATCGGCGTCGGTCAACTCGATCCGTTCGTCCCACGTCAGCTCGCCTGCGTCGATTCGGCGCCCCAGCTCGACGAGCACCGGGACCTTAAAGACGCTCGCGGTTGCACGCGCGGTGTCGGCCTCGACCGCTGCCACCCAGCCGCTGCGTAAATCAGCCGCGACGATCGAACAACAGCCGGGACCCGCCGGCCCCGCCGCGATTCGTTCGACAAAGCGGGACTCGAGCGCTTCGTTGCGATCCAGGTCACCCAACACGTGGGCTCGCCCGCCTCGGCTCATACGCCGAAACCACCCACGAGTGCTCCCCCATCACACACCAACACTTCACCGGTAATCCACGAGGCAGCCTCAGATGCCAGGAACAACGCAGCGCTGGAAATGTCGGTCGTCTCGCCGAGCCGCCGTGCTGGCCAGCGCTGCGCGAGCGCGTCGCCCGCCGCGCTTTGCCACAACGCCTTGGCCATGTCGGTTTTCACCAGCCCCGGCGCGATGGCGTTCACCCGGACCCGTGGTCCCAACTCAACGGCGAAGTGTTTGGTCATGTGGATCACGGCGGCCTTAGAGCAGTCGTAGGCGCCGATGGGTCCGCCAAAGGTCATGCCGCCGATCGACGCGAGGTTGATCACCACACCCGTGCGCGCTTCACCCATCCCTCGAGCGAGTGCGCCCTGCGTCCACAACAACGGGCCGCGCACGTTGACTTCGAAGATCTTGTCGAACGCGCTGGCCGGGCACTCCGCTAGTGGGCCAAAGTGCGGATTGGTCGCGGCGTTGTTGACCAAGATGTCGGGCGGGCCGAGCCGCTGCACGCAAAAGTCGAGACACGCATCAATCGCCTCCGGGCGGCCCGCGTGCGCAGCAAAGGTCAACGTGCCATGGCCGATGTCGTGTGCCGTGGCTTCTAGATCGTCGGCCTTACGCGACGTGATCACCACGTGCGCGCCGGCGCGAGCGAGGGCCTCCGCGATCGCGCGGCCAATGCCACGCGATCCACCGGTCACCACGGCAACCCGGTCGGCAACTCCTGGCACTCGTTGGGGTGGGTTCTCTGTCACGGCCTCGACCCTAGGACGCCACGCCGATGCCAACGGCCGCGCACGCGGCAGCGGGACCGGTGGCTGTGGCCGCGGCCACGGGCTCGTAGCGTCGCGGGTGTGAACCGCCTCGGCACCTCGACAAGCCCGTATCTACGCCAACACGCCGACAATCCCGTCGAGTGGTGGCCGTGGGGGCCCGACGCGCTCGCTGCCGCAGCCGCTGCCGACAAACCACTACTGATCTCGATCGGCTACTCCGCGTGTCACTGGTGTCACGTGATGGCCCACGAGAGTTTCGAAGACCCCGACACCGCGGCGGTGATGTCGCAGTTGTTCGTCAACGTCAAAATCGATCGTGAGGAACATCCCGACGTCGACGCGTTGTACATGGCGGCCGTGCAGTCGATGACCGGGCACGGTGGCTGGCCGCTCACGGTGTGGGCCTTCCCCGACGGCCGCCCCTTCTACGGCGGCACCTACTTTCCCAAGGTCGGCCGCGGCGGTGGACCCGGTTTCGTCGACCTCTGTCGGGCAGTCGACGACGCATGGCGCCACCGCCGCGAGGAACTCGACCGCCAAGCCGACGAACTCACCGCGGCGATCGCTCGAGCGTCGTCGCTCTCGCCCGATCCCACCCCTGCTCCCCTCGCTGCGGTGCTCGACGCGGTCAACACCGAGCTGCACGCTCGTTACGACGAGAACTGGGGCGGGTTCAGCCGCGCACCGAAGTTCCCGCAGCCCGACG
>CAZWPY010000146.1:0-4277 GCA_964635475.1 uncultured Acidimicrobiia bacterium
CGCCTCCCCCATTGAGCCGTCGCCGACCGATCCATCTGCCAACAGCTGGAACTCCGGATAGGCGAGCACACCCATCTCGGGTATATCGAGGCCAATCCTTTCCTCATCGGCATCGGAACGGATACCGCCCTTGGTCAACTTGTTCTGGATTGTGAAGAACGCAAAGGCAATTCCGAAGAACACAGTGCTGATCACGACACAGGCAATAGCTTGCGCCCCGAGCTGTCCCCAGTCACCCTTGATGATCCCCTCGACACCACCGCTCACACCGTTCCAGCCATCGCCGTAGGTGCCGTCGGCAAAGATGCCCACCGCCAATACGCCGAACAGGCCGCCGAAACCGTGGACAGCAATGGCACCGACCGGATCGTCGATCCCCTTGCTTTCGATGAAGCCAAGCGCCCATACCACAATCAACGCACCGATCACACCGATCACCGCCGCAGCCCACGGGGCCACAAACGCACACGGCGCGGTGATCGCAACCAAACCACCCAACATGCCGTTGGCCGAGATGCCCGGGTCGAAGTTCTTGGCCCGGATGTAGTGCACGGTCATGGCCGCCATGGCGCCAAACGCTGCCGCGATTCCCGTGTTGGCCGCAGCGACGGTGAAACGCAAGTCGGTGGCTGAAAACGTCGAGGCAGCGTTGAACCCGAACCAGCCAAACAGCAGGATGAACACACCCAACATGGCCATTGGGATGTCGTGGCCGGCAAGTGTGCGCGGTTTGCCGTCCTTACCAAACTTGCCGAGCCGAGGTCCGAGGACCAACGAACCGGCCAATGCTGCTGCTCCACCCATCGCGTGGACCACGCCCGAACCCGCGAAGTCCACAACGCCGTGACCGAGCTCAAGTGAACCTGTGCCCAGTGTGGCCAACCAGCCACCGCCCCAGACCCAGTTGCCATACAGCGGGTAATAGATGGCGCCACAGAACAGGCCCCACCACACGAAGCTCTTGAACTTCCAACGTTCGGCCATCGACCCTGTCGGGATCGTTGCCGTCGTGTCCATGAAAGCGACCATGTAGAGGAAAAATGCCAACACCGCGACGTCGTATCCCTTACCGGTCAGCGCCCAACCACCACCGGCGAGCAACCCACCGTGGTCGCCGAACTTGATGAGCCAGTCACCGACGGGATTCACGTAGCCGATTGCCGGGAAGGTGGCCGCACCGAACATCAACGGATAACCGATGAGGAAAAACGCGACGAATCCAAGACCGAAGATCACAAAGTTGGTCGTGACGACGTGCGCGGCGTGTTTGGCACGGCAAAAGCCCGTCTCGACCAGCGCGAAGCCGGCCTGCATGAAGATCACCAGCACTGCGCCGATGACGACCCACAGAATGTTCAACGAGAAGTCTGTGTGCGTCGGTGCGTCGGTAGTGGTGCCGATGTCGGTCCCCAACTTGTCGGCCCACGCCGTCGCCTGACCACCCAGCACCATCGCCGTGCTCACCGCCGCGCCGAGCGCAGCCTTGCCCGCGAGCCCGGCGGGGCGTAAGCGTGAGACCGCTGATCTCACTCGTTCGATTCGGTCAAACCCTCTCATACGAATCGTGCTCTCCTTGTTTGGGCGCGTATGCGCGTGTACTCACGAGCAAACGTAAAGCCGTTGTGTTTCCACGTGTTTCCCGCTGTGTAACGCGTGCGTTCCGTTCAGATTTCGGCACTGTCGCGCCCGGGTAACGGCCGTGTTAACGACCGTCGTGCTGGTCAAGCCAGCGATCCCGAGCCGATCAGGACACGGCGCCAGCGCGCGGCGACACCGCCCACCAGAGCAGCGCGCACGCGGGCCCGCTCCGACGGCTCGAGGGCCCGGCCGCGCGAGTTGGTCACCTCGAAGTGGTCGATGGCGAGGCCATCGGCGGTGTCGACCGTCGCCCCGCGGACATCGACCCCCGCCGCAGCAAGGCGCACCGCGATCTCGCCGAGTAGGCGTTCACGGTCTGGTGCCGTGATGGCGACCACGGTTCGGCCGGGAACGACCGCGTCGAGGAACTCGACCGTTACGTCCGCGATGCCCGGCGCGTCGACGCGCCACGAACGTGCGGGAGCCGCCGATCCGGTCGATGCCACCGATCCCGCCGCTGCCCGAGGCCGTTCCATCGCGCGTTCGATCGCCTCCACGTCGGGGGCGACGCCGTCGGCCGTCACGACGTGGAACGTGTCGAGCACGACCCCATCGGGCCACGTCGACAACCGCGCACGGGTGATCGACGCACCGACAGATCCGATCGCGTTGGCCATGTCGGCCAGCAAACTCACCCGGTCGTTGGCGACCACGTCGAGTACCCACGCGTTCGGCTCTTGGCCAGGGCGGACCTCCGCCCGCACGACCCGGGCCGGCGGCGGTGGTTCCATCAGCTCGGCGTGGCGGACCAACTCGGCCGCGCTGACAGCGACGACGTGTTCAACGGGCGCCCGATCGATACGGCGGCGCAACGCAGCTACGGGCGCGTGCAAGCTCAGCCCCGACGCGGCGCGGCGTTCGACTTCGCCCATCGCGTCGTTACGCCGGTGCGCGACAGTGCCCAACGCGTCGAGCTCAGCGACCGATGCAGCCACCTGCGCCACGGTCGAGCTGAGCGGGCGCAGTCGCGCGCTGTGCTCGCCATCACGAATCTCGATGTCGGCGGCGTTGAGCAAGGCGGCACCGCACACTGCGGCGCTGGATCCCAACCGAGTGGCCAGTGCAGCAACCTTGACCTCGTCGGCTCCGCCGCGGCTGGCGACGTATTCCAACGCCCGCGCGCCGCCGGCGATGCTCGACGTGAGCGCCCGCTCTTCGGCATCAAGACCGATACGACCCGCCACTCGGCCCGCCAACTCTGAGACCTCCGCGCCAACGCCGGTCGCGTCGAAAACGAGCGCCGCAACAAGTACAGGCGACCGCGGTGTGCGCACCCACCATTCCCGGTCGGCGACGTCGAGACCGCCACGCTCACGGCGCGCCCGCAACGTCGACAGCATCGGCCAGCTCCCCTCTGAGGGACCGTCGAGGTCGAAGGCCACCCGCGCTCGGGAACGCAACGCGTCGGCCAGCTCGGGCACACATGCGCCGAGAAGTCCCGACAGCTCAGCTAAACGAAGGGCGCGGGGATCGGCCGCGGTCAACACGTCGATAAACGCGTCGCGAGCATCGATCGACCACGACACGGGCACGTCATCCGACAGCCACTCAACGAGCAGCGGCCCTGGCCGACGAGGGCCCATCTCGCGCAGCGCGACCCACGCCACCTCAAGCGCGCGATGCGCGGGCGGCTTTTCCTTGAGATCGATGTGAGTCGGGCTCACACGCAAGGCGTCGAGGGCTTGGAAGGCCGCACTGGCCTGGATCTCGGCGGCAGTGGCGCCGCCGTCGGCCGACCCCGGCACTGGTGTCGCCGGCCCCGCCGCGGCCGTCGCGGCAGCCGCAGCTAGACGGCGCAACCGGGCGCCGAGTAACGGCGGCGCGATGACCGTCGTGGCGAGCACCATCAACAACAGCCCGCCGAACAGCTCGCGATCAAGCACGCCCGACGACAAGCCGAGGCCGGCGACGATCAAGCCAACTTCCCCACGCGGAATCATTCCGATACCAACAGTTAAACGATCTGCCGTCCCAGCGCGGATCGCCGCCGCCGAAGCGAGCTTGCCGATCACGCCGAGCACCGTTAAGACCGCAGCGAGGCCCAAGGCCGCAGGCCGCAACATCGCATCGAGGTCGGCCTGCGCGCCGATCTGCAAGAAGAAGACGGGGACGAACACGTGGCCGAGCGGCGCGAGCTCACGGCGAATCCGGTCGGCCTCTGTCGTGCGGGCCAACGCGAGTCCAGCCACGAACGCGCCAATGATCGGCGCGAGTTCGGCGGCACGGGCCAAGGCGGCGAGGGCCAACGCAAACGCGAGGGCCAGACCCACCGGCGTCCCCGCGCCACGCGCCAAACGCGAGATCCAGCCGAAAACAACGGGGGCGAGCCGGGCTCCGGCCCAGCCGACCACCACCAAGAACCCCACCGCCACCAGCACCAGGCTCGCCACTGACGCCACCGTGAGATCGCCGCCAAGGACTGCCCGCACCACGATCGTCAACACCAGCAGGCCGAGCACGTCGTCGACCACCGCGGCCCCTAACACCAACCGAGCCTCCACCCGGCTGAGCATCCCAAGGTCGGCAAATACACGTGCAGTGATGCCGACGCTGGCTGCAGTGAGTGCAGCAGCGAGGAACAAGGCCGCGTCGAGGTCGTGGCCCAACGCGAGCACGGCGCCGAGCCCGAGTGCAAACGG
>CAZWPY010000147.1:0-4236 GCA_964635475.1 uncultured Acidimicrobiia bacterium
GGTGCCAGCAGCGACCAACACGACAATCGTCAGCAGCCACGCCCCGACCTTGGCCGCCAGCCCCATCAGCCGCATTGCCCCGGCTTACCAGAAGCAGGCCAGCCCCGGTCGAGCCCGCACGGCCCAGCGGTCCAACAATGCTCGCACTGCCAGCACAAACACTGCCGGCACAAACGACTGCCGCCTGACGACTGCCGGCACCAATGACCGCCGAGAACATCCCCGCCGAGACATCCCCGCCGACGCGGGCGGCCAACCGCTAGCGAGAACGCGACCTGCCGTGAAGCAACGACACGCCGGCGAGGCCAAGCCCAGCCAATGCCAATGCCACGCAGATCGCGCCGAATGCGAGACGGCCCATACTCCACTGCGACGCGTGCGCCGAGAAATCCTTTCGCTCCCCCGCGGCCACAACGGCCTCAGAGGCCACCTTTTCGCCGACACGGGCCCGCACGGTTAACGAAAACGCATCGTGTTCGCTCACCTCGTAACGATCAACGAGGTCGTTGATTGGTGCCCCGAGCGGGTCGCCGCCCAGTGCTTGCGCGAGCGAGGCGTCACTCAACACACTGAGGCCGCCACTCAAGTCCGCCACGCCCGACAACTCCACCCGCGACCGACCTAACCCGGTCGTTTTCTTCAGCGTTATGTCACGAAGCGGACCACCCGAGCCGGAGAGCCGCGCGAGCACGGCTTGGCCTTCCGCCACCGACGCGAAATCCCGCTGGACACTGATCGTCAGTGAGCCGTCGGCGCCGAGCACGGGTTCGGCGACGGTCCAGCCCGCCGCTCGCAGGTCACCCAGACGAACCCCGACTTTGGGGTCGCCAAACTGCGACGCGGCCTGCTTGTCCGCCGTTGCCTGCACGTGCACCGACCCGGCACCCGAGGCACGCACCGAGATGTCGAGCACCGCGGCGACGTTGCAACCACCAACCAGGGCACCTACGAGCAGAGCGGCGAAAAGTGTGCGGGCCGAACCCACGCGCGCGGCAGCGCGCTTGCGGACTCGGCCCGTCACGAAAGTGTTGTTGTGGTCTTAGTCGACGCCCGGCGCCGGGGTCGTCGAGGGTCCCGCGCCCGGCGCACCGCTGGTTCCGGTGCCAGCGAGCTCCACCGACGGCACCTCCATGCCGGCTGTCGAACGGAAGACGATCTCGTCGTCTTCCACGTCGACCACGATGGTTTCGCCTGGACGGAATTGCTTCCACAACAACCGCTCCGACAGGGGATCCTCCACGAGTCGCTGGATGGCTCGGCGCAACGGCCGCGCACCCAACGTCGGATCGAAACCCTTCGTCGCCAGGAAGCCCTTGGCCTCGTCAGTGAGTTCGAGAGTGAATCCACGTTCGGCGATCTGTGCGGTGATTCGCTTCATCATCAAATCGACGATTTGGCGAACCTGGGCCGCGTTCAGCTCGTGGAAGACGATCGTGTCGTCGAGGCGATTCAAGAACTCGGGGCGGAAGTGCGCCTTAAGAGCCTCGTTGACCTTGGCCTTCATCCGCTCGTAGGTAACGGCTTCGTCGGCCTTGGTGAAGCCGATGTTCGCCTTACGCAAGTCGGCCGTACCCAGGTTGGAGGTCAGGATCAACACCGTGTTCTTGAAGTCGACCGAACGGCCTTGCGAGTCGGTCAGCCGTCCGTCTTCGAGGATCTGCAGCAGCGTGTTGAACACGTCGGGGTGGGCCTTTTCCACCTCGTCGAACAACACCACCGAAAACGGCTTACGGCGCACGGCTTCGGTCAGTTGGCCGCCGTCCTCGAAGCCGACGTAGCCCGGAGGCGAGCCGACCAGACGCGACACCGAGTGTTTCTCCATGTACTCGCTCATGTCGAGCTGGATCAGCGCATCCTCTGAGCCGAACAAGAACTCGGCCAAGGTCTTAGCGAGCTCGGTCTTACCCACGCCAGAAGGGCCCAGAAAGATAAACGAGCCCGAGGGCCGCTTCGGGTCCTTCAGCCCCGCACGCGTGCGGCGCACGGCCTGCGAGACGGCCTTGATCGCTTGCTCTTGACCGATCACTCGTTCGTGGAGGGCGTCCTCCATCCGCAGGAGTTTGGCCGTCTCCTCCTCGGTCAGTTGGTAGACCGGGATACCGGTCCACATCGCGAGCACCTCGGCAATGGCCTCCTCATCGACCTCATCGAACAAGTCGAGGCCTTCGGCCTTCATTTCCTTCTCGCGGGCGGCCTTCTTTTCGAGCAGCTCCTTCTCGGCGTCGCGTAGCTTCGCCGCCTGCTCGAACTTCTGACCCTCGATCGCCGCTTCCTTCTCGCGGCGCACCCGGTTGAGTTCGGTCTCCAAGTCACGCATGTCGGGCGGCGCGCCCATCCGCCTGATCCGCAGCCGGCTGCCGGCTTCGTCGATCAGGTCGATCGCCTTGTCGGGCAAATGGCGATCCGCGATGTAGCGGCCCGAAAAGTTGGCCGCCGCGATCAGCGCCTGGTCGGTGATGGTGACTCGGTGGTGCGCCTCGTAACGATCGCGGACGCCCTTCAGGATCTCGATCGTGTCGGCAACCGAGGGCTCTTCCACCTTGACGGGCTGGAAACGACGCTCGAGCGCGGCGTCCTTCTCGACGTGTTTGCGGTACTCGTCGAGGGTGGTCGCGCCGACCGTTTGCAATTCGCCGCGCGCCAGCATCGGCTTCAGGATCGATGCCGCGTCGATCGCACCTTCAGCAGCGCCGGCGCCGACCAACGTGTGGATCTCGTCGATGAACAAGATGATGTCGCCGCGCGACTTGATCTCCTTGAGAACCTTCTTCAGCCGCTCTTCGAAATCGCCGCGATAGCGACTACCGGCCACGAGCGCCCCGAGATCGAGTGTGTACAACTGCTTGCCGCGAATCGTGTCGGGCACCTCGTCGGCGACGATCCGTTGCGCGAGACCCTCGACGATCGCCGTTTTCCCGACGCCAGGCTCGCCGACCAACACGGGGTTGTTCTTCGTCCGCCGTGACAGCACCTGCATGACGCGCTCGATCTCACGTTCGCGACCGATCACAGGGTCGAGCTTTTGCTCGCGAGCCATCGTGGTGAGGTTGCGGCCGAACTGATCGAGGACCGCGCTGCTCGACGCCTGCTGCTCGCTTTGCGGCGGTGCGCCCGCAGTGGCTTGCTCCTTGCCGCCCTGGCCGTAACCCGACAGCAGCTGCAAAACCTGCTGACGCACACGAGACAGGTCGGCGCCGAGCTTGATCAACACCTGCGCAGCAACGCCGTCGCCCTCGCGGATCAAACCCAACAAGATGTGTTCAGTGCCGATGTAGTTGTGGCCAAGCTGGAGCGCCTCGCGCAAGCTCAGCTCAAGGACCTTCTTGGCACGGGGCGTAAAGGGAATGTGGCCGCTGGGCGACGCGCCACCTGGGCCGATGACCTCTTCGACTTGCGCGCGGACGTTGTCGCGCTGAATACCCAGTGCTTCCAGCGCTTTCGCGGCGAACCCTTCGCCCTCGTGAATCAATCCGAGCAATATGTGTTCAGTGCCGATGTAGCTGTGGTTGAGCTGGCGCGCCTCTTCTTGAGCCAACACCACCACTCGTCGAGCCCGGTCGGTGAAACGTTCGAACACGCAGGGCCTCCTTCTTCGTCGCTCAGTGTACCGGTGAGCCTTCCGTTACCTACTGGCAGGTACTCCCCGGGCGGCTCGACCACCTGTGAGCAGCGTGCCTACAACAACGCATGAGTTGCCGCCCTTCCCAATGGAGGACACGAATGCGGAGGTTGCCGTGCGAGCCGCGTACGGTACTGGGGTGCCCGGAGCCGTCAATTTGTTGCCTGCCACCGGCATGGAAGCCGACTTGGCAGCGGTGGAGAACGAGTTGCGAGCAGCGGTCACGACCGCCGACGAGCTGCTCACACAAGCCGCTGGCCACTTGCTCCTCGCTGGCGGCAAACGACTGCGCCCCGCGCTGGCCTGCGCGGCGGGCCGGCTGCTCGCGCCGCACGCTCCTGCGTCGAGCGACGTCGTGCTCGGCGGCGCCGCGGTCGAACTCGTCCATGTCGGCTCGCTGTATCACGACGACGTGATGGACGACGCCGGCACACGCCACGGCGTGCAGAGCGTCAACTCCCGCTGGGGGAACTTGGTCGCGATCTTGGCGGGCGACTTCCTGCTGGCAAAGGCTTCCGAAATCGCAGCCGGGCTCGGGACCGAAGTGTCTGCTTTGTTGGCCGCAACGATCGGCCGGCTCTGCGAGGGTCAGGTCGCAGAACTCCAGTCGACCTTCA
>CAZWPY010000148.1:0-4224 GCA_964635475.1 uncultured Acidimicrobiia bacterium
GCGACCGGATTCGGCGGGGCCCTCGGCGCCCGAACGCGGGCCCCGCTGCGCAACCGGAGCGATCAGCCGAGGCAGCTGGATGCCCCCGGTGTCAGCGAAGGCCGCGTCGCTCGCCACGCGGCTGCGCGGTGCTGGGCGCCGCGCTGTTGGCCCCGGCAATCGATCCTCGCCAGCTCGTTGTCGGGCGTCGCGACGCCGCGACTTTGCCTCGTCCGCTGGTCCCTCGGCTTACCTGTACTCGCCCGACGTTCGCTCGCCGGACGGCCGCTCGCGTGGCGGCGTCTGCTGTCGTTGCTGACCGGGCCGCTCGCGTGACGGTCGCTCACCAGACGGCCGCTCGCGTGACGGCCGCTCGCCAGTCGGCCGACCCCTCGACGCAGGCCGCGCGCCGCCGACGACCGGCTCTTGCTCGCGTTGCCGGGCGACATCTCGCGACCGCGGATTCACGCGGGCCGCGGTAGCCGGAGCTTCGGGCCCGCCGACCGCCGGCTCGCCAAGCCCCTTCTGGACTCGGCGAGGCAGGTCGTTGAGATTTGGCGGGGTCGAGCCCCGGGCGACGATCCTGATCTCTTGCGCAGCGCCCGCACCGTCGTCGGCGGCGCCGCGCGAATCTCGCTTCGGCGACTCAAGCTGCGCGGCACCGCGCCGCGCACGCTCAAGGGCTGCCTCGATTTCCGCGGCACGAGCGCGCTGGCGTTCCGTGGCCGACGCGACAGCCGCCGTCGGCGTACGTCGCGACGCGTTCACCGGCAGCCGCCCGAGACCGGGGGGATCACCGCGACTTCGTCGTTTGTGGCCAAACGATGCGAGTCCGACGCGGGTTCGCCGTTCACCCAGATTCCGCTGACCGACAGGACTCGGGCCATGCAGTCACCGAATTGCGCACTCAACCTCGCTCGAACCTCGCTCACGTCGGCCGCACGCACAACAACTACCGAACCAGCGATGAGACGCGCGGCTGCAAAAAGACGGACATCGATTTCAGGTTTGAAAGTGCTGCCCGGGGCTGTATCCACCGCGAGGCCTCCTCGAGACCTGCTCGGGTGCGGTCCCGATGCAGGCTAGTTGTGCTTCGGCAGTCCGCGCCTGCCGCCTCGCTCCGACGTCGCAAACGCGCCGCTACGCGCTGTCTCGGCGTCGCAGGATTGAGGCGTGAGGGCGACTCTGTTGCGAATCGTACGGATCACACGCTGCGAGAACGCCGCACCTAAGACATCAGAGCCGTGGCCGGCGCCAGGGAGCCACCACAACTCGGATGGAGCCCCCACGTGGGCGTGGAGGTGCAACGCGTGGTCGGGACCGAAGTAGCCATCCGACGGGTCGTGCGCCAACACGACGAACCCTGCGCGAATGCCCGCCAGCGCCAAATCGATTTGCCCGACGGCAACCCGCGGCGGCGCCAGGTGCGCTCCCGTCAAGGCTCGAACCGAGAGTCGCCGCCAACGACTGGTCGCGAATTGCAACGCTCGATGCGCCCCGGGACGAGAGGTGTCGCCCCAATAGCCCGGTGCGCTGACCGACACGACCCCCGCGAGGGGACGCAGAGGAGAAAACAGGCCCGCGTGCATTAACACGGCGGCCGCGCCCAGGCTCGTACCGATAGTGACGACCGGGCGCTCAGGCCGTGCCAACTCGACCGCGGCAGCAACGTCGAGGGGTTCGAGCAACCCAAAAGTACATTCGCCCTCGCTGGCGCCGTGGCCCCGCAAGTCGGGCACTATGACCCGAAAATGCTCAGCCAAATGATGAGCGAACTCGTAGATCTTCGGGCTCCGCGAGGAGTTCAAGATGCCGTGCACGACCACGACATCGGCAGGCGCATCGGGCGGCCCAGGCAGGACCGCAATCGACAGCCGGGTTCCATCGACGGCCATCCGGCGATGCAGCTCCCCCTCGGCGTAACGCGGGGCGCGCGGGTACTTGTCGGCCCACTCGCGCGCCGCTGATACGGCGGGCGCCGTGAGACTCGACGCGCTCACCATCGGCTAGGGAACATCCTCGGGATCACCGGCCGCGGGCGCGCCTCGGACCACTTCAGGACACGACGGCGTGCACCGAAGGGCGAGCGGATCGGTAGCGAGTGCTTCCTCCGCCAAGACGTTGCCGCAACGAACGCACACGCCGTAGGTCGCTCGGTCTAGACGCTCCAGGGCTCGTTCGACTCCGTCAAGGTCGTTCATCACCACGTCTGCTCGCGTAAGCCCAGGTTCAGTCGGCGCGCCGCTCATGTCGGCCAGGGTAACGCGACCACGTTTAACTGCAACACCATGAGCCCCATTTTCCCTATTAGCGATCACGGCCCCCTCGACCTCAGGTCGGCGTAACGCTCCCGGCAACCCCGATTCGAGCGGCCACTAGGGTTGACACGGGCCGCTAGCTCAACTGGTAGAGCAGGGGACTTTTAATCCCAAGGTGCTGGGTTCGAGCCCCAGGCGGCCCACCACGAAAGTACCTGGTCAGGGTACTTATCTGCGCCCGCCAGCCTCGGAGTGCTCCGAAACCATCGCGCGAATATCGCGCGCCAACCCTGAGCGCACCGCGTGTTCCAGCGGATCGGCGGCCACCCGCTGGGCGGCGTCGGGAATCCATGCGTAGTAGGTCGCCGGCGAACCGCAGTTCGATAGCCGAGTTATGGGGTGTCCTTTGTCATTCTCGCCGGTAAGGTCATGCGTGTCGGATATTCCAACGCTGGCCCGCGCGGTTGACCTACAACCCGGGGTTTATCGATTCAGCAGGGCACGCAAAGAGATATTGCAGCGATGACTCTCGGCATCTTCACAGGAGCAGGGATCAGCGGAGCCGAGGCGTCCGCCCTGCCCATGGGTCACACGCTCCGCAACGAGTTGCTCAAGGCCTGTCACTCGGCCGCAGAGCGCGCCATTGGCATGAGTGACCGACCCGCGCTTAATCACGTTCTCGCCAGCGACTGGAAGTTGGAGTACGTAATTGGGCGGCTCGTCGGAACCATCGGCACCGACGCGACCACCGTGCTCTCAACTCTGTGGGTCGAAGTACCCAACGAAACTCACATGCTCCTCGCGGCACACCTCTTCAACGGAGGATTGCACGTGACGCTCAACTTCGATCGAGGAATCGAACTGGCTTACGACCTCCTCCAAGGAGCGGTTTCGCTGCCGCCCAAGGCGCCCGTTTCATACCAACAAGCACTGACGCGGTGGCGTGCTCGGTTGCACGGACCAGCGCCGCCGCTCGCCGTGGTCGGAACCAGCGACGAGCTCAAGCAGTGGGTTCTGGGTCGCCAGGCACCGGCGCTTATCAAACTCCATGGAACGCTTGAACCGGATGCTCTAGGCAACCTCGTCCCTCGCGACGTATCGGTCGTTGACGAAACGCAGCTCATGTTTCTGTCTCCACAACAGCTGGATGCTCTCGACGAACTCTCGCGGTCAAGTTACATACTCGTAACGGGATACTCGGGCAACGACATCGACTGCTATGAGCCGCTACTCAAACGCCTCGAGTCTGGGCGCTTCGCGTGGGTAGCGCCACAGAATCAAGGAGTCGAACGGCGGGTCCGAGCTATCGACCGCACTCAACCGACGGCTGAATATGCCAGTCACTGGCTAAGGAAAACCTACGGCGCGTCTTTGCCAAAGTGGCCAAACGACCCGCTAACCAGCGCTCGATGGATCGATCGTTTCCACAATTGGGAGCAGAACATTCGTGACTCCCTTGGTGACCTTCCCCTCGCCGAGGCATTCGCGTGGATGCTGCACGACGCGCGGGAACATGATCGAGCGATCACACTCTTAGACGCCCTGCTTAAGAGAAACGACCTGCCCCGGACGCGCTTGCGTCTAGCAAACGCGCTCTTTGATCGCAACGCACCCGGCGACAGACACGACGCCGCGCGCCACTACCTACGTGTCTCGCTGACTCACGGGCGCAGCGGCGGTCTCCGGACATACGCCCTTATCCGTTACGGCGAGGCTCACCGCTCGCAAGCACGGCGAGGCTCTACGGTTGCCCTCACTAAAGCAACCGCAGCGCCGATCGTTGCTCTCGTCTGCGGCCCGATCGACGGTGCCTCGCCAGCTCAGCGAGCGCTCGCACGCAATGCGCTCGGACATCTCGGACTGCGACTCGTCGAACAGATCGCTCCGTCGGCCTGGGGATGGCACTTAGCGAGGCGCCCAGTAGCCCTTGCTTGCGGCCTGATCGCCGCGGTACTCGAATCAGCGGAACGCCTTCTGCGAACAGACA
>CAZWPY010000149.1:0-4220 GCA_964635475.1 uncultured Acidimicrobiia bacterium
GCGCCGCATCGATACCGGCGTTGGTCGTGTCCAACTGCGGCGGCCTCTCCGACTGCGGCAGCTTCGCCAACGTCGCCAGCGAGCCGCTGGTGTCGGCGGCAGCCTCACCCTCCGACTGCGGAGTCGGCTCGGCGCCGGTGTGGCCGTCCCCGTCAGCGAATGCTGCGGGGTCTGGCGAGAAGCGGCGGCCCGCTGTGGGAAGCGCTCTGTTACGCGCAGATCGCCACCAGACAAACCACTCGTTGGCCCGCGCCACCCAGCAACGCCTCGGCGCCCACGTCGACGCCCTTGTCCGCACCGTGCACCGAACCAGAGTAGCGGAGTCAGTCATTGAGCGTGAGGTTCCGTTCACTCTCTGCGGTACTTTCCGGGCTCATGTTGCACATGTGGTCACTTGCGACTCGGCGGTCGGACGACCGACACAGCCGAAAGGCAGTGGCGCGAGCTCGCGTAGCGTGACGACGTGTCAGGCGTTCAGTACATCTCCCACGGCGATCACCGGATCCCCAACATCGTCGTGGACGGCCGGCCCAACGCGGCGACGGTGCTGTCGTTGTCACATTGGAAAGGCACACCGACACCTCCGCAACTGTGGGCGAATACCTCGACGGGAATCGCGCTCAACTGGGTGGCGACTCGACAACGACCGCCGGCGCCGCGGGTGACCAACGATCACTTCGACGCCGACGGGCTGCTCGCCGCGTGGACGGTCATCCATCCCGACGAAGCACTCGAGCACCGTTCCCTGATTGCCGACGCGGCCGACACTGGCGACTTCGACGTCGTGCGCAACAGGCGAGCTGCTCGACTTGCCTGGACGATCGCGGCCGTCGAAACCCGTCGAACAAAGGAAATGCCCAAAGGACTTGGGGTGCAAGAGGTCACCGACAAGCTCTACACGAGCATGCTGGCGAGCCTCACGGGGATGTTCGACGAGGAGTCGTGCCGGTCGTTGTGGGTCGGCGCCGACAAGGCCTTCGACGAGTCGATGCGGCTGATCGACAGCAAGCGGGTGCGAATCGAGGAGCACCCGGGTGACGAGTTGGCGGTGTTCCACTACGACGCCGACGACCTCAACCTCAGTGTCGACGCTCGCCACACCTCGACGTTGCTCTTCCGCACTCTCGAGGTGTGGCCCGGCGGGCGCTTTTGTTACCGAGACCGTTACGAAACGTGGATTCGCTACCACACCCGACGCCCGCTGCTGCGAGTCGACATGCGCACGCTCGCCGCAGAGCTCTCCGGCGCGGAGCCGCACGGCGTGATGTGGGAGGCCGACTCGCCCGAAGCCATCACTCCCCGCCTGCGGCCGTTGGCGCAAACCCGATCAGATCTTTCCACCGACAAGGTGGTAGCTAGGTTGCTGAGCCATCTGCGTACCGCGCCGGTCGCGTGGGACCCGTACTTGTAGGTGCAACCGGCTGTTCTCAGGCTGTTCTCAGGCTGTTCTCAGGCCAAACTCGCGCCGGCGACCGGGCCCCGGGCACGAGGTCCGCTACAGCGCCAGCAATGAACGTGCGATTTGGCTGATCTGGATTTCGTCGGTTCCGGCGTAGATCTGCAACACCTTGGCGTCACGGGCAAGTTGCTCGACGCGGTACTCAGCCATATAGCCGTTACCACCAAACAGCTGCACTGCCTCGAGCGCCACCTCGGTGGCCGACTGCGCCGCGTACAGCTTGCACGCTGACGCCTCGGCCAAGTTCATGCCCTTCCCGTCGGCCGCCATCTCGATCTGGCGAAACACGAGGTTCTGCACGTTCAGTCGAGCCACTTCCATCTTGGCGATCTTCAGTTGGATGAGCTGAAAGGCGCCGATCGGCTGGCCGAATTGGATTCGTGTGCGTGCGTACTCGAGCGAGAGCTCCAGGCAACGTTCGATGATGCCGAGCGCCATCGCGGCCACGCCGGTGCGTTCCATCGTGAACGTCGCCTTCGCACCGTCGCGATTGGTTCGCCCCGACCCACCCTCTGACTCGCCGAGCAGCCGGTCACGACCCACACGCACGTCGGTCAAGAACAGCTGACCGGTCGGCGAGGAGTGCATTCCCATCTTGCGCAACGGTGGGGTCTGTTCGAGGCCGGGCATCCCGCGGTCGAGCACAAAGGTCAACACCTTGCGCTCCTCGGCCGGATTGCCCTCATCGAGCTTGCAAATAAAGACAATCGTGTCGGCGTAGGGGCCGTTAGTAATGAAGGTCTTCGATCCGTTGAGGATGTACTCGTCACCGTCGCGGCGAGCCGTCGACCGCATCGACCCAAAGGCGTCCGAACCCGAATCGGGTTCGGTGATCGCCCACGAGCCAATCGTCTTGAGCGTGAGTAGATCGAGCGCCCAGCGGCGCTTTTGCGCGGGCGTGCCCTTCGACATGATCGCGGCTGCCGTCAGCCCGACGCTCACACCCATCGCCGTGACCATGCCGGGGCAGTAACGACACAACTCGATGATCGGCAACATCGCCATTGCGGCACGGTTGGCGTCGCCCCCGACAGCGTCGGCGACGCCGTCGGCGGCCGCACCGGCATCGATAGCGGCTGGCGCCTCCTGGGGTTGCTCTTCTTTGGCCACTCGACGTTCAAACGACGCAGCCGCCATTTGGTCGAGACCAAACGTCGAGTACATCTTGCGTAAGACGCCGTAGGGCGCCATGTCGCCGTGTTCGAGCTCGTCGAGATGCGGTGCAACCTCCTTGTCGAGGAAGTCACGCACCGCGGTGCGAATCATCTGATGTTCGGCCGACCACTCGTACATAACCTCACGGTAGCGGCACCCGGCGCGGGGTCCCGCGTCCACCAGCGGGGCGGCCGCCGGCTCGTCGCACCGCAGATGCCACTCTGTGCCACCTTCCTACGGCTCAGAGTGGGATTGGCCGATTGACCGTTCTAGGCTCGTCACTATGGGTGATTGCCTCGCGCGTAGAGGGACGCGTGGGTGAACAACCCGTTCCGACCTGACCACGACCTCGGCGCGACCGCTGGCTCCTGGCGCCCCCTCGCCTCGCGAGCGCACGTGCAGGATCACCGTGCAGCCGCTGGTGCAGCCGATGGTGCAGCCGATGGTGATGTGTCCGAAACGGGCACACCGGCGGATCACAACGCGACCCACGGCCCGGTAGCGGCGGCCCCGTGGCAGCCCACGTTGTGGCGCACTACGGGCGCGGCCGGCTCGCCAACAATTACCCAGCAGTTCCACGCGGGCAGCTCGCGCACCAGCAACACCCGCTCGCCCAGTTCGGCTCGGCAGCCCGCGCGCGTCGAGGACGGCGACCGAGAGGGTGGTGACCCAGCTCGCACGGCGGCAACCACCGCGCCGGTGGCACCAGACGCGCCACACTCGCGGCGACGAGGAGTGGGGCGATCGTTTCGTGGCCGGCTGGCGGCGGCCACGAACGCGCCCGTGCGCAGAACCCGGGCGTGGGCCGAGCGCCACTCGACCAACGACTCGGCAGTGGGTGACTGGATCACCGTGTGGCGCAGCGCACGGTGGCGCCTTGCCACGGTCGTCGTCTGCGCGCTCGGTGCCTGGCTCGCGTTCTACAACGTGCAGCTCGACCCACAACCGCTCGGCGTCTCGGGGGCCGTCGGCTGGAACATCCGAGAAATGGCCGCGCGCAACCCATGGAGCGCACACTTCTGGGTCTCCGAGGTTCCTGCCCTGCAAGCCGTGTTGTGGAAAGTCGCGTTCCGAAACGTCAACGCAGTGGTCGCGATCCAGTTCGTCGCGCATCTCAGCGTGTGGTTCGCGCTCGCTCACGGCGTCGCTGGGCACCTACGAACCAACCTCGGTCGGCTCAGCGCCTGGGGACTATGCGCACTCGTCGCCGCCGAGCCGGCCGTGGCCAACTGGACGCGACTGAGCACCGCGGAATCGATCTCGATCTCCCTGGCGGTCGCCGCGTTGGCCGCGTGGCTCCACGTGTGGCGGCCACCCCCTCAGCCGAGCGCCGCACATACGAACCACGACGGCGTGCCCGCGCCGTCGAGTTCCGCGGCCGGGCTCGCGGCGCTCGTCTTACCGGCGATGTGGGCTGCGTGGAGCGACAGCAACTCGATCGCCGCGCTGCCGTTGTCCTTGCTGGCACTCGCGTGGTTAGCCGGCCGTCGCAATCGCAACCGGAGTCAGGGCAACCGGAGTCAGGGCAACCGGAGTCAGGGCAACCAGAGTATGGGCGCCGGCGGGCGGGCCGCGTTGGGCGGCGCGGCGACGTTGTTGTTCGTCG
>CAZWPY010000150.1:0-4209 GCA_964635475.1 uncultured Acidimicrobiia bacterium
GGCCGCAGTGATGTCGTTCACAACGGGAGCCGCACTCGGTTCGGTGACCCCACGGCTGCCGGCCGATTTCGACGACGGCCGCTGGCACGGCGATGAGTTCGACGAGTTCGATGACGACGATGGCGAGGGCGATTCCGATCCCGATACCGGCCAGGTGGCCGTGACCGCCGAGCCAGCGACGGTGGTGAACTTGTCGGCGTGGCGTTCGCCCGAAGTGCTCGGCGACCGGGCCAAACTCGCTCGTGACGACGCGGTCGCGGCGGTCGGCGACTCGCTCGTGCGCCGCATGAAACGCGTGTTGCAAGACGAGCAGAACTCGGTTCTCGAAGCTATCGGCCGCGTGCGCCGACCCGACGATTGGGCGGGGGTGTTGCCGAATTCGGAGCGGCTGCGCAGCAAATTCGCCGACGAGCCGGTCGCGGGCTTGGTCGAAGCGGCCGCAGCGGGATGGCAAGCCGGTGCGGGCTCGGACTTGGGCGGCGAGCCGACCGATGTTCCGTTAGCCGACTTGGCCGAGCTGATCGCGAGCCACGTGCTCGACCCGCTGGCGGTGCAGTTGGGCCGGATCCGCCCCGCCGATCTCGATGTCGACGCGGTCAACGATGCCGTTGGCGCTGCCTTTCGTGAGGCCCGTTCGATGCGTGTGGAACCGGTCGTGTTGTCGGCCGTGTCGGCCGCGTACTGCCGAGGTGTGTACGTCGCTACGCCCGAGGGTGCGAGGTTTCGTTGGGTCGTCGATCACGGCGGAGCGCCAAGTCCGGACTGTGACGACAACGCGCTGTCGAATCCAGTCGCACGAGGCACGTCGTTTCCGACGGGTCATCTGTATCCGCCGGTGCACGAACGTTGCCGTTGTCTGGTGGTGCCGGTACCGGCTGAGTAGCCACGCCGCCTCGTGACCCGACGTCGCGGCGGCCTGGTGAGCGGATCGGCTGGCTGAATCGGACTAGTTCGGGTTGGCTTCTAGGCTCAGAGTTCGTGCGTATCCCTTCGGACTTGCCGCCCCGACAGCCCCGCCCGCGTGGCAAGAGCGGCAAGGGTGGCCGGAGTCGCCGCCGGCTTCGTATCGCGCTGGCGGTGCTCGCTGGCGTCTTGTTGGTGGTTTCGCTCTTGGCGCGAGCGGTGGCGTTTGCTTACACCGACTGGTTGTGGTTCGACGAGGTTGGCCTGCGGCAAGTGTTTCGGGGTGTGTGGGGCACACAGGTGGGCCTCGCACTGGCGTTTTGGCTCGCCGCTTTCGCACTGCTGTGGGTGAACATGTGGCTCGCCGACCGGTTGGCCGCACGAGCGCCGCTACCCGGACCGCACGACGAGATTGCGTTGCGTTATCGCCAAGTCGCGGGAACCCGACCGCTGCTGATCCGGACCGCGGCGTCGGCGGTGTTTGCGTTTATCGCCCTGCCAAATGCGGCATCGCAATGGCAGAAGTGGTTGCTGTTTCGCAATTCGTCGTCGTTTGGCACGAAAGACCCGCAGTTCGGCACCGACATCAGCTTCTTCGTATTTCGTTTGCCGTTCCTGCGTTTTCTCGTCACGTGGTCGTTTGCGGCGCTGGCGATCGCAGTAGTTGTGACCATCGCGGCGCACTATTTGGCTGGCGGCATCCGCCTGCAGGTTCCGACCGAACGCAAGGTGGCCTCGGCGGTCAAGGCGCACGTGTCGGTGCTGCTCGGCTTGCTCGCGCTCGCGAAAGCGGTCGACTACTGGTTTGGCCGTTACGAACTGGTGTACTCGACGCGTGGCGAAGTGCTTGGTGCTTCCTACACCGACGTGAAGGCGACGTTGCCCGCGCTTGAGTTGCTGGTGTGGGTGTCGATCGCGGCGGCCGTCTTGTTGTTGTTCAACATCTGGCGGCGCGGCTGGACGTTGCCGGTAATTGCCGTGGGTATTTGGGGTTTGAGTTCGTTCGTCGTCGGGGTGGTCTATCCCGAGTTGGTGCAACGTTTTCGAGTCGCCCCGAACGAGACCACAAAAGAACGGCCCTACATCGAGCGCAATATTGCTATGACGCAAAAGGCGATGGGTCTCGACAGGATCGAGACCAAGGCGTTCCCCTACACGGCCAATCCGTCTGCCGATGACGCGGCCGAGTCCTTGGAAACACTGGAAAACGCTCGTGTGTGGGACCCCTCGAACGAGATCATGGGTCGGGTTTTCGCCGTCAACCAAAGCATTCGTGACTTCTACAGGTTTACCGACGTCGACGTCGATCGCTACGTGGTCAATGGTGTGCCCGAGCAGGTGGCGTTGGCTACTCGAGAGCTGAACCCGACTGCAGTGCCGTCGTCGTGGGAAAACCTGCGGCTGCGTTATACCCACGGCTACGGGGTGGTCGCCGCTCGAACAAACGACGCGACCTCTGGTGGTCTGCCGGAGCTCTTGCTGTCGGACTTGCCGCCCGAGGGTCGTTTGAGCCTCGACGAACGGCCTGAGCTGTACTACGGCGAGGGTCTCGACAGTTACGCGATCGTCAGGACGAAGAAGGACGAGATCGACTACGTGTCCGACGAGGGCACGGAAAATGCGACCTACGAGGGCGAAGGCGGAGTGGCGCTTACCGGGCTCACTCGCCGGCTCGCGTTTGCGTTGCGTTTTTCTGACTCGAAACTGTTGATTTCCGACTCGCTCACGTCGAAGAGCAAGGTCGTGTACCACCGTGACATTGCCGAACGTGTGCGGAAAGCGGCGCCGTTTCTCTATTTCGACAGCGATCCGTACCCCGTGGTCATCGAAGGCCGAGTGGTGTGGGTGGTCGATGGTTACACAGCGACGTCTCGTTATCCCTATGCCGAGCCGATCGACGTGCGCGGCCTGCGCCGGGAGAACGGGCTTGCGCAGGCGGCCGGCTCCAATTACGTCCGCAACTCGGTGAAGGTCACCGTCGATGCCTACGACGGGACGATGACGTTTTATGTCGTCGACGACAACGACCCGTTGGTGCGCACGTACCAACGCATCTTCCCGAGTCTGTTCACCGATGGCTCGAAGATGCCGACCGACTTGGTGGCGCACTTGCGTTATCCCGAGGAGCTTTTTGTGACGCAGTCACAGCTCTTTGGCCGTTACCACGTGAGCGACCCGGTGGACTTTTACCAGCGACTCGACGTGTGGGAGCGGGCCTTGGATTCGGGCCTGTCGACGGTGAGTTCACGAACCGCGGCCGGTGTGAGTGAACAGCAGATCGCGGATCCGTACTACTTGTTGATGGCGTTGCCCGGCTCGCAGACCCAAGAGTTCGTGATGATGCAGATGTTCACGCCGACGAACAAGCAAACGTTGTCGGCCTTTATGGTCGCTCGGTCTGATCCCGCGCACTACGGCGAACTGATCGCGTACCAAATGCCGCGCAGTTTGCAGGTGGTGGGTCCGAGCCAAGTGGACGGGCTGATTCAGTCCGACGACAAGGTCAGCCGAGATATCTCGTTGTTGTCGGGCGCGGGGTCTGAGGTGCTGCAGGGCAACTTGCAGCTGATCCCGGTGGGGAATTCGCTGTTGTATGTGCGGCCGCTGTATGTGCGCGGCGAGGGTGGCTCGGCGCGGGTGCCGGTGTTACGCAAGGTTGTCGCGGTGCTGGGCGAGAAGGTTGGTTCGGGCGATCGCCTCGACGACGCGTTGGTGGAGCTGTTTGGCACCGACGTGCTCGGTGGCGCCGGCAGTGGCGCGGGGTCCGCTGGGTCGGAGTCGGAGTCGGAGTCCGGGTCTGGGTCGGAGTCGGGGTCTGGCTCCGCGGCAGGGTCGGAGGCGGCGGGTGCGACCCGGCCCGACAGCGGCGACTCGCCGACGACCACCACGCTTGTTCCCTCGGAGGGGACCGACGCGGGTTCCTTGTCGCCGGCTGCGGCGCTTGACGATGCGGCCGCGAAGTTCGACGAGGCGCAGGCCGCGTTGGCCCGCGGCGACCTCGGTGCCTACCAGGCCGGGATGGACGAGGTCGGCCGCTTGATCGACCAAGCCCGCGCGGGTGCCGCTGACCGAGATGCGACGACGACCTCGGCCCCGTCCTCCGCGGCCGCGTCCTCGGCGGCTGCGGCTTCCTCGGCTGCTGCGTCTTCCTCGGCTGCTGCGTCCTCGTCGGGCCCCGACACCGCAACGCCCACAAGTGCTGTAAAGTGACGCCCACGACGCGGGGTGGAGCAGCCCGGTAGCTCGTCGGGCTCATAACCCGAAGGTCGCAGGTTCAAATCCTGCCCCCGCCACCAACGAAAAAGC
>CAZWPY010000151.1:0-4056 GCA_964635475.1 uncultured Acidimicrobiia bacterium
GCCGGCGCCAACCGCGGCCGTCACCCGGCGCATTGCTCGTGCGTCGAGTGATTCCGCGGCCATGACGCCAGCCAGCAGCACCATCACCGACTCGTAGACCCGGTACAACGAGTTGAACGCGAGGCGATAGGCGCGGTTTCCCGAGGCAGCGACTAAGACGTTCCAGTATTCGAGCGAGATCTCTTGTCCTCGTTGCGGCGTGGCCCCGACGATGGATTCGCTGAGCCGGGTGAGTCGTGCGATGTCGTCGGCCGTCGCTCGCGCCGCTGCCCAGCGAGCGACGTCGGCGCCGATCGTGCTGCGCAACTCCAAAACCGCACGTAAGCCAGCGATGTCGACGCCGCCATCAGATGTGCGCAAGAGGTAGGGGAGCGCCTCGAGACCGGCGGTCGACCACGGATCGTTGACCAGGGTGGGATTTCCGTGCCGCACGTTGACGAATCCAAGTTCGGAAAGGCGTTTGAGCGCTTCGCGTACGACGGCGCGGTTGACGCCGAAAGTCTCGGCCAGCGCACGTTCAGCGGGCAGCGCCGACCCCGGCGGGAGCTCGCCGCGGACAATGTCGTCCATCAGGCGGTCGAACACGGCTTGTGACGCGAGTTGTCGTGTCTCGGCGGCAGCGGGGCCGCTGGCAGTCGCCGGTTTGGCGGCGGCGCGCGATTCGCCTTGCTCGCCCGCCTCACTGCGTTTGCTTGTGCCGGGTTCTGTTGGGTTCGCACCACGTGTTGTGCTGGCCGAGCTTCTCGCCACTGTCCCTCCTCGGGTAACTGGTCAGACCACTGTACTGCGGCACTGGGCGCTGATGTCGTCAGCAGCGCGGCAGTCGTGACCGCTACGTTGGGCCGATGGCGCGTGAGGTTCGGTCGAGTGTGTTCGGGCGGCGCGGCCGCGTGCGTTTCGTGGCGCTGGCGCTGGGTTTGCTGGGGGTTGTGACGGCGTCCGCGTGTTCCGACAGCGATAGCGGTGCAAACGACGAGTCGGGGTCGACCTCGACAGCCGGACCGAAGCTCGCAGCCCCCAAATCCGGCTGTGACGACCTCGACACGACGTCGTGCCTGATGCCGTTTCCGTCGAACTTCCACACCCGACTCGACGAGTCCTCAGCAACCGGACGGCGTGTCGATCTCGCGAAAGCGGCTATGCCGCGCAACGCAAGTGGGGTCGCGATCGATCCGACTGAGTGGAATCGCAACGACGGCTTCAGCACGGGAACTCCGCTGACGACACGACTCGTCGGCGTCGATCTCACCGCGTCGAAGGTGCCCGACATCACTGATCCGCAAGCCTCGTTGGCCGACGACAGTCCACTCGTCGTGCTCAACGCCCGCACCGGCGAACGCCATCCCGTGTGGGCTGAGTTCGACTCCACGACGCCGTCAGCGTCGGACCCGGCCGTGGTTGTCCATCCGGCGCGGCCGTACGACGCGGGCGCGACATACGTGATCGCGTGGCGCTCCCTCGTCGATCGCAACGGTGAGCCGATCGTCGCGTCGCCTTTGTTCCAGGCGTTTCGCGACAAGCTCGCTACCGGTGTCGACGCGCACGAGGATCGCCGCGCGGAGTTCGACGATGTGTTTGCCGCCCTCGCCAGTGCCGGCGTGGAACGCGAGTCGGTACAGCTCGCGTGGGACTTCACGATCGCGAGCGAGGAGTCGACCACGGGCCGACTGCTCGCGATCCGCGACGACGCGTTCGCCACCCTTGGCGCCGACGAGGCTCCGCCGTTTCGCGTCACCGAGGTAATCGAGAACTCCGATACGCCTGAGCGTTTTCGTGAAGTGGTCGGCACGTTCGACGTTCCCCTTTACCTGACCAACGATGGCGCGCCCGGCGAAGGCTTTCAGTATCCCGACGGCGCGGGCCCCGACGCGACGCCACAACGCAACGGCGATGCAGTCATGGCGGCGCCGTTTCGATGCGTGATCCCAAGGTCGCTCGCTGCCGGAGGTGCGCCTGGCGCGGGCGTGGTTTACGGCCACGGACTCCTGGGTTCTAACAACGAGGTCCGCGCACGCAATATCGCGCTCATGACCGAGGAGAACCGGCTGGTCTACTGCGCGACGAACTGGAGCGGTATGAGCGAGGACGACGTCGCGCACGCGATCACGACATTGGGCGATCTGTCGTTGTTTCCCTCGGTCGCCGATCGCCTCCAACAAGGGGTACTGAACACGTTGATGTTGGGCCGCTTGATGCGGTCGCCGACGGGATTGGCCGCTGATCCCGCCTTCTCGCTCGACGGTCGAGCGCTTTTGGCCGCAGGCTCGGTCACCTACGACGGCAACTCCCAAGGCGGGATCATGGGGTTGGTCGCGACGGCTGTGAGTCAAGAGTGGACTCGTGCGGTGCTCGGAGTTCCCGGCATGAACTACTCGTTACTTCTCACCCGCAGCGTCGACTGGGACACCTACTCGGCGGTGCTTTATCCGGCCTACCCCGACGAGAACTCACGGGCCGTACTGCTGCCGCTATTGCAAATGTTGTGGGACCGTGGCGAGGGGGCGGGTTACGTGACGCACGTGACGAGCGAGCCGTTCCGCGACACGCCCGCACACGAGGTCTTGCTCCACGTCGCGTACGGTGACCATCAAGTGTCGATGTGGGCCGCTGAGATCGAGGCGCGCGCTCTCGACGTTGGCGTCGTGTGGCCCGCGTTGGCGGCGGGGCGTCACCCCGATGTCGAGCCCTACTGGGGGATCGAACACATCGCCCGTTTCCCCCATACGGGTTCGGCGATGGTCGTCTGGGATTCGGGCACGCCGGCGCCGCCAACGACAGCCACCCCACCTCGCGAGGGCGAGGACCCTCACGAGTTCCCCCGCCTCGCGCCCGCCGCACGCTTGCAAAAGGCCGAGTTCCTCCGTTCGGGGATTGTGATCGACGTGTGTTCGACGTCGCCGTGTCTCGCGCCGGCGGCGTGAACGCTGGCGCTGCCGCTGGACGGGAAAACAACGCCGGCGCGGCCGCCGGCCGGGAAAACAACGCCGGCGCTGCCGCCGGCCGGGAAAACAACGCCGGCGCTGCGGCTGGACCGGAAAACAACGCCGGCGCGGCCGCTGGACGGGAACGATCGCAGCGCCGCACGCGACAAAGGTGTGATCGTCAGCGAAGTTGGGACTCTCGCCAACTTCTCGTTATCTCCTAAGGAGTCGCCATGGGTGTACGTCGTCGCTCGTTGGTCGCAGTTGTTGCGGCCGCCGTTGCCGCGTTCACGCTCGTCGCCGCGTGCGGTGACAGCTCCGACGACGCACAGGTCTCGTCGCAGTCGCTCGACGACCGCGCCGTCGAAAAACAGGAAACCGAACAAGCCGCCGGTGGCGTTGCCCCTGATGCCGCCGGTGGCGTTGCCCCTGATGCCGCCGGTGGCGGCGTTGCCCTTGACGCCTTCGACGAGTCAGCGCCCGCCGACGCCGACGCGGCGGTCGCGCCAGAGGGTGCTGCGACCAGCGACACGCAAACGCGATTGCCCGAAAGCCCGTTGCCGACGTCGCCGGTGCGGCCGAGCGGACGAGTTGCCGCGATCATTCGCACCGGCACGATCGATCTCGCCGTCGAGGTGTTCGACGTCGCGGTCGCCAAGGTCAATGCGCTGGCCACACAAAACGGTGGTTACGTCGAGGGATCGCAGGAGTCGCGCCAGGGCGACTATCCCACGGCCTCGATCACGATCCGGGTACCCAGCGACAAGTTCGACGACCTGCGTTCAGGTTTGGTCAAGGTCGGCGACGTGCAGTCGGCCGAGATCAGCGCGCAAGACGTGACCGGCCAACTGGTCGACCTCGAGGCACGCTTGAAGAACTTGCGCAGCGAGGAAGCTGCACTAAACGCCCTCCTTGCCCGCACGACGACGGTCGAGGAGATCCTCGCCGTTCAGCCACAGCTTTTCGACGTCCGTGAGCAGATCGAACAGCTCGACGGGCAGCGCGCGTACCTTGAGCAGCAAGCGGCAATGTCGACTTTGACCGTGATCGTGCACCCGAGCGACGTCGTGATCGACGAACCAGACGAGCCGACCTGGTGGGATCGCGTGACCGACCGCGTCGGGTCGGCGTGGTC
>CAZWPY010000152.1:0-3871 GCA_964635475.1 uncultured Acidimicrobiia bacterium
TCGTTGATCCATAAGGCAATTCAAGCAAAGGGCAGGGACACTCGAACCCCCGAAACGGCCGATGAGCCAAAGAAATCAAAAGAAATTCCTCCGAGCGCGGCCGCGCCCGTAGCGGCAGTGTGGCAAGGGTGCGCCCGAGGGCATCGACGGATCGCTTTGTCACCGGTTCACCCCGACTTGAGCATCGCAGCTGACCGCAGATCCTGACGGTGCCCAATCACAGGGCCCAGCGACGGCGGCCGTGGCAACATCGCGGCCTTGAGAACGACCACGGTCACCAACGACGCAGCCGGGCTGAACGTTGAGGCGCAGGAATTCCGAACCGAGCGAATTGTCGACCCGCACATCGATGGCGGCGGGGGCCGGGCCCATTTGTGCGAAGACGTCATCGCGGACACGTACGTTGACGAGGTCGAGGCACAGCAGGGTGGCGCCGTGGCCGCGTTTCACAATGCGTGGAATTGCTAGTGGTTCGGCGCTCCGTGCTCGAAACGGCTGGGCACCTGACTCACATAGTCGCGATGGATCCTTCCGAACGGGTGACGAGCACCTTTGTAAGGGTTCTGGGCGGAACTCCCGGCCACGCCGCACTGGCGCACTCGAACGGCGAATACCGAGACACGCTGCTCTCCCATGTGGGCTTCTACGACGGGCTGGTTCCGGTGGCCCTCGGTTCGGCCGACCTAGAGGCGATGGCAGGCGGCGAATTTGTCATCTCGGTATTCCGGGCGGCCGATGACTATGTCCGTCGAACCGAGGGCATTGACCTGGCCAACTTCCGCTTGTCGGCGGTGATTGCCGGCTACGCCCCGAGCTTGAGCCTCGACGATCCGATCCGATCGCTGAGTGCCGCTGGGTTCGACACGGAGCAGCTCTCGGACCGAGTGGCACTGCGCTTCCGGGCGCCGGCAACTGTCGCGGAGGTCCCGACAATCACGCGGGCGGCGATGGCCGCGGTCGCTAATGCCCTCAGCCGGGCATCTGGTGACCGCGACGCCTACGAGGTCCTGCTACATCTGGGGCTCTACTGCTTGACTCCGACCCGGCTCGTATTCGGTTCGGTCGACTTGGACGCGATCCGTGGCTCGGCGGACTCCTGGTGGATTGATCTATAGGTCTCGTGCGGGCAGGCCTCGTGCGTGCTGGTTGCAGGCGGTTCCATGGACCCCGCGTCTAGCGGACGCGCGTGGGCGTCGTGCCCTCTGCGCGGCGACGTCGTCGCGCTCATGTAACACCGCCGCCTACTGGCCGCGGCCAGCGCCAGTGGTGGACCGTCGTGAGGGACCGCGCCGGGGATCGCGCCGACGCTGGCTGAATCGCCTGCTCGGCGAACTGAGGCGACGGCGGTCGTGAGGAGTCGCAACGAGGCGGATTCGAGTGAGCTGGCGCGCCGCGAGAGTGGGGTTGTGGGTCGCCGGTAGCCTGGTGCGTCGTGTGTACCTCGATGTCGTTGCCCAGCCTCTCGCCCAACCGGCACGAGCGCGAATTCATGGCAGGCCTGCGATGAACGGCTCGCGTGAGCTCGGTGCCAGTTTCCTGGAGTTGCTACAGAGCAAGGGTCTTTCGCCGCTTAGCCCGCTGCCTGCCAGCGTGAGCGCGAGCCCCGCGGGCGTGGTCCACGGCACGACGATCGTTGCGTTGACCTACAACGGAGGCGTCGTGCTCGGCGGTGACCGGCGGGCGACGTCGGGCAACGTGATCTCTGAACGAACGATGGAGAAGGTTGCACCCGCGGATCGACATTCGGGCGTGGGCATCTCGGGCGCCGCCGGTCCGGCAATCGAGATGATCAAGCTTTTCCAAACCGAACTTGAGCACTACGAGAAGGTCGAGGGCGTGGCGCTCAGCTTGGAGGGCAAGGCCAACAAGCTGAGTCAAATGATCCGGGCCAACTTCGGCCTTGCGATGCAAGGGCTCGTGGTTATCCCGCTGTTCGCGGGCTACGACCTCAAACGCCGCGATGGGCGCATCTTCAAGTTCGACGTCACTGGTGGGCGTTACGAAGAGGCCGAGTTTCACGCAACTGGTTCGGGTGGCCTGTGGGCCGGTAACACGGTCAAAAACGTGTGGCACCCTGGCCTGACCGAAGCCGAGGCGGTTGCCTTGGCGACCCGAGCGTTGCACGAGGCAGCCGACGAAGACTCCGCAACGGGCGGCGCCGATGTCAACCGGGGGATCTATCCGACCGTCGCGGCCATTGATTCAGCGGGTTATCGCCGCATCGGCGACGACGTGGTCGCCGCCGTCGTGGCCGAGGTCGACGCCGACCGCAAAGCGCGATTTGGAGCACAACGATGAGTATGCCGTTTTACGTTGCGCCCGAGCAGATGATGAAAGACCGCGCTGACTACGCGCGAAAGGGCATCGCTCGCGGTCGCTCACTCGTGGCAGTTGCGTGTTCCGACGGAATCTTGTTGGTTGCCGAAAACCCCTCACGCACGTTGTTCAAGATCGGCGAGATCTACGACAGGGTCGCGTTTGCGGGTGCCGGTCGCTACAACGAGTTCGACTCGTTGCGTATTGCCGGCGTGCGCCACGCCGACATCAAGGGCTACCAGTTCTCCCGCGACGACGTGGAGGCGCGTTCGTTGGCCAACGCCTACGCGCAGATGCTCGGGCAGATTTTCACGCACGAGATGAAGCCGCTCGAGGTCGAGATTCTCGTGGCCGAGGTGGGGACCGACCCGGCAGGTGATCGCCTGTTTCACATCCTCTACGACGGTACGGTCGTCGACGAAAGCCGCTTCACGGTGTTGGGCGGCGACTCCGAGACGCTGGCCGCTCGACTTCGCGACAGCCTCGCGGGCGACACCGACCTGCGTTCGGCGATCGCCGTGGCGGTGACCGCGCTTGCGGGACCCGACCGCACGCTTAGCTCCGACCGTTTGGAAGTGGCGACGCTGGAGCGGGGCGCACCGCGGCGTTGTTTCCGCCGCTGGACCGAATCCGAACTCAACGACGTGCTTGCCAACGGCGACGCCGCTGTCGCGCCCAACGGCGACGCCGACGTCGCGCCCAATGGCGCTGCCGATTCCCCGACTGAACCCGGGCCAGACCCCGCGGCAGCGCCCGCAGTCGAGCCCCCCGCCGAGCCGGGGGGCTCGTCAGTCGAGCCACATGCGTCGTAGCGCCGCGGGCGCGTTGATCGCCCTGCTCGCCGCTGGCGCCGTGCTGACTGGCTCGCCCGCAGCGCACGCGGCCACCGCGCGCACCGACTTGGCGCCCGAGATCCTGGCGCAACAAAACCAAGAGCGCGCGGCCCGCGGGCTTGCGCCGTTTGCGACGAGTTCGACGCTGACCGCAATTGCGCAGGAATGGGCCGTGGTTCTGGCGGACCGAAATCAGATCTCGCACCGCGACATCAACTGGGTGCTGGCCAACTCCGGCGGACTTGTCGCAGTAGGCGAGAACCTCGCCGCGTCGAGTGAAACGACGGGGTCGACTACCAACAACTTGCTCAACTCACCCGCGCACCGACAGAACATGTTGAATCCGTACTTCGACGTGGCCGGCGTAGGGGTGGCATGCACCGCGTCGGGGATGCTGTTCGTCGTGGTCAACTACGGGCAACGAAGTGGCGTCGGCCAGCCAAGTCCGGGCATTCCGGCCGCGTCGCCACAAGTTGTGTCGCCCGACAGCGGTTCGCGTTGTGGCGCCGCGGCGACCACGCGGGCGACCTCGGCCGCGACCACGACGGCGAGCACACCCGCAACCACAATCGCGACGGCGCCGCCCACGACGCGGGCCACCACGACGTCGCGAGTGACCTCGGCCTTGATGACCTCCCGCACCGTCGCCACGTCGACGAGTCGAACAACCGTGACATCAGCCACCGCGGCCGCCGCGGCGGGCCGGGTTGCCACGAGCGCTG
>CAZWPY010000153.1:0-3827 GCA_964635475.1 uncultured Acidimicrobiia bacterium
TCCGCGAGGCGCCGGTCGAGCTTGAGCTCCATGTTGCCGGTGCCCTTGAACTCCTCGAAGATGACCTCGTCCATCTTCGACCCCGTCTCGACGAGGGCCGACGCGAGAATCGTCAACGAGCCACCTTCCTCCACATTGCGGGCCGCGCCGAAAAACTTCTTCGGCGGGTAAAGCGCACCCGAGTCGACACCGCCCGACATGATCCGCCCAGTGGCAGGCGCGGCGAGGTTGTACGCGCGGGCCAAACGAGTGATGCCGTCGAGAATGATGACCACGTCGCGGCCCATCTCGACGAGGCGTTTGGCACGTTCGATACACAACTCCGCGACAGACGTGTGTTCGTCGGCGGGCCGGTCGAAGGTCGAAGCAATAACTTCGCCCTTGACCGTGCGACGCATGTCGGTGACCTCTTCGGGTCGTTCGTCGACGAGCAGCACCATCAAGTGAACTTCGGGGTTGTTGCGTTCGATCGACTTCGCGATCTGCTTCATGACGGTGGTCTTGCCGGCCTTGGGCGGCGAAACAATGAGCCCACGCTGGCCTTTGCCAATCGGCGAGATCAGATCGACGATACGAGCCGTCATGTTGCCCGGTTCGCCGATCGTCTCCATCCGCAGTTTGGAATCCGGAAATAGCGGCGTGAGGTCCTCAAACTTGGGGCGTAGCCGCGCGACCTCGGGGTCGAGTCCGTTGATGGTGTCGATCTTCAGAAGACCCGGGAACTTCTCGTTGTTCGTTTGTGGGCGGCTGCCGCCGGTGATGTGGTCGCCCTTACGCAGCCCGACACGACGTGCCAGCGCCGTCGGGATGTAGCAATCAGACCCGGAGCCCAAGTAGCCCTTGGTCCGCAGAAACCCGAACCCGTCGTCGCGCAACTCCACTAGTCCTGCCACCGGCACGGGCTCGCCGTCGAAGGGCTGCTCGGCACGGTCCTCCCACTCGCGCTGGCGATCGCGGTCGCGACCACGGCGACGTTTCTTGTTGTTGGGATTTGTCCGCGAGTCGTTGTCGCGCCACTGCCCCCCTTGGCCCTGCCCGCCCTGTTGGCGCTGTGCGGCCGGGGCCTGCGCTCCCTGCGCACGGCGCTGCGCTTGACCCTGTCCGCCGGGACCCTGTCCGCCGGAACCTTGTCCGCCGGAACCCTGTCCGCCTTGACCCTGCCGTGCCGCGCCTTGTCCTGGCTGGTCGGCATCGTGAGCGTCGTTGCGTCCCGACGACTCACTGGCACGCTCGCCACGAGACCCGGCCGCGCCGTCACTGGCAGCAGGCGACTCGTCGCCCTGCTGATCCGGCGTCGGATTCGTCGAACCTCTCGACGCGTCCGGATTCGTCGAACCTCTCGACGCGTCCGGATTCGTCGCGCCGCTCGAACCTCTCGACGCGTCCGGCTCGGCAGCGACCGGCGCGCTGCGGGTCGAACGCACAACCCGTGAGCCCGCGCTGCGAGGTCCGCCGGCATCGGCATCTGCGCCCTGCGCGCTCGGACGTGGGGTCCACGACGGTGGCTCCTCGGCAGCAGCCGCGGCAGACGCAACGGGGTCGGCCGTCGCAACCGAACCGAGGTCCTCGCCCAGCGGTTTGGGTGGCCGCGCCCGACGGGCCGGCGCCATTGCACCGTCATCAAGCGAAAAAGCGTCGGGCCCATCAGCGCTCGGCCCAGCAGCGCTCGCCCCTCCGCCGTTCGACGTATGCGTCTTGTTCGCCTCGCGCACGTCGTTCGACGCGTGACCGTTCGTCTCCGAACTCCCCGGGCCAGCTCCCTTAGCCGTGGCACGCCGCGAACTCGACGGTGTCGCGTCCTCTCGGGAGCTGGGCGCCGATGCAGGGGCGTCGCCCGCGCCGACGATTGCGTTCACGATGTCGGCTTTCTTGTTTCGCGCCGACACCTTCTTGCCCATCGCGGTCGCAATCGCGAGGAGTTCGTCTTTGTCCTTCTTCTCCAAGACCCCGAGATCGAGGCCGGGAATGCTGGTGTCCATACACACCTCATGAGGCAGGGCGTTGCAGCCCGAGCTGAGAGAAAACTGTCTCCTTGACCAGACAACTCGCCGACAGGCCGGGTCCGGTCACATCAGTGCGGCCCAAGGCCGTCAAAAGGGGACGCACCACCATACCGAACTCTTGAGTCAAGTTGCGAATACCAACGACTCGCGCCCACGGGCATTACGCGAAATCCGCCGGCGAACGACGCCCCCTGCGCGACACTCGCTGCATGAACAGCGCTCCCGTGCTCGACGCGCGCGGTTTGCAAAAGCGTTTTGGCGACATCCAGGCCGTAGCAGGAATCGATCTTGCTGTAGCGCCCGGCGAACGAGTCGCGCTGTTGGGGCCCAACGGCGCGGGCAAGACAACGACCCTGCTGATGTTGCTCGGCGTGATCGAGCCCGATGAGGGCTCCGTCACGATCTGCGGGCATCCACTCGCACGCGCCCGTTCGGCCGCGATGAGCCACGTGGGCTTCGCGGCGGGCTACCTGCCGCTGCCCGATTCGCTCACCGTTGTCGAGGTCTTGGAGATGTTCGGCGACCTTTATGGTGTCGCCGATCCGCACGCGACGGCCGCCGAGGCGGTCGCACGGTTCAACATTGCGCACATCGCCAACCGTCGTTGCGACAATCTCTCGTCTGGTCAACGAACCGTGGTCGGCCTCGCCAAGGCAGCGCTGCACAACCCCGACCTTGTGGTGCTCGACGAACCAACCGCCTCGCTCGATCCCGCCGTTGCTGATCGCGTGCGCGGAGTTCTGGAGACCACAACCGGACCTGGCGCTGCTGCACTGCTGATCACTAGTCACGACATGTCAGAGATTGAGCGGCTGGCCGATCGAGTGTTGTTCTTGCTCAACGGCCGAGTGGCGCTGTCGGGAAGTCCAGCCGAGTTGGTCGCCGCGCGAGGAGCCGACGGGCTGGCGGAACTGTTCATCGAAATGGCCGCGAAAAACGCGGGTGACGACGGCTGGGGGGTCGAGGCATGAGCAGCTACGGGTCGAGCCGCCAGCGGATGAGAGCCGTTATCCGCCGACAGGCACTCACCCTTCGACGCGGGAGTCATCGCTGGTTCGACGTCGCCATTTGGCCCGTGGTCGACACGGTGTTGTGGGGCTCGCTCGGCGCGTTCTCTGAAGCAACCGGGGGAACCAAAGGCGACCTGGCGTTTTTGCTCACCGGCGTCTTCTTGATGCACGTCGTGTACCAGTCGTCGATTGCCGTCTCGACCGGCTTTCTCGACGAGACCTGGTCGCGGACGTTGCTCAACACATTGGTCACACCCATCAAGGACTGGGAGTACTTCGCGGCCTTGGCGACGTTCAGCCTCGTGAAACTCGCCATCGGCACAGGCGTCGTGGCGCTGGCCTCGTGGGTTGGTTACGGCTTCTCCGTGTCGAACATCGGGTTTTCGTTGGTGCCGATCTACGCCCTCGTCGTGCTCGTCGGGTGGACGGTGTCGTTGGTTGTGATCGGGCTAATCCTGAGATTCGGCAAGGGTGCCGAAATCTTGACGTGGGGGATCATGTTCATCGTGATCGCCTTGTCGGGGATCTTCTACCCCACATCGGCCTTACCCCCGTGGCTGCGGCCGATCAGCAACATGATTCCCGCCACCCATGCCTTCGACGCCGCTCGCGCAGTGGTCGCAGGCGACCCGATGCCGTGGGGCCAGGTCGGCTACGCCGCGATTGGGACGCTGGTTTGTGGCGGGCTCGCCGTCTGGTACGCCACCCGAATGCTCACGACGTTTCGCCGCCGCGGGTTCGCGACCCGGTACTCCTAAGTGTAGTGACCACGGACGTTGTTGACGCGTGAGGGTCCCCAGATGAGGTGAGCCTC
>CAZWPY010000154.1:0-3812 GCA_964635475.1 uncultured Acidimicrobiia bacterium
TGTCGTTCTCCACGACGAAAGGCGTTGCCAGCACCGCGCTGCACCTCCTCGCCGAACGCGGCTTGCTGAACTACGACGACACCGTCGCCACGTACTGGCCCGAGTTCGCCCAGGGCGGCAAGGCCGAACTCACGATCGAGCACTTGCTCACACACTCCGCGGGTCTCCACCGAATTCGCACCTTGGTCGACCACAGCCGACGCATGCTCGACTGGGACGCGATGGTGGCAGCCCTGGCCGCGGCCACCCCGGCCTACGAGCCCGGCACGGCCAACGGCTATCACGCGTTGACCTATGGCTGGCTCGTCGGCGAGGTAATCCGCCGGGTCGACGGGCGAGACATTCGTACGTTTGTCAACGACGAACTGGCAAAGCCGCTCGGGCTCAACGGCTTGTTTATTGGCTGCCCGCCAGAGGAACGGCACCGAGCGACGTTGCCCGGCAAGGTCGGTATCGACTTGGTCTCACAAAACCCGCGGGCGCGTCGCTTGCAAAAAAAGGTCGGATTCCAGCTCGGCCGCGCCGTGACTGCGGCCCGTTTCCCCTTCGATCCCCGTCGGGCGGTCAACGCGTTGGTCCCGCGCGGACTCGGCAACCTCTTTTGGTCCGAAGAAGTGATGGACGTTGCCATACCCGCCGCGAACGGGTTCTTCGATGCACGGTCCTTGGCGCGGATGTACGCGCTGTTGGCAGAAGGCGGCACGCTCGACGAGACGACATTGTTCGAGCCGGCGCGAATCGCAACGATGGGTGAGATCCGCTCGACGCGGCGCGACTTGGTCCTCGGCTTCCCGATGCGTTGGCGTCGCGGCTATCACCTCGTTGGCTCCAGCAGGGGCATCATCCATTCGGGCTTTGGTCACTTCGGATTCGGCGGCAGCGGCGCCTGGTGCGACCCGTCGCGCCGGCTCGCGGTCGCGATGGTCTGCAACCGCGGATCAGGCACGCCCGTGGGCGACATGCGTTTGCTCGCGCTCAACTCCGCGATCATGAAGTCGCTACACAACTAGGAACCCACAGGGGAGGGTCATGGGTCGCATCGCAGACCTTGCCGCCGCGGTACTTGCCGCCGATCAGATCGTCGTGAACGGCGATATCTCCGAGGACTACCTACACGACGAGGCGTTGACGGCCGAGCCCCAAGCGCCCGAAGTCGTGCTGAAGCCAACCAACACCGCCGAGGTCGCCGCGCTGTTGCGCATGGCGCACGACGAGCGCATTGCCGTCACGGTGCGCGGAGCCGGCACCGGCTTGTGCGGCAGCGCCATCGCGCGCCACGGCGGAATGTTGATCTCCACCGAACGCATGAACGCGATCAAAGAGATCGACGACGACAACCACGTCGCGGTCGTCGAGCCCGGCGTCACGCTGCTCGAACTCGACGAAGCATGCGCCGCCAAGGGTTTGGTTTACCCGGTCTACCCCGGCGAACTGTCGGCCACACTCGGCGGCAACGTCGCAACCAACGCGGGCGGAATGCGGGCTGTGAAGTACGGCGTCACGCGCCACCAGGTGCTCGGCCTCGAAGCGGTGTTGCCAACGGGCGAAGTCATCCGCACGGGTGGCAAGTTTGTGAAACACACCACCGGTTTCGATCTCACACAGTTGATCGTCGGCAGTGAAGGCACACTCGCGGTCGTGACCGAAGTCACGTTGAAGCTCTACCCGCGCCCGTCGGCGACCTCGACGGTGCTCATCCCCTTCGCCACGCTGGAGGAAGTCACCACAGCGGTGCCCGCGATCGTGCGCTCAGGCGTCGGGCCGCTCATCTTGGAATACGTCGACATGATGAGCATGGCCGCGACCACCGCGAACGTCGGGCTCGACCTTGGGATCCCGCAGCAGATCAAGGACCAAGCACTGGCCTACCTGATCGTGGTGATCGAAGGCCACCACGAGGACCGAGTTGAGGCCGACATCGCGCAAGTCGCGGAACTCGTGAGCGAGATGGGTGCACTCGACGTGTACGTGCTGCAGCCCTCCGCGGCCACGGCCCTGCTCGACGCTCGAGAGAAGGCGTTTTGGGTTGCGAAACAACACGGTGCGAACGACATCATCGACGTGGTCGTGCCGCGGGCGTCGATCCCCACCTACATGGCCGAAGTAGCGGCGATCGCGTCCGAGACGGGCTCGTGGGTGGCTGGTGCTGGGCACGCGGGCGACGGCAACGTGCACTTGAGCGTGTTTCAATCCGACCCCGACAAACTCGCCCACGTCATGAAGGGCATCCTCGCGGCAGGCATGCGCCTCGGCGGCACGATCTCTGCCGAACACGGCATCGGGACCGAGAAAAAGCCCTACTTCCTCGCCCTCGAAGACCCCGCCAAAGTCGCGCTCATGCAACGAATCAAGGCCGCCTTCGACCCCCACGGCATCCTCAACCCCGGCGTTTTATTCGAGTAGCCGGATAGGTAGGAGCACGGACCTCTACTCGTTAAGGTCGGACCAGCTCTGCGCTGACCGACCATGGCGACGTGCTGACCGCTCACCCGTATTCACTCAAACAGCGCAACTCGAGCGTCGGGTTCGCCGCGCGCAGCGCGGCTTCAAGCTCGGGCCATGCCGACAGCGGAACAGTGGAAAGGCGCAGCGGCCGTCGTCGGCCACGAAAGTACAAACCGACAACCGGCTGACCCGTGGCCATGAGGTTTGTTCCAATGCGCGACACGTCGGCTGGCGACACGCTGCGGCAACGCAGAACTGTGAAGATCGAAATGCGAGTCACAGAAATCGAGTAGCCGGTCCCAGTGACTCGCCATACGAGAAGCGCCAGAAAGGCACTCCCGATGGCCAGGTTTACGACGAGCCATTGCCATGTTCGCTCGTCAAAGAAGAAGTCTGAACTCACCCGCATCAAGCCTGGAACGGCCACTATCGGCAACACCCACTTCACGAGCTCAGAATTCCAGCGCACGTTGCGCTTGGCCTCAGGCGGCAGCCGCCACCACAGTCCAGAGTTCACAACTTTCCGCCCGCGGGCGAATGGCCGGAGGAACGGGATCGAAGGCTTCACGACTCCCTCGCGTTTGACAGCCAGAAGATGACATCGCCAGGGTCAGCCAATAGGCCCCACACCAGCGGAGAACGGGAGCGTGCTACCAGCCTCCCGTCGTAGGGTGGCCCGTCATACAGCTGCCTCGGCCGCTCCAGGAGCGCCACGGTTTGCCCACCAGGTTCAGCCACGATGAGCCGCTCCCACATCCACGAGCGACGTACGGCAAACCAGCTTGCGGAAGCCGAGCTGACCCGTCTGCGAGGCCAGATCGAGCGGATCTCGATCCGCGAACTCCCGACCACCTCAAGCCTCACAACCCTCACCGAGACGGCGAGGATGACGCACTCCGAGCTCGCGAGTGCAACGGGAACCAATGGCGTTGGCACAACGGCCCTCGCCATCACGATCAGATACCACCCCAACGAGAGAATCAGCACCGTCACCCACGCAGCCCACCCAAATCCGGGGACGAGCCCGACGAGAACTCTCGAGGGATCTGCCCGTTGACTACTTGACCGCATCAACGCTCGACAGTTCCCGGACAGCCGGCAACCCCAACGACGCGTTCCATGTCACGCGATGGGAAGGCCGCACATTGAGTTCAGCGATGACATCGAGGCTCTCGATCGCTGGCGGCGCTCGCCACAGACCCTCCGCCACTGGTGGGGCACCGGGGCCAGAGCGACCCCCTTTCATTGGTCGGGCAGCAGTCGACACTGCGCCGCAATAGCAGGCATCGCAGACTCCGGCACGGCCATCGCCGTGGTCCTATTCCCGAAATAGTCGGAGAGCTTGACCCACTGCAGGCCAGCGGTCC
>CAZWPY010000155.1:0-1997 GCA_964635475.1 uncultured Acidimicrobiia bacterium
AGGGACACTCGAACCCCCGAAACGGCCGATGAGCCAAAGAAATCAAAAGAAATTCTTCGCCGTCCGGGGCTCTCGACGGCAGCGCCAGCGAGGATCGACCCGTTCGAGTGGGAGACTTTGTCGGCAGAGGTCGAGCCGTCGGTTACGAGGAGGTTTCGGCACGTCGACCGGGCGGGTCGGGGGTTGTGGCGGCGCTGGTAGACTGCTCGGCCGGGTCGGACGGGGCGCGAATGTCCGGGCTGTGGTGCAAGTGATCCGGATGGGTCGAACCGAATGCGAGGAGCGGGCACATCCCATGGGCTTCGACGTGACGACCAAGGACTGTACGGCGTTAGACGACACTGAGCTGGAGGCGTTCGCCGACATGTGCGTCGACGGTCCGGCGAAGTTCGACATAGGTACGTTGTCGAAACAACGTGAACTGTGGGTGCTTGTCACCACCGTGCGCGACGGCAACAAGCTGCACGGCTTTTCGTTCTCCACACTTGAGCGCATCGGCGGTACGCCATGCGTCTTGGTTGGCTTGGCCTCTGTGCGTCGCACGGCCAAACGTGACCAGGTGCTGCGAGCGCTGGTGCACGAGGAGGAGCGGCGCGCGTGGCTCGCGTTTCCCGATGAGGACGTTTTGGTTGGGGCGCGGTTTGGCAACGCCGGCGCCTTCTTGGCGTACAAGGCGTTGTCCGACATCGTTCCGCGGCCCGACCATCGTCCGACAGGTGAGGAGCGAGCGTGGAGCCGCCGGCTCGCGAAGCGGTTCGGCCTGGAGCGCAACATCGACGACCGCACATTCATTCTGCGTGGTGACGGTTCGCGCCCGGGCGTGCTCGATTTTGAAACGTCCAAACCCGAAAAGCTCGACCCGGCGGTTGTTGCGTACTTCGACGCGCTCGACGACGACCGCGGCGACTCCCTCGTCGCCTTTGGGTGGGCGACGGCCGAAGAACTGCAAGTGATTGGCTCGCCGTCTCGGAAAATGGTGTGAACAAACGGGGCGACAGCCCCCGGGTCAGTAGTTGGCCGATGTGGTTGCTCGGGCTCGTGATGCTCGTCGACCAGATGGACCAGTCGGTGGCTCGTGGCGTGCAGGGGCCGATCCAGCGCGAGTTCGGAGTCAGCGACTTCGGCATTGGCGTGATGTTGTCGGCGTTCGTAGTCGTCAACGGCTTTGTCACGTTGCCGGCGGGCTACTTGGCCGACCGCCTCCCACGGGTACGCACGATCGGCAAGACCGTGATCTTGTGGTCGGCAATTTCTGCGGCGTGCGCGTTGGCGCCGACGTTTGGTGTGTTGGTGTTGATCCGCGCGGCGTTGGGTTTCGGACAAGCGATCACTGAACCCTCCGGGGCGTCGCTGCTGGCCGACTTCTATCCCGGCCGCGAACGAGGGCGAGCGTTTTCAATCCAGCAGGCGCTGATCTTTGTTGGCATCGGGCTCGGCTTCATCCTCGGCGGGGTGGTTACCGACAACTTGAACCTGTCGTGGCGGTGGGCGTTTGCGTTGTCCGCGCTGCCCGGGCTTGTTGTAGCTGCGCTGGTGTTCCGTCTGCGCGAACCGGCCCGAGGTGCGGGCGACTTAGTCGAGTTGGGTGTGCACCACGACGGGGGCGATGACGCCGACGAGTCGGGACATCTGAACTTGTTTGACGACGGTTGGCGTCAATTCCTCAAGGACATGGTCCGCGGCTTACGTGACGACTTGCGCACCATCTGGGCGATTCCCACGATGCGTTACGCGCTGGTGGGCGTCTCGGCGCTGCTGTTCACGATTTCGGCCATCGCGGCGGGCCTGCCGCAGTTCTACGAACGGGAACTCGGCGTTGCCGCGGGCGACGCCGAAAAGCTGATCGGGCTGATGGCGATCATCGGCGGCGTGCCGGGCGTGTTGGTGGGCGGGGTGATCGCCGACAAGTGGGTCAACCGGTTCCCCGGAGCGCGAGTGGTGATTCCAGCTTGGTGCATCTTGATCGGCAACTTGTTCTTCGTCGTGTCGTGGCTCGA
>CAZWPY010000155.1:2097-3746 GCA_964635475.1 uncultured Acidimicrobiia bacterium
CTGGCCGCGCGTAAACACCTCGAGGCCGACATGGGCAAGATGCTCGAGGCCGTTTACAAAGCCGTCATGGCCGCACAGGCCGAGTCCGAGCAGCGGGCCGCGCGCGTTGCTGAGCACGCGGCCGCGCTGGCGGGCGAGCCCGGAGTCGCTGCCGGCGACCGAAATGCGGCAGATGCGGCAGATGCGGCACGCGCGGCAGACACGGCACGTGCGGCAGGCACGGCGGATCGGGCCGACGACGGCGTTGCTGGCCCCAGTAGCCCCGATGACCGCGACGGTCCCGATGGCCGCGACGGACCCGATGGCTCGTAGGGTTCGGTGAACGAGGCCACGCTGGCCCAGCGTGGGCTGGGGACCGCCTACGACACAGACTGGGCGCGGACACGTTGGGCGCGTGTGGTTCGGGCCGTGGGGCAAGGTCTTGTGGCGCCGTTGGTGCGAGCGGGGCTGCCGGTACGGGTGCACGGGCGGTCCAACCTGCCTCCGGCGCGCAGTCCAGTGATTTACGCGGCGAACCATCCGAGTCATGCCGACGGCGTGATCATGGTCGCCGCGCTCGGTCGGCGGCGCTCGTGGCGATTGGCCACCGCCGCGGCGGCCGACAACTACTTCGCTACCCGCTGGCGCAGCCGCCTGTCGGCGCTGTTTGCCGCCGCGCTTCCGATTGAACGGTTCCGCATCGACCGCCGTTCTGCGGAACTGCCCGCCTCGTTGCTGGCCACGGGCTGGTCGTTGTTGATTTTCCCCGAAGGCGGGCGCAGCAACCCCGACGGGACGCCTTTGCCGTTTCGCGCGGGCGCGGCGTGGCTGGCCGATCGCACCGGCGTGACGGTTGTGCCCGCGTGGATCAACGGCTCGGCTGAGGTACACCGCAAGGGCACTCGGCGAGTCCGGCGCCACCGCGTCGACGTGACGTTTGGGACGCCGATCTCACCGGCCGCGGGCGAGCGGGCCCGCGTCTTGGCCGAACGGATCGAAGCCGCCGTGTTGGCCTTGGCTCCACGGCGTTAGGCAAGCAGCGAGGCGGCAGCGGCGGCAGGTGCGGATGCGACCACGACGCCGTTGCGAGACAGCGTTGCGCCGCCCCAGTCGCAACGGGCCAGTTCTGAGTGTCGAACCACGACACCGGGATGGGAGGGGACTTCCGCGGGGGTGAGCGTTGCGCCGATGTCCAACACGGTCGCCCGATCGTTCAACACCAACGCCGGCAGTGCGTGCGCGAAAGCCAACGGATGATTCGTCATCGGCGCGGCGATGAGGCGCAACACGTCGCGGCCAGCCGCCGAGTAGCGGGCGGAGTCGCGCAGTAGCCCAAGGCGAACGAGACCGACCGCAGCGAGGGAGTTGGCCGACGGCGTCGCGTTGTCGAGCACGTCTTTCATCGACACGGCGAGGGCCGGTAGATCACGCGCGCGGGTGAAGACGCCGCCCGCGGCGGGGTCCCAGTAACGACCAAGCAATTCCTCGGCGAGGCGCTCGGCATGGTCGAGGTGGCGTTGCTGGCCGCTCACTTCAGCGACAACGGTCAGCGCCTCTAGCAACGCGGCGACGTCGAGCGCCGTGCCCGCAAGGCTGTCGGCCCCGCCTGCACCAGAGACTCCGCCGGCGCCGCCGGCGCCAGCGACTCCGCCGGCGCCAGCATCTCCGCC
>CAZWPY010000156.1:0-3735 GCA_964635475.1 uncultured Acidimicrobiia bacterium
CCTCACTGCCATGTCGCCATCGTATCGAACATATGTTCGAGTGTCAAGCAGAAAAAAGCCGGCACTTCTCGCAGGCGCGAAACGACGCCGGGTTCCCCAGCACACTGGCTGAGGCACTCGGCGTCGTTGAAAACGAACGGCCGTTGGGCCTAACGGTTCATCCGGTGAAGGCCGGCCGAGTGCGCACCGGGGGTGCCGGCGGCGCTACCGGCGGCACGTACGTCGGGGGCACGTAGGTCGACACGGTGGTTGTGGTCGAGACAGGGGGCCGAGACGTGGTCCGGTCGGGCACGGAGGTGGTCGTTGAGCGTGAGGCCGACGACGAGGTCGTGGTCGAGCGGGTATTGGTCACACCCGACGTCGTGGTTGCCCTCGTGGTCGAGGTCGACGACGTCGTTGACTGCGACGCTGTCGTGAAGGTCGTGGCCAAACTCGTGGTCGTGGAGGCCATGGTGGAGTAGGTGTAGATCGTCGACGACGGAATCGTCGTATTGGTCTTGATCGGCAAGTCCAGTCCGGGAACGCGGGGGCTCGCCCCACCGGGCAACGCGTCGGCCGGCCCACCGGCCACCAACCCGATCCCCACGACCGCGGCTGCCACCGTTGTTAGCACTACCACTCGGCGCACTGTGTTCATGACACTCTCCTTCGACGCTTGGCCTCCGCTCGTTGCTGAGGCTGTTGATGAAGAGAGCGCCGACGCGCCAGTTACCTAACGGTTTTCGCGCGGGATTTCGTCGCCGGCGAAACGGTCGTTCTAGATCACCTATTCCAATACGAAGCAGTAAAGATTTCGCCTGGGGATGCCGATAACACCGTTGGTTGGCGCCATCACTCACGGGGGATCGACACATATGAGACACGTTCGACTCGCGCTCGCATTGTGCTTGGCCGGGGCCATGATCGCGCCCGCGGCGCCCGCGTCGGCCTTTGTGGAGACAACGGTCGCCACGTTCTCTACCGACTCCACGACGACCGTTAGTACGTCGGTGCCGACCACCACCACGACGTCGATCGTGTTCTCGTCGTCGAGTTCGTCGTCGAGCTCAGCATCCAGTTCGATGTCACAGTCGTCGTCAGTATCAGAGTCCTCGTCAGTATCAGAGTCGGCGTCGGACTCGGCGTCGCAGTCCGCGGCATCGGCCACCGCGTCGACCGGCCTAACCACCACGAGCGTCGCGCCCGACACGATCACGTACGCCGGCCGCGTATGGGACGACGTCGACGGCGACGGCGTGCAAGACGCTGGCGAGCCCGGCGTCCCCGGGAAAACAATCGTGCTGTTGTTCAACAACGGTGTCGTCGGCGGCACCCACGGGGCGCAGCTCACCGGCGCCAACGGCGACTACCTGTTCACCAACCTCACTGCTGGACTCAACTACTCCGCCAAACTCAACACGGTCCCGGCCGGAACGACAGTGAGCCCGCAAAACCAAGGCTCCGACGACGGACTCGATTCGGATGCCAACGCGACCGGCACTATCCCCGACCAACAGCTGAGCAGCGGCCAACACAGCACCGCCAACGACATCGGGCTCGTCAACAACACGGCGACCTCAATCGATACGTCTATTGCGGTCGAAGTCCACGCCGACCTCGACCGCACCGCCGTCGGGCCAAACGAACAGTTTTCGCTCGGGGTCTTCGGCGTCAACAGCGAACTCGCCGAGGTCACGGGCAACTTCACCCTGACCATCGCGGCGCCGGCGAACGCGTTCATCGTCGACTTCCTCCCCGCCCCCTTCTGGTCGTGCATCTACAACAGTCCGGGACCAATCCAGTGTTCCGGCAGCGGCACGCTCGGCTCGGCCGCGGCGACGCCACAAGTCTCGGTCAGAATGCAACGAAACGGGTCCTGCGGCACGATCGCCCCGGGGGCCGGGCTCGACTTCACGTCTCCCAACGGCACTGCGATGTCACAAGTCCTGCAGTCGGTGACCTGCTCGAACACCACGTCGGTACCGACGACTACCACTACGTCCCTACCCGCGGCGCTGTCGGGTCGAGTGTGGAACGACTCCAACGAAAACGGGATCCAAGATGCCGGCGAGCCGGGAATCCCCGACGTTGCGGTCTCGTTGATGCGCACAGACGGCCAACCGAGTCCCGGCATGACCACCCTGGCCGACGGGTCGTACTCGTTTCCCAACGTGGCGCCGGGTGAGGTCTGGATCGAAGTCGATCAGAACACGCTCCCCTTCAACTACGTCTTTACAGCAATGAACGTCGGCGGCGACGATCAGCTCGACTCTGATGTCGATTCGTCCGGCGTTTCGGCCACGACAATCCTTGATCCCGGCGAGGTCGACGCGTCGTTCGACGTCGGGGCCTACGAGGCTCAACCAAGCACGAGCGCGGTGGCGACTGCTCCCGACCTCATGGCCTCGGTCGACACCGGCGCGGGCGCTGGACCGCCGTTCGTGATCCAGGTCGCCAACATCGGCAACGCCGGCACGAGCGCAGACATCGTCGTCGACTTGGCCTTTACGTCGCTGTCCGTGTCCGACGTGTCGGGCACCGGCTGGACCTGCGTGACGAACGCGACCTCGGCAACGTGCACCCATGCGGGCGGGATCGGCGTAGCAGCGACTCTCCCGGTGATCACCGTCTCCCAGTCAGACGACGACTGCGACGGCGGCTCACTAATGGCCAACATCACAGCGGTGCCCTCTGAAACCAACACGGCCAACAACCAAGCGGGCGCTGCCTACGACGTTTCCTCCGATCCAGGCTGCGGTTCCACGACGACCAACTCAACCTCGTCCACGTCCGAGGACGTGGTCCTCACCGCTCCGGATCTGCAGTTGACCAAGACTGCCGACCTCAGCCAGGCCTCGCCAGGGCAACAAATCACCTTCACGATCACTGTGTCGAACATCGGCGACGGAATCGCCAACGAGGTGATCTACGTCGACGATCCGGCGATGCTGCTGGTGTTCAACGCGTCGGGCTCAGGCACCGGGTGGACGTGTACGGGCAACGGCGGCATCAACGGCGTGCACTGCACGCACCCGGGGCCGATCAACGCGGGGGACGCGCTGCCGCCGATCACGATCACCGGTATCCGCACCACCGACGACTGCCAGCAAGTCTTCAACACCGCCAACGTCGGAGCCGTCGCCGGCGAGGGCGCGACCAATAACAACGTCGACTCGATTTCGCCGATCCAGTGCATCAACAACATCGGCTCGTCGATGTCGTCGTCGTCCATGTCATCGATGCAGGCGTCCGCGTCGGCCTCGATGTCGGCCGAGATGTCGAGCGCGATCTCGAGTGTCAGCGCAATCAGCTCAAGCTCGGTATTCAGTAGCTCGTCATCCTCGTCATCGTCCTCGGTGTCGGCTAGCTCATCGGTGAGCGAGGAGATGTCGTCATCGGCCAGCAGTTCGATGTCGAGCAACGTCGCCGCCGACCCCTCGGCATCGGACTCGGCGTCTGCATCGGCGTCTGTGTCGGCATCCGATTCGGCGGCCGCGTCATCGTTGGAGGCCGTGTCGTCGGACTCGCAGTCGGGTTCGGCCTCGGACTCTGTTTCGGACTCTGTTGCGGACTCTGACTCGGGCTCGAACAGCGAGTCAGCCTCGATGTCGTCGTCGTTGGCAGAGGGATCCTCGAGTTCCTCGTCGGTGTTCAACAGCTCCTCGTCGTCATCGTCGGCGTCTGTGTCGGCAAGCTCATCAGTGAGCGAGGAGGTGTCGTCATCGGCGAGCAGCTCGATGTCGAGCGCTGGAGGCA
>CAZWPY010000157.1:0-3672 GCA_964635475.1 uncultured Acidimicrobiia bacterium
GCGGCGCCGTCGCGCCGGCGCGTGCGCGCGGCGAAGGTCGGCCAGGTGGGTTGAGCGTCGGGAAGCGAGCCAGAAATGACGGTGATTTCGTGGCGGTGGCGTTCGATCCAGCGCCAGACGAGTTTTCGTTCGTCGAACTGGTCAGCAGAAAACGGCTCGACCTCCGCGTTGGTTGGTTCGACGGTCATCAGGTTGCCTGTGCCGATCTCTAGGTCGGCGGGCGAACGCCGATCGTCGCCGCTGTCGTGGGGTCGTAACGTCTCGCCGACGAGTAGACCGCGATCGACGGTCAGCAACTGGCCACGCCACTCCAGCACCACACGACGTTGCACGCGCAGCCAGTGCAACATTCGTTGTGTCAACAAGGTGTCGCTCAAGGTGTGCGCTCTGTCGCGGACGTCGGCGGCCTCCTCGAAGCGTTCCGCGGCCGCGAGCGTGTCGATTCGAGCGCGCAGCGGATCGAGCAAGGGGGCGGGATCGCCGGTGAGCGCCGCGCCGACCGCGGCGGCCATGTCGTGGTAGTCGTCGAGGCTGATGGTCCGAGCACAGGGACACGAAGCGACGCCCAGTTGCGCGCTCGGGCACGGTGCTGAACGTGGCGTGAGCCCGCGGGTGCCGACGCGAGCGGTGCAACGGCGCAGCGGGCTGGCACTCCAGATCGCCTCCACGAGGAGCTGGGCTTTGGCCCGCGATGCAAGCGGGCCGACAAACAGCGTGCGCCCATTGGGTTGCGGTTTGGCTGTGATGCGTAGGCGCGCCCACGGTTCGAAGGGGTCGAACGTGACGTAGCAATACTTGGCGATATGGCGCAGCTGTTGGTTGTAGGGCGGTTGGTGTTGGCGGATGAGCTGCAGCTCTCGCACCGAGGCGGCGAGTTCGTGCGCGTGGGTTTCTGTGTCGATCGCGGCCAACTCCCGCAGCAGCGGGCCGACCTTGCGGCGGGTTTCGGTGGAGAAATAGGACCGCACCCGGGAGCGGAGGTTGGTCGCTTTGCCGACATACAACACACGCCCGGCAGCGTCGCGAAACAGATAGACGCCCGCGCGGCGTGGGAGTTGAGCGGTGAGGCGCAGTTTGGCCGCTTCGGCTGTTCCACGCAGGGTCGGAAGTTCGAGCAAATCGTCGAGGCCCGTGACGCCGAGGTTGCCGACGCGTTCCATCAAGGCGTGTAACAAGTCGGCGGTCGCTAACGCGTCGTCGAGTGCACGGTGGGTCGGTTGGTTGGGCAGGCGCAACACCCGCGCCAGAGTTCCCAAACGCATGTTGGGCACTTCGTCGCGCAGGAGGCGCCGAGCCATCGAACACGTGTCGAGCACCGGGTTGGCGAATTGCGGGTAACCGCGTTGGCGCGCCGCCGCGTTGAGAAAACCGAGGTCGAATCGGACGTTGTGACCAACGATGACCGACGACGTGCCGACGAACTCTAAGAACGCGGGCAGGACCGCTTCGATTTTCGGCGCCGGACCAACCATCACCTCGGTGATGCCGGTGAGCAACACGATCGTCGGCGGAATCGGAGTGCCAGGGTTGACCAGCGTCTGAAACGTGCCGATCCGCTCGCCACCCCTGTACAAGACGGCACCGATTTCGGTGATCGCGTCGGCCGCGGGCGAACCTCCGGTCGTTTCGATGTCGAGCACGCAAAACGTTGTTTCGTACAGCGGCCGGCCAAGGTCGTCGAACGATCGTTGCACCGAGCCACGATACCGAACGTGTGTTCGGAAGCGGGGGACCACCGCGGCGTCGTCGTTCGCCGGCCCAGGATCATCGGGCAACACACCCCGTAGACTTTGGCAATGTTGCTGGAAGGTGGACTGCGACCGCGTTGTGGCGCGTGTGGGAACTTGACTCGATTTGACGTCGTGTTTGCGCGCAGAACCGCGGCCTTTTTCCACTTCAACGTTGCGGGCGACTTAACCGTTGAAGAGGAGCGGGTGCTCGCTGAGGAGGTTGAGTCCGTCGAGTGTCGGTGGTGTGGCCACGGGCGCGACGTCGAGTTCGTCGACGGGGTCGGACTCGTCGGCCAGGGCGGCGACGCGGCGCCGGGCCGTGAGGATGATGAGCCACGCGCGCTCTGATCGACCCGACACGGGTGAATCGCCGGATTCGCTCACGCAGGCTCGCGACGACAAGGCGATCTTGGGTTTGGTGCCGCTCGCGGCGCTGACGCCGGTGTTAGAGGCGGCGATTGTGGTGGCCCGCGCCGACGAGGCGGGGACTCCGGCACGGACCGCTCCCGCGGAATTGCGCCACTTCTTGCGATTCAGCCGCCTGCCCAAGTCGGCGCTCGGGCAGGTTCGTCGGGTGATGGAACACGACGACGCGTTTCGTGAACGAGTCCTTGAGGTGCTGACGGAGTCGGGCTCCTCGCGGTCGCTGGGTCGGGCCGCCCATGTCGAACTTGTCTCGACGTGGTTGGCACGGCCGCCGGGCTGGCGTGAATCGCTCGCGGAGATGCTGCCGAGAACGGTCGGCGAGCAAGGGGCAGTCCCGCCCGCTCACGGTGCCAACGGCGCTTCCAGAGTTGCACCCGCGAGGGCACAGAACACAACGAGCCCGAAAGTCGAAAAGGCGCTCGCCGCGGCCCGTGCCGATCGAGCCCAAGCGGCCGAGGCGTTGAGCGCGGCGAAGGCCGAGCGGGCGGCGGCGCGCTCGGAGCGGCGCCGCGTGGCGGCCGAGTTGGCGGCAGTGCAGAGCGAGCGAGCCGACCTGCTCGCGCGCGTCGAGTCGACCGAGGCTGAGCTGTTTGTCGCGCGTGCAGTGGCGGCAGAACTGCGAGAGGAGCTCGACAGCGTCGAGCGTTCGTTGCGCATGGCTCGCCGCGAGAACGAGATCCTTCGCCGGCAAGCGGCGAAGGCGGAGCTGGAACAAGCTGATGCGGTGGCTCGCGGAACCCGCGAGATGCGTACAGCGCTTGCTGGGGCTATGGAGCTTGCCGAGAGGCTGCGGTCCGATCTTGTTGCGGCTCTCGCGCACGAGGAGTTTGTGCTCGAGGTCGACTCGGCCGCGTACGCGCCGCAACGCCCGTCGAGCAGGTCGGGCGCTCGTCGGCGCGGGCGTCGTGTGGCGATGCGTCCGCCGCCCGGGCTCGACGAACACTCGCTGCAGACTGTTGCGGCGTGGTGTGAAGCTCCCGGGCTCGTCGTGCTGCTCGACGGCTACAACGTCGCGCACGCGTTGAGTCGGCCGCAGGGAAGTCGCCCCGCGGCGACCGACGGCGACGTGCCGGCCCGGCTGCGGGCATCGTTGACGGCCCTGCTGAGCCCGTGGGCCACGCGTTCTGCCGCGGAAATCGTTGTGGTTTTCGACGGCGTAACAGAGCTTGCGGCCAGCGACGCAGGCCGGACGCCGTTCTCGGTGGTGTTCTCTCGTGGCCGCAACGCCGACGACGAAATCGTCGTGCGGATTGAATCAGTGGCGGCTGATCGGCCGGTCGTGGTCGTCACGGCAGATCGAGACCTCGCGACCCGGGTCGCACGGGTGGGGGGCAACGTCGTCGCGCCGGACACGTTTATTGAGCTGTTGCGCCGCCGATGACCGTGACCGGCAGGGCTGGGCCGAGTGCCGATGGTGACGAGCTTGTGGTCGTTGCGGCTCGCACGGCGCGCCAACCCGTGGTGTTGTCGGTCGGCGAGGGCTTTGCCCTCAGTACCCGGCCGCTGTCGGCGCTGA
>CAZWPY010000158.1:0-3505 GCA_964635475.1 uncultured Acidimicrobiia bacterium
GCTGGAGGTGATGGTGTAGCGCTTGGGCGCCGAACACGAGGCCGTGGTCCCGCCAGCGTACCGCGGCCCAGCGGCACGGCCGCGCCGCGGCCCAGCGGCACGGCCGCGCCCCGACCCAGCGGCACTGGTGCCGCGCCGCGAAACGGTCCGAACTCGCCGAGATCGGCCACGCTCCGCTCGCGGATCCCACGTATAAGCCTGCGCCGCGACGGGTCGTAAACGTTGGCCGTCGGGGGTCAGGTCGCCTCGATCACGTTCTCGGCGGGCAGCGGGCCGAAGGGCGAGAGCACCATCAAGTAACCCGTTGGGTCGCCCTCCCACTCGTAGCCGAGGATCTGTTCGGCCGAACGCCGTCCGGTGAGCGTTCGGAAGAGTTCGAACTCGGGCGCGCGCACGACGGCGCCACCTGCACCACTGCCGGCCGTGCAGCGTCGTTGCGTACCAGTATCGGAAACTAAAACGAGATGAAGGGGAGCGAGACCGGCGGTTTCGATCCGGCTGTGGCACAACCGCTCAGGCGATTGCCACAACCATCGCAGAGCGAGGCTGTCGCGACCGCCCGGTGCGCCGAGCGCACCACGCACGTCGTGTTCGTGCACCACGATGTCGAGCACCATGAGCCGGAGGATTCCTTTCGGCTCTACGGCGAGAGCGGCCTCGAGGCTGGTGGCCGCGGTGGTCCACTCGGCGAGCAGCTCGGGCAAAGTGGCGTCCTCGCGGGCGAGCACCTGAGCGCTTGTCCAGGGGTCGGTCGTCACTCCGTCGAGGTTGCCGTTCACGATGTCGACTGCGGAGCCAGCGAGGTGCGCGACCAAGTCGTGAAGCGACCAGCCCGGCGTCCCAGGTACCCGCTGGTCTGCGATAGCGGGCCCCGCTGTTGCGAGCGCGTCGTTGAGCAACGACGTGAGGCGCTCGCGTACGTCGCGGTAAAGGTCGGCCGCGGTGAGCGTGGCGAGCCGGGGATCGGCGGCGGAATAGTCGACGGTCATGGCCACATCATTGTGGCTGTGCCGCAGCCGCGGCACTTTGGGCGGCCGTGCCGCAGCCGCGGCACTTTGGGCGGCCGTGTCGCCGCGGCGACACCCCGGCGCCGTAGAGTTCCGGCGTCGCACCGCTGCGTTCGGCCGTGTCGGAGTTCTCGGGCCTTCGGGCCTCGGCTCATCGCACGGCGGACGCCTCGCAGGTGCATGGGCGGCGCAAGGTTCAGCGAACATACAAGACAGGGAGTTGTCATGAGCTCGATCACTGAGATCGAAGGTGTTGGTCCGAGTTATGCCAGCAAACTCGCCGACGCGGGCGTGAAGACCGTGGCCGGGTTGCTGAAAGCGGGGGCGTCGGCCAAGGGTCGGGCGAAACTTGCTGAGGCGACGGGGATTTCGGGCAAACGCATCCTGCGGTGGGTGAACCACGCCGACCTGTTTCGTATCGACGGTGTAGCGGGCGAACACGCTGAGTTGCTCGAGGCAGCTGGCGTCGACACGGTGGTCGAGCTGGCCACGAGGAAACCAACCAATCTGGCCGAGGCGCTCGCGGCCACCAACGAGGAGCGCAAGCTCGTGCGTTCGGTGCCAACGTTGGCCGAAGTGAAGAAGTGGGTCGCGCAGGCCAAGGAACTGCCCCGCGTCGTCACCCACTAGCGGCTGCGCCGCGCCCTCTACCGGCCCAGCGCGGCGAGCGCCGCGCGCTCTATCCGCCCAGCGCGGCGAGCGCCGCGCGCTCTACCGGCCCGTGAGCGCGGCAGGCGCCGCGCTCACGCGTCGACCCAGGTCCGAACCTTCTCCATCAGTGCGACGGTGTCGGGTCCGACCGGGGTCACTTGCAACACGGTCACGCCCGACTCCTTAAACGCCGCAATGCGATCACGGATGTAGCCCTCGGGGCCGACGAGGTTGGTGAGTTCGAGCATTTCGTCGGGGACGAGCGCGGCCGCGCCTCGTTTGTCGCCGCTGAGGTACAGCTCTTGAATCTGGCTTGCCTCGGCTTCGTAGCCGTAACGGCAGGCCAGTTCGTTGTAGAAGTTCTTGCCCTTCGCGCCCATGCCGCCGACGTACAACGCGATCAGCGGGCGTGCGAAGTCGCGCACCGCCTTGGCCTCTGCCGGATCGTCGACGACGGCGACGATTCCACCCGCCGAGATCTCCAGCGCGCCAAGTTGTGGATCTCGGGCCGCGGCGCCGGCTGCGAGCGCGTCGCCCCACACCGAGGCCGCGCGCTCGGGGATGTAGAAGATCGGTAGCCAGCCGTCGGCGATCTCGGCAGTGAGTTGCACGTTTTTGTTGCCGAGCGATGCGACGTAAATCGGGATGTCGGCCCGAACGGGATGGGTGATCAGTTTGAGCGCTTTGCCGAGGCCGGTTCCCTGCTCGGCGGGTAGCGGCATGGTGTAGTTGGGCCCCGCGTGTTCGAGAACCTCACGGCGCCACACCGTGCGGCACACCTGGACGATCTCGCGGGTGCGACCGAGCGGCCGATCGTAGGGAACGCCGTGGAAACCTTCGATCACCTGTGGGCCGGACGCGCCGAGGCCGAGAATGCAGCGGCCCTCGCTAAGGGCATCGACGCCCGCCGCCGTCATCGCGAGCAAGGTCGGCGTGCGGGTGTAGATGTTGAGGATTCCCGAGCCGATCTGCACGGTTTTCGTCTTGGCCGCGAGGTAACCCATAAAGCTCGGTCCGTCGAAGCCGTAGGCCTCGGCCACCCACACGATGTCGAGCCCGGCCGACTCGAGGTCGGCCACGTGACGGGCTGCTTCGGCGAAACCGCCGGCGTACTGGAGCTGCATCGAAATCTGCACGCCAGGACGGTACACGGCGCCCGGACGCGCTACGACCCGGCGTCGGTCGTGAGTCGCCGGGTCGTATGCGATGGTTTTGTCCGGCGCCAGGCGTCGGACGAGTTGTGTTGCTTGGCCTACCTAGGGCTAGGCCGTGTCGCTGGGCCTAACGCCTTAGGCCTTGTCGCCGTCGAAGCGGTCCTTGACCTTGTCGACCATCTCGCTCGCCTTGTCCTTCAGCTCAGCAGCAGCGTCTTTGGCCTTGTCGACCAGGCTCTCGCCGCCGCCGTCGGCGTCGCCGTCGCGGTCGAAACGATCCTTGACTTTGTCGACGAGCTCGCTCGCCTTGTCCTTGAGCTCCGCAGCAGCCTCTTTAGCCTTGTCGACCAGGCTCTCGCCGTTGCCGTCGCCGTCGAGACGATCCTTGGCCTGTGCTGCGAGATCCTGTGCTTTGTCCTTGGCTTCGTTGATCTTGTCGCCGATTCCCATGACTTCCTCCGGGGGGTTTTGCCGGAATGGTTCCGGCGTCGTTGTGTGACGTGGCGCCAGCGTATCGAGTCGCGAGATTCCGGCGTCGACTGGGCAGAGCCGGAATCAGACGCGGCGTCGACTTGGCAGAGCCGGAATCAGACACGGCGTCGACTTGGCAGAGCCGGAATCAGACACGGCGTCGACTGGGCAGAGCCGGAATCAGACACGGCGTCGACTGGGCAGAGCCGGAATCAGACACGG
>CAZWPY010000159.1:0-3334 GCA_964635475.1 uncultured Acidimicrobiia bacterium
GGATTCGCCGCTCGACCACGTCGATCTCGGTCGGCAACGAGTCGATCTCGATGCGCAGCCGACTGGCCGCTTCATCGACCAGGTCGATCGCCTTGTCGGGAAGGAAACGCCCGGTCAGGTAACGATTCGACAACACGGCCGCCGCCACGAGTGCGCTGTCTTGAATTCGCACACCGTGGTGAACCTCGTAACGCTCCTTCAGCCCCCGCAAGATTGCGATGGAGTCCTCCACCGACGGTTCACCAACAAACACTTGCTGGAAACGCCGTTCGAGCGCGGGGTCCTTCTCAATGCGAGTGCGGTACTCGTCGAGTGTCGTTGCGCCAATCAAACGAAGCTCGCCACGGGCCAACAGTGGCTTCAGCATGTTGCCCGCGTCCATTGCACCTTCCGCGGCGCCGGCGCCCACAACCGTATGAATCTCGTCGATGAAGGTGACGATCTCGCCCGCCGAGTCGGTGATTTCGGCCAAAACGGCCTTAAGACGTTCCTCGAACTCGCCGCGATACTTCGCGCCCGCCACCATCGCGGCGAGGTCAAGTGAGATCAGTCGTTTGTTTTTCAGGCTGTCCGGGACATCGCCTTCGACTATGCGCCGCGCGAGGCCCTCGACGATCGCCGTTTTGCCGACGCCGGGCTCGCCGATCAACACCGGGTTGTTTTTTGTTCGACGCGAGAGCACTTGAATCACACGACGGATTTCCTCGTCGCGGCCAATGACGGGATCGAGTTTCCCCTCACGCGCGACCTCGGTGAGGTCACGACCAAAACGTTCCAACGCTTGGTAACGGTCCTCCGGAGTCTGCGACGTCACCTTGTGCGGTCCACGGACGGCATCGACGGTGGCGCGCAGACTCTGCTCGTCGACCCCCAACACGTCGGCCAAGGCGATCAGCAGATGTTCGGTCGACAAATACTGATCACCCATCGTCGATCTGATGGCGTCGGCGCGCTCGAGCGCATCACGCAGCGGTCGTGACAGTCCCGGCTCGTCGCCACCAAACGTCTGCGCGGCCCGATCCAGCCGCTCTTGGGCTTGGCCACGCACGACCGCAGCCGTGAGGCCGACGCGCGCGAGCACCGGACCGACCACGCTGTCCTTTTGCTCGAGGAGCGCGACCAGTAGGTGGTCGACGACGACCTCACCGTGGTGGGCGCGGCGAGCGGACTCGACTGCGTCGCGCACAGCCTCGGCTGTCTTCTGTGTGAACTTCTGCGGATCAACGGCCATGGGTGGCTCCTAACAAGCCCGCGTTGTGTGAGCAACGCATGAGATGAATCGCGTTGTGTGAGCAACGCAAGAGATGAATCACACTGGGGAACGCCGGGATCGGCGGCTGGCGTAGCGGGCCGAGGCACACGCTGGAGAAGAGTCGGGCCTGCGCCGGCGCGGTCAGCGTCGTCGAAACGGCGCCAACGTTTGTGTCAGCGGAACGAGATCACGGCGATGGGACCGTTCGGCTGCGGCAATCGCTTGCCGCGCCGCAGCCATGTTGTGTGTCATCTGCGCATCGAGGCGGGCCACCTCATGGCGCAATCGCGCGACTTCCTCATCGAGCGCCAAGATGCGTTTGACGCCTTCGAGGTTCACGCCTGCTTGAGTGAGCGCCATGATCCGGTCGAGCCGAGCAATGTCGGCGTCGGAATAACGACGCCGCCCGGTGCCGGTTCGTTGCGGAGCCAACAATCCCTTGCGCTCCCACAAACGCAAAGTTTGCGGGTGAATACCAGCCAGTTCGGCTGCGACGGAAATGACGTAAACGCCGTCCACTGTCATACCCCCAAGTGAGCACGAGGCGAAATGACTTGGGCCGCTCGCAACGCTTCGAACGCGCTGCGTTCGGCATCGGAAAGGTTTGTCGGGATCACGACCTCGACTCGCACAAGCAAGTCCGAGGTCCCAGCCGGAGAAGTGATGCCGCGATCGCGCACCCGCAGCAACTTCCCCGTTGTCGTCCCAGCGGGAATTTTGAGCGTGACCGGTTCGCCCAACGTGGGAACTCGCACCTCGGCACCCAACGCCGCTTCTGCCACGGTGACGGGAACGTTGACCACGAGGTGTTTGCCTTGGCGAGAGAAGTACGGGTGCGCATCGACATGGACGTCGACAAAAAGGTCGCCCGCCGGACCGTTCCCCGAACTCGGTCCGCCTTTGCCCTTCACGCGAATCCGTTGGCCATCGGCCACCCCGGCTGGAATCCGCACGGGAACATTCCTTGTGCGGCGGACCACGCCTTGCCCACGGCAGCGAGAACACGGGGACTCGACGACCATTCCGACCCCACCACACTGATCACAGGGTCGCGAAAACCCAAACAACCCTTGATTTTCCGATAGCACGCCTCGACCAGCGCACTTCGAACACACGGTCGGCGACGTGCCCGGCGCCGCGCCTGACCCATGGCAGGTCGCACACGTGTCGTCGCCCATCACCGATACCGACACAACCGCCCCGCGCGCGGCATCAAGAAACGTCAGCCGCACCGCTGCCTCGACGTCGGCACCACGACGGCGCCGACCTCCGCCCGCGCCGGTGCCGAAGCCACTTGTGCGAGCACCGCGGCCGAAAAGCCCGCCGAGTAGGTCGCCGAGGTCACCGTCGTCAAAATTGCCCTGCGACGTGAATCCGCCCGAGCCGGGAAATCCCCCTCCCGCAGCGGGCCCACCCCGGCGAACTTCGTCGTACACGGGACGCTTCTCAGCGTCGCTCAAGACGTCGTACGCGACGGATATTTCCTTAAATCGCTCCTCAGACCCGGGGTTCGCGTCGGGATGGTGCTCCTTGGCAAGCCGCCGATATGCCTTGGTGATCTCTTTGTCGGTCGCGCTCGGCGAGACGCCCAAGACCGCGTAGTAGTCCTTGTCGAACCATTCCCGCTGTGGTGTTGCGGCCATCTCGCCTCCCTTCGCCACTTGCGCCCACCGCTGTGGGCGGTACTTGCTTGCGCCCACCGCTGTGGGCGGTACTTCACGACAACTGCGCCTCGACCGCCGCTCGCCTAGTCAGGCGACTCACTCCGCACCAACACCATCGCCGGCCGCAACACCTTGCCGCGCCAGCGATAGCCCGAACGCAGTACTTCACCCACGCTCCCGGGTTCGCCTGTTGCGGTGGGCGGCGTTTGGCCGACGGCTTCGTGCTCGTGGGGATCAAACATGCGGTCGATCGCGTCGATGAGTTCGAGGCCTGCCTTTTGCAACTCGTCGAGCAAAGCACGGCCGATCGGCTCTAAACCTTCGACGCCGTGCGCGACCCCCAGTTCGACGTTGTCCAACACAGGTAGGAGCCGTTCGACCAGCTGCCCGACCGAACGGTCGAGTTCCTCGGCGGCGA
>CAZWPY010000160.1:0-3241 GCA_964635475.1 uncultured Acidimicrobiia bacterium
CCGACGAGGCCGACTTGCTCGCGCGGGTGTGTCGGAGCTTCCTTTTCGAACAACCTCACAACCGCGGCGCGGCAGCCGCCTACGCGTGCCGGGTGCGTTCGTGGCACGAGTTGGTAGGCCACCTCGGCCAACAGACCTTGTGGCCCCGCGCCGGCTGACGCGTGGCTGAAAGTAAGGGACTTAGCTAAGCTAGAGCCGATGGCAACCCTCGTCGTGAACACTCATCAGGCCAAGTCACGGCTGTCGGAGCTGATCCGCGAGGCGCTGGCCGGCGTCGACGTGATCGTTGCCCGGAACGGCGAGCCCGTCGTGCGGATCGTTGCGTGGACACCGGATCGTGCTGCGCGTGTCCCGGGGATCTGGGCGAGCCAAGTTCGCGGGAGCGACCAGTGCGTGACCTCGGATGAGGAGCTCGTTGAGATGTTCGTTGCCTCCGCTGGTGACGCGTCGCGTTGAGGTTGCTACTCGACAGTCACGTGGTGTTGTGGTGGCTTGAGAACAACGTGTCGCTTGGCGCTTCGTGTCGCGAACTGATCGGGGAGGCCGACGTCGTGTACGTGTCGGCAGTGACCCCGTGGGAACTGGGGATCAAACGCGCCTTGGGGAAGTTGAGTTTTCCAGAGGGATTGCTAGAGGCGATTTCGTCGAGCGGGTTTGTGCTGCTGAGCATTGCGGCAAACCACGCTGAACGTGCCGCGACGCTGCCGATGCACCATCGCGACCCGTTCGATCGGATTCTGGTCGCGCAGGCTCAGCTTGAGGCGCTGCGGTTGGTGAGTGCCGACCGCAGCTTTGCTCCATACGACATTGCGATCACCGACGCCCGGGAGTGACGTGTTCGTGCCCTTAGCTGGCCCACGTGCGCGCCGGGGCCACTCGCCTTCGCGGGTCTTGCGGTCCGTCGTCACGCGCGCTCCTGTGGGCGCGGTTTGAGGTGTGAGCGTGGAACACTTGGGACGTGGCGGACTTTGATCCTCAGGCGATGGTGGAGCGCTTCAGGGTGCGAGCTGAGGCAGTTCGGGATCGTCCCTTGCCGCCCGTCGCGGGCGCGGAGCGGGCGCGGTTCATCGAGCAGGCCAAGGTCGACTACCAGGACTTCGCGATGTTGGCCGACGCCACGGTCGAACTGGTCGACGGTGTGCTCGTGTTGCGGATCGACTTGCGTGGCTGACGTGTTGGCCACTCGTCGTCAGTTCCGTTGGCGGCGCTCGCTCGCCGCGCTAGTGATCACAGCGGCGGCGTGTCTTAGTCCGCTCGGTCGCGTCGCTTTTGCTAGCTCACCCGACGCGCCCCGAGCTCCGGACGTGTTGATCGCGGCCGGGGAGTCGGCGTCGAGTTCGCAGTTCGAACCCCGTGCCGATCCGTTTGGCGATGATCCGGCGACCGAGCGCGGTTACCTCATCCTCGGTGGACTCACCGTTGCGGTGGTGTGCATCGGCGTGTTGTTCGCCCGCTCAGTACGCCGCGCCCAAGCGAATCGGCCTCGCGACTCGCGGTACTCCGCGCCCGACCCGTCGCCCGAGCCTGCCGACAACAGCCGTGGCTGAGTTCGCGCATTTGCCGACGCCGCTGGAGCGAGCGCCGCGCCTTGCGCGAGAGCTGGGCCTCGACCCCGACCGCTTTTTCGTAAAACGTGACGACTGCACGGGCGTCGCCGCGGGTGGCAACAAGATCCGCAAACTCGAACGGCTCGTCGCGCAGGCTCGCCGTCTCAATCTCGACACGCTGGTCACTGGTGGTGGCACTCAGTCGAACCACGCGCGTTCCACTGCCGGGGTGGCCGCCCGTGTTGGCATGCGGTGTGTGCTGGTATTGGCGGGACCTGAACCGAGTCCACCGACGGCGAACGTCTTGCTCGACCGGGTCTTTGGCGCTGAGATTCGTTGGCTCGACGGCCCCCTCGAACACCACGTGGCCGAAGCTGCCGTCGAATCCACCGCCGCCGAACTCAACGCCGCGAGTGCAACGGGGCGTTGTGCGTTACCGATTCCGCTCGGTGGCAGCTCGGGCGAGGGCGTTGCCGCCTATACCCACGCAGCGGTCGAGATCACCGGCCAACTCGGCGGGATTCCGCCCGACGTGGTGTTGACCGCGTCGGGCACAGGGGGCACGCAGGCGGGCCTCAGCCTCGGGTTTGCGACTGATGCCCGCACGAAGGTGGTGGGCATCGACGTTGGCGCTCGCCCCGACCTAGCCGATGCCCTTGCTGGCCTTGCTGCCGACGCCCGCGAGGTCCTTGTCGCCGACGGTTTCGACCCCGGCCCCATTCCGCAGACGTTCGATGTCCGAGACCGTTTCGTCGGTGAGCGTTACGCCGCGCTTACCGCGGAGGCCAGCGACGCGGCGAGTCTGTTTGCACGCCACTCTGGGTTGATCCTCGACCCCGTCTACACGGCCAAGGCCGCAGCGGGGCTCGTCTCGATGTGCCGCAGCGGCGAGCTGAGCGCAGAGCAAACGGTCGTGTTTATGCACACGGGGGGACTCCCGGGCGTATTTGCCCCGTATGCGGCCGACTTCGGCCAGCGACGCTGACTCCCGGTCGCCGGGTCGCGGCGTGAGCTGCCCGCGACACCTACGCTTCGTGTATGGGATTTCCGCCTGATCTTCTCAACGAGGGCGAGGAGATCATCCTCGACCTGCGGCCGCACCCGTGGTTTCTCGCCAAGGAGATCGTGGCTGTCGTGGCGGCCCTCGCGCTCGTCGTCGTTTTGTACGCCAAAGTCGACAACGACATCGCCCGTTACGTCGGGCTCGGTCTGCTGGCTGTCGCCGCGTTGTGGCTTCTGGTTGAGGTGATCCAGTGGCGCACGACTGAGCTCGTGGTCACGGGCGACCGGCTGATTTATCGGACCGGCATCCTCGCCAAGTCCGGCCGTGAGATTCCCTTGGAGCGGATCAACGACATCACCTTCAGCCAGTCGATCTTCGAGCGGATCATCGGCGCGGGCGACCTTCTGATCGAGTCGGGAGGCGAGCGCGGTCAGCAGACGTTCACCGACATCCTCAAGCCGCAACGTGTGCAAAACGAGATCTATCGGCAGATCGAAGCGAACCAGAACCGCATCGCTGATCGCATGGCCGGTCGTCGTGAGGTGTCGATTCCTGAACAGATCGATCAGCTCGACGATCTGCGCCGCCGCGGCGTGATCACCGATGTTGAGTTCGAAACGAAGAAAGCAGACCTACTCGGTCGTTTGTGACAACTGGCGCGGCAGCGCCGCCGGTGTCCCAGCAGCGCCAC
>CAZWPY010000161.1:0-3226 GCA_964635475.1 uncultured Acidimicrobiia bacterium
TCTCTCCAGCCTCCGCGAGGCTACGGCTGTGCTCTCTCCAGCCTCCGCGAGGCTACGGCTGTGCGTGTGCAAGGCTGCTTGCGCGCCCGGGTGGCGGAACAGGCAGACGCAGCCGCCTTAAAAGCGGCGGCCACGGCGTGCGGGTTCGAATCCCGCCCCGGGCACGGTCAGCACGACCGGCAAGTCGGCCAGCCTCGCCGCGGCTGGGGCGTGTGCCCGACCACGTGAGCGCGGCGTCAGGCCGTCGGGGTGCCTGGCCGCTGCGCGATGGCCTGCTGGAGCGACGTGATCAATTGCGCGGCGAACGGCTGTTCCAGCGACCACAGCTGCGGGCCGACTTCGTAACTCACGGCCTCTGCGTGGGTTGTACAGGCCGAGATGCCGTGCAACGTCTGTTTGAGCGCGATCGCCAGTTCACGCGGCCCTGCGGCAGCAACCTGCGCGAGTTCCACTGCTCGATCAACCAACGTGTCGGGCTCGGTGCACTCCCACGCGAGGCCTTTGTCGACCGCAGCAGGGCCGGAGATCACTTGGCCGAATAGCAGCGTGGCGGCGGCCGTTTGCAGGCCGGCGATGTTTCGCATCATCCACGTGTGCCCGCCACCGGAGTGCAGGCCGATCTTCAAGAAACGCGAGTCGAATCGACCAAGGGTGCTGGTGACTCGTACGTCGCACGCGAGAGCCAGGTTCATCCCGGCTCCGACGGCGGGTCCGTTGACAGCGGCCACAGTCGGCAACCGGCACTCGGCTACACGCAGGAATCCGGCGTAGACCGATCGCAGTTTGGCCTCGTCGGGCTGGGACCCGAGCACCGCCAAACCTGCACCGGCACAAAACGCGGGCCCGGCGCCGGTGAGGACGACGGCCCCGACATCGGCGTCGGCCTCGGCTGCGTCGACGGCAGCGACCAGCGCCTCGTTGAGTTCGGCCGTGAGGGTGTTGCGCTTCTCCGGGTGGTTGAGCGTGATGAGTTCGACGCGGCCATGACGCTGCGTTAGTACCAGGCTCATGATGTGGGCGGCCGGCTGGCCAGGTCGTTGTGGCGCACGACCGCGGGTGAGTGGCGGAAGAAGTTCTCGACGTCTTGTTCGTACTTGTACCCGGGGTGGCGTGTGCCAACAGAACGGTTGAGGCGGTCGGCCTGTGAAAACGCGTCGACGGCGCCCGCCGAGGTGTAGTGGTAACGGAATCCCGCTTGTTTCAGCCGGCGATTGTCGACGCCACGTCCGTAACGCAAGACGGCCTCGGTCTCCTCGGGAATGTCGAAGACTCGCAGTCCCCGTAACGCCGCCGCGAGCCAGTCTGCGCCAAGAAACGGGATGTGCAGCAGCCGCTTTCCGCACAGCGCCGCCACCTCACTCCAGGGAAGTAGGCCATCGCCAGCGACGTTGAACACCCCACCCAGCTCGTTGTCGACCACGAAGGTCAACGAGCGCACTACGTCGTCTTCGTGGACAAACTGGAGCCGCGGATCAAATCCGGCAATCGCGGGCACCATCGGTAACTGGAGCAGCCGTGAGATCGGCGTGGTGACGTCGGTCCCAAGGACGTTGGAGAACCGCAGCAGCGTGACGTTTACGTGCGGGTTGTCCTCGGCGTAGTCGCGTAGGTAACCCTCAACCTCCACAAGAGACCGCTCGACACGCGTTTTTGGCGTCGTGCGGCGGCGCATGTTCTCGCGAAACCACACGGGGTCCTGGCTCGAGGCCCCATAAACCATGGTCGAGGACTTGACGACGACGTGGCGCACGCTGGTATTTGCTGATGAACACGCTGCCAGCAAGTTCATCGTGCCGATCACGTTGGTTTCGTGCAGGGCACGGCCCGAGGTAGCGGTGGAGTCGACCTGAAGGAAGGTGTGCAGGATTGTGTCGATCTGAGCTGCGTCGACGATTCGACTGAGGATTGAGTAGTTCTGATCAGCGCGGACGAACTCCGTTCGTTCGAGCCGGTGGGTCGGTTCGTGGGTGTCGACGCCCACGATGACCTCGACGGATGGGTCTGCTTCCATCGCCATCGCAACACGCCCGCCCCAGAAGCTGCCGAGGCCGGTGATGAGTACTCGTCGTCCCACGTGTGTGTCCCTTAGCCCGTTCAGCTAGCCCGCTCAGCCGAACCAGATCGACTTGCGGTGTCTCAACATGTCGTAGAGGTTCTCTTGCAGCGACCGACGGATTGCTTCGGCCTCGTCCATGATGCGAGAGCGTGAGTAACGCTCTTGATCCGGCGCCACGTCGAAACGCACCGGCGGCAACACCCGCAGTTTGAACTTGGCGGGGAAATACAAGGCGGCGCCGAGCACGGGGCCAAACGCGAGCATGTTGGCGGTGAGCGGTGCGTAGGGGATACCCAGCGCCTTTGCCAAAATCGATGAGCGGGCGAGGATCGGCATCGACTCTTCGGCGCCGACGACCGCGATCGGCACAATCGGAACGCCCGAGCGCATGGCGATCTCCACAAAGCCGCCGCGGCCGAATCTGCGTAGTTGGTAACGATCTTTGTAGAGCTTGCTGGGACCCTTGACGCCCTCGGGAAACACCAACACGAGCTGGTTTTGCTCGCGCAGCAGGCGGTACGCGTTTTCCGGATGTGCGGCCACTCCGCCGCTGCGGGCCCACGCGGTAGAGAGGAACGGAACGGTCTTGAAGAAGTGTTCGGCGAGGCCGTAAACGGGTCGACCGAGCTCAACTTCGACGCCGTGCATGATCACGGGCGCATCCGACGGGATCGCGCCCGCGTGGTTGGCGACGAGCAAGGCACCACCGGTTTGCGGGATGTTCTCGAGCCCCTCCCACTCGGCTCGGAACCAGTGCCGGTAGATCGGGTCGTACAAGGCCCGCGTGAGTGCACGTGTGCGTTCCGAGCGACCCCACTCGTCGACATCGCTCACCCGCGGGTCAGGGATCGGTGGCTCGATGTCGAGAACCGGTACGAGGCCTCGCTGGGTTCGAGCGGGCGACGCGGAGCGTGGCTGGCGCTGCAGTCGCGAAGACGGGTCCGAGCGAGCGTTCACGGGCCAATAGTACGAGGCAGCGGCGATAGCGGATGGTAGGTCGTCTGGTCCCTCGCCGGAGGTTCGGGCTCCGGCTAGTCTACGGCGATCTGTAATGGCTGTAGTGGGAGAAACCTATGAATGAAGTGTTGGAACATCGGCGGAAGCGGAGGCTCGGACTAGCTGTAATGCCCTGGGAGGTTGTTGACGCGGGTCATGGGTGGGTGGCCGCCG
>CAZWPY010000162.1:0-3222 GCA_964635475.1 uncultured Acidimicrobiia bacterium
AACGTTTTCCCATCGAGCACGAGGTCCTGACCCAGGCCAGGTACGGCCTTTTCGAGCTCACCAACGTCCGCCGGCACTGCGCGCTCCGTCGGCGTCGATGTGACTCCGCCGGTTCGGGGCTCGATTGACTTAACGGCAACCGGCTCAGATCCGGCCCTACCCGTGACGCCCGAGACAATGGCGGCCGCCGCGACCGAGCCGGCGCAGCCAACAGCCAACAGGACCCGGTTGCGACGATTCATGCTCGTTGCCTCCCCATGCGGCGTTCGATCGCTTCGACGATACGGCTCGTTCAGGATCGCCAGTGGGCGGCCAGAGGCCTGGTGCGCCAACTACGTTGCGGGTATGACTTCTCCGTCCAAAGGCGCACAGGCCTATGCCGACGACCGAGCACACGTGTTTCACTCCTGGTCAGCGCAGGCGGCGCTCGACCCGCTGTGTGTCGCAGGTGGCGAGGGCGCGTGGATCTGGGACTACGACGACAACCGTTTCCTCGACTTCTCGAGCCAGCTGGTGTTCACGAATCTTGGCCACCAACACCCCAAAGTCGTCGCCGCGATCCAAAAACAAGCCGCGACGTTGTGCACCCTCGCTCCCCAGCACGCCGCCGCGTCACGCGGCGAAGCTGCCCGCCTCCTCGCCGAACGAGCTCCCGGCGATATCAACAAGGTGTTCTTCACCAACGGCGGCGCCGAGGCCAACGAAAACGCCATCCGAATGGCTCGCCTGGTCACGGGCCGCCACAAGGTGCTCGCCTCGTACCGCAGCTACCACGGCGCGACCCACGCAGCGATCACGCTTACTGGCGAGCCCCGGCGGTGGCCCTCAGAGCCGTCGGCAAGCGGCGTCGTGCACTTCAACGGGCCCTACACCTACCGCTCGTCGTTCGGATCGACGAACGAGGCCGAAGAGGCCGCGCGAGCGCTCGGACACCTCCGCGAGATCGTCACGTACGAAGGTCCCCACACTGTGGCGGCCATCGTGCTCGAAACGATCGTCGGCACCAACGGCATCCTCGTCCCGCCCGACGGCTACCTCGCGGGAGTGCGGGCGCTGTGCGACGAGTTCGGCATCTACATGATCGCCGACGAAGTGATGACCGGATTCGGGCGCACCGGCACCTGGTTTGGGGTCGACCACTGGGGCGTGGTGCCTGATCTGATCTCGTGCGCGAAGGGCATCAACAGCGGCTACGTGCCACTCGGCGCTGTCCTGATGGGCCCGCGCACGGCCGATCACTTCGCCGAGCGCCCCTACCCAGGTGGGCTCACCTATTCCGGCCACCCGTTGGCGTGCGCTGCGGCTGTCGCTGCGATCAAGGCCTACGAGGACGACGGCGTGATCGCCCACGCCGCGCACCTCGGCAACGACGTGTTCGCCCCCCGACTCGCCGAGATGGCAGAACGGCACCCCGCGGTCGGTGACGTTCGCGGCAAAGGTTGTTTCTGGGGCGTGGAACTGGTTCGCGACCGAACGACTCGCGAGATGCTGGTGCCGTTCAACGCCGCGGGCCCACAGATGGGCCCAGTGGCACAGATGGTCGCAGCCGCAAAGGCGCAGGGCTTACTTATGTTCTGTCACTGGAACGTATTGATACTTGTCCCGCCGCTCGTTGCCACTGATGCCGACGTCGAGCACGGCCTCGACATCATCGACGAGGTCCTCAAGATTGCCGACGAGGCCGTCGTTTGACCGATCCGGCGAACCGACGGCGGCCGACGGCCACGTCGAACTTTGGCGTCGGCAAACGCGAGAGCCACGACGCGTCGGGCTTCTACGGGCGTTTCGCCCCGCCCGTACTCAGCTCCGCGGCCGATATTGCCGGCGTTGTCGACATCGAGCCGTTCCAGTGCGGCGATGCTCGCTCGATGACGGCGGTGCCCGACAACAGCGTCGCTCTTGTCGTGACCTCGCCGCCCTACTTCGCCGGTAAGCAGTACGAAGAAGAGTTGGGCGCCGACAGTATCCCCAGTTCGTATGTGGACTACCTGGACATGTTGCGCGCCGTGTTCGCAGAGTGCGTCCGCGTGCTCGAACCGGGCGGCCGCATCGCGGTGAACGTGGCCAACCTCGGCCGCAAGCCCTACCGCTCGCTCGCGGCCGACGTGACCACAATCCTTCAGGACGACCTCGGTCTGCTCTTGCGCGGCGAGGTGGTGTGGACCAAGGCCGAAGGCGCGACCGGCTCGTGCGCGTGGGGCTCGTACCGCTCGCCGGTCAACCCCGTCTTTCGCGACCTAACTGAGCGAGTTGTCGTGGCGTCAAAGGGCCGTTTCGACCGAGCGCTCAGCGTGGCCGAGCGTCAGCAGCGGGGGCTGCCGCACGTCGCAACCTTGCCAACCGACGACTTCCTCGCCCTCACCCTCGACGTATGGTCGATCCCGACCGAGAGTGCTCGCCGCGTCGGTCATCCCGCACCGTTTCCCGTCGAACTGCCGGAGATGTTCATCAGGCTGTTCACGTTTGAAAACGACCTCGTGCTCGACCCGTTCCTCGGCAGTGGATCGACACTTGTCGCTGCCGCCCGCCTTGGGCGCCGCGGTGTTGGCTTCGACCTCGACCCGACCTATGTCGAGCTCGCTCGCGCCCGCGTCGCAGCCGAAGGGGCCCGCGACGACGAGCGCCCCGCGCTCGGGGCAGCTGCGTTGGCCAAAGCGGCGCTAGAAACGGCGGGCTTTGTTGTGGAGAGGGAAAAGGCGCGGGTCAAGGACGCCGGCGTCGTCGTGCCGCTGTTGTGCAGTCACCCACAAACACCCAATGCCCGGTGGTTCGTCGATATCGGCGGCGCGGCCACGAGCGCCCGCCCGGGGCTCGCGCGTGGTGAGGCGGCGTGGCGAGCGATCGGCCGAGCAACCGCACTCCGCAGCACCGTGGGTCCCGCGGACCGAGTGATCCTGCTTGCGCCGGGCCTCCCCCGTACGGCCAGCGACGTCGCGAGGGCGTTACGTGCAGCACTTCGTCCCGCCGGTCCGCTCGACGCGGTGCTCGACCTCGACGCGCCCGACATCACCGCACAACTCGCGGCACTCCTCACCTAAGCGGCCGCGCGCTTCACCCGCCCAGCCGCGTCGGCCTCGAGTAATCCCGCGATGAATACGTCGAGCGCGTCGTGGGTCAGTCGTTCACCAGCACACTGTGCTCGTGGGGTTCGTCGATTGAAGTGCGGTGGCGCCAACGGCAAGGTCGGATCACCGGGTAGTCGTTGGTCATTTGGATCTCGTG
>CAZWPY010000163.1:0-3188 GCA_964635475.1 uncultured Acidimicrobiia bacterium
CCACGCCCGTTCGATCGTCGGCGCTGAGGACGAGCCGACGATCGCGCCGAGTGCGTTCGCGCACCGGGTGGCCGTAAAACGCGAGCGTCGTCGTGGCGCTCGCGTGCCGGAGCCGGGCCTGGACAGTCACGGTGTCGACGCCGGCGGCGAGCAGTTGCGACGCGACGAAATGGCGCAGGTCGTGCACACGCGTGCCGGGCAGCCCGAGCCGGTCCCGATTGCGCCGCCACCACTGCGAGACCGCGCCGGGAGTGAGTGGCTTTGTCGCCATCGGGTCGGAGCGCCAGACGAAGCCGTCGGCGGGTGGTCGCACGCCCGCGGCCATGAGCGACGAGCGGAACTCGCGACGCAGCGAGCGCAACAGATCGAGCGTGGCCGAGTCCACTGGCACCGTGGCGCGCGACGCGGCCGTCTTGCCGTCGGTAACGACGGGGCGGCCCTTCTCGCCCGCGCCGACCGAGCGGCGAACCGTGATCGTCTCCTCGTCGAAGTCGATGTCACTCCAACGCAGGCCTAGCGCCTCGCCACGACGCAGCCCGACGACCGCGAGGACGCGGAACAGCGCACCGAAGTCAGAGCGCTCAGCCTTGATCGCGGCGAGCGCCGATGTCACGGCCGCGGCTTCGGGCGGGCGAATCTCGGGGCGGGCACCACTGGGCTGCTTGGCGCGTGCCACGGTGTTCTCCGGCCACCAACCGAGCCGCTCCCCAGCCGCCCGCAGCTTGGCCTCAAGCGCCTCGCTCGCCTCACGGCGGGTGCGGCCCGAGGCGCCCACCTTGAGCCGCTTCCCCGTCAACGGGTCGGCGGGCAACGTCACCCGAGCCGTCCACGGGTTCTTTTTGTTGCTCGTTTTGATCATTTGCATGGGGCTCTCCAAAAGAAGTTGGGACACCTTTGGGACACCTCAGGTCCCTCGACGCCCGCGCGAGGATTACAACGGGCTAGGGACAGTCGTGGCGTGCAGGCCGTCTACCAGGTCGTTTGTGTCGCTTTGGGCCCCAAGTGGTAAGGTCTCGGACCCCATTGCGGGACGTGGCTCAGTTGGTAGAGCATCACCTTGCCAAGGCAGTCCCGAAGGCCCGTCGATGTCGCCCGATCGGCGCCGATCCGCTCCTAGCTGGTCTTTTGTCTAGGCGATCTCGGCCGATCCGCGCCAGTCGCCACAGTCGGTGGCGAAAGTGGGACAGAAGTTCTACCAGCAAGATGGAAGAATCTCTACCATGATCGAGCCGTATTACTCGGATGACCACGTGACGATCTACCACGGGAACTGCCTCGAGCTCGCCGACCTGTGGACCTCCGCCGACGTGATGGTGACGGATCCGCCGTACGGCGAGACGTCGCTCGCTTGGGACCGGTGGCCCGTCGGGTGGCCACAGATGGTCGCCGAGTTGAGCAGCACGATCCAGCAGCTCTGGTGCTTCGGATCGACCCGCATGTTCCTCGACCGCCGCGACGACTTCGCAGCGTGGAAGCTCGCCCAGGACATCGTCTGGTCGAAGCCGCGAGGCCGCGGGGTGATGAACGACAGGTTCAACCGATCCCACGAGCTGGTGACCCACTGGTACCGAGGTGCGTGGGGCGACCTCCCACTGACGCCACCGCGCGTGCCGAAGACGGTCCCGTGGACGGTGAAAGCAACCCGCAACGGCAGCGTCGACGACGGCAGCAAGGTCCGCCCGATGGCAGGCGGGTCCTACCAGGACGACGGGACACGGCTCATGCTGACCGTCATCCCTGGCGACCCCGGCGACGCCAGGACCACGCTGCATCCGACACAGAAGCCGCTTGAGGTGCTCACGCCGATCCTCCGGTACTCGTGTGCGCCAGACGCTGTGATCGTCGACCCATTCATGGGTTCTGGGTCGACGCTGCGCGCCGCAAAGGATCTTGGGTTGAAGGCGATCGGCGTCGAGCTCAACGAGGAGTACTGCGAGAAGGCCGCCAGGCGGTGCGCCCAGGAGGTGCTGTTCACATGACCGTGTCAACAACGTCCCGAGGGAGAGATGGAAACAACCTCACGAGAGAGAACAGCTAGCGCCCGTGGCGCGGCGACGGTGCGCCAGCCGTGTGGCTGTCGTGGCGGTCGCTGAGTGATCGCCGTCGCCGCGATCGTGGCAACCCTCGCGTGGCTCCTCGCTGCTGACGTGATCACAAAGCCGCTGCGCGACCGCATCCCCACCGGCTTTGCGCGCCAAGTGCTGAACTGCGCTGGTTATCAGCCGCCGCGGCTTTTTGGCGCGTGGCGTTTGGTCACTTCGTCCGCCGCTTTGGCCTGGTGCGCGCAGCGGTCGCCTACGGCGCCGATCGGGGGTTGGGCAAGGCCCAGTGCCTCTGGCGGGACAGGCTCCCCCAAAAGCAGGGCGTCAGCGTGATCGTGATGATCACCGCGAAGGACGGCTAATCGAGCGGCTCGGTAGGCCGCTGCGCGCCCGGCTTCCCAGTCGGCAATTGCTTGGGCATCCTCAGTCGCCTCCGCGGCGTGCGCCGATTCAAGGGCCACAAAGCGGGCCTCAGTAATCTCAATCCAGCCATCACGCTGCCAGGACTCTGGCTTGAATGGGACTTGTCCACCGGTCGCATGGGAGCGGCCAGACATTGTCGCGAGTTGGCCCGCGGGGTGAAAGAAGCGGCGCATCACAGAATCTCCACCGCGACAGTAAGAGTGACGTTGCAGGTGCTCGTGAGATTGGTCGATGGCGCGACAAACGAGGCTAGAAGCCTGACTTCAATCGTGGCTTGGATGGCCGTGAGGCTGGGATTCACTAGACCAGTCAGTATCCACGAGAGTGGCGAAAACGACGTACACGACCCATCAGACGGACCGGGCTTCGAGACGATGTCCACCATTCCAGGTGAGCCACCGGTCGCACCTATCAGGAATGACGGGACGACGAGTTCGACCGAGCCTGCCCCAAAGTTGTTACTCACACCCAGACAGCCCGTGACGGTGGCTGTGATCCGAGCGATTCCGATTCCGCAAGGCGTGGCTGTCTCGTTGACGGTTGCCGTCGCGACAAGCACGTTCGGACTGCTGGGGCCGCTAATCGTGTCAATTGCTGTGCCGCTGGCGTTCACGACAATCGGCGGGAACTGCTCGGGATCAACACGACCCGCGGAAACAAACAGACCCCCCGGACGGCACTCCAGGACGTTGCAGGGGTCTGCGCTGATCTTCTCAGTGAGGA
>CAZWPY010000164.1:0-3155 GCA_964635475.1 uncultured Acidimicrobiia bacterium
CCGTTTACTCAGGATGGCAACGCGTATTGGTTACGCGTCGCCGCGTCGGTCGGCATCTTTGCGTGCGCAGCGGTCGGCCTGAACATTGTGGTTGGCCTCGCGGGATTGCTCGACCTCGGCTACATCGCGTTTGTCGGCACCGGTGCTTACGTCGGGGCGCTGTTGGCAAACGCAGCGTTTACTACCGTGCACATCCACTTGCCGTGGATCGTCGTCGTTTTGCTCGGGGCCACGATTGCTTCCCTCGCCGGCGCGGCAATCGGAGCGCCGACGTTACGTCTGGAGGGCGACTACCTCGCGATCGTGACCCTCGCATTCGGGGAGATCTTCCGCATCACCGCAAACAACTGGAACGGTCTCACGCGTGGCCCCAACGGAATCTCCGGCGTGCCGGACTTCGAGCTGGGCAGCTACAACTTCGCCGACACGCATCGGCTTTTCGGGATCGACTTACCCGGCGACTCCAACTACTACTTCGTCGAGGCGATCTTGTTGGCCATCGTCATCCTCGCGTTCACTCGCCTGGGACGGTCGCGAGTGGGTCGGGCCTGGGTTGCGATTCGCGACGACGAGGTTGCCGCAAGGGCGATGGGCGTCAACACCGCTCGGCTCAAACTGCTCGCGTTCGCCATCGGCGCGTTCCTCGCTGGCGCCGCGGGAACACTCGACGCGCACGTCAACCACTCTGTCGTTCCCGACTCCTACACCTTCCTCGAATCGATTCTCCTGCTCGCCGCGGTCGTTCTTGGCGGCATGGGCAGCGTGACGGGGGCGATCCTTGGATCGGCCGCCCTCAAACTCATTCCCGAGAAGCTGCGGTTTTTCTCCGACAAACGCCTGTTGTTTTTCGGGATTGTCTTGATCCTCATGATGCGACTACGGCCCGGGGGTCTCCTGCCTCCCAAACAACGAGGGCACCGCACCGGCGTCGACACAGACGACCCACCACCACAACCCGAGCCAGCGATCGGGAGAGCAACAGCGTGAGCGCCGACGTGATCTTCAACGCCGCGGGCGTCACCAAACGATTTGGTGGCCTCCTCGCGGTCGACTCGGTCGACTTCAACGTGCACGAACGAGAAATCGTCGGCCTCATCGGACCCAACGGCGCGGGAAAGACGACATTTTTCAATTGTTTGACCGGTATGGAAGTACCCACCGCTGGTTCGGTGACCTACCGAGGGAGAAACGTCACCGGCGATCCGAGCGACATCACCAAGATGGGCCTCGCGCGAACGTTCCAGAACATCCGTCTCTTCCCGTCGATGACCGCGCTCGAAAACGTGATGGTTGGGCGGCACGGGCGGACCAAAGCGGGCGTGTTCTCGGCGATCGGCCGCGGGCCGCGCTACCGCCACGAGGAACGAGCCTCGGTCGCCAAGGCCAAGGAATTGCTGGCCTACGTCGGGCTCACCTCTGTCACTAGCGAGCTCGCACGAAATCTTCCCTACGGCGACCAGCGTCGGCTCGAAATTGCTCGAGCCCTGGCCACTGAGCCCGGACTGCTCCTGCTCGACGAACCGACGGCGGGCATGAACCCACAAGAAACGCAAGCGGCACGCGACCTAGTGCTGCGCATCCGCGACGACTTCGGGCTCGCGGTCATCGTCATCGAGCACGACATCCGCTTCATCTTCAGCCTCTGCGATCGAGTCGCGGTGCTCGTACAAGGGCGCAAACTCACCGAGGGGCTTCCCGCCGCCGTGCGAGACGACCATCGGGTCATCGAGGCGTACCTCGGCACGGACACCGACGAGGGAGATGAGCAGTGATGAGTACGCACCACCCGATGCTCGACGTGGCCAACCTCTCGGTGCGTTACGGCGCGATCGAGGCGGTGAAGGGGATCTCGTTTTCGGTCGCGCCCGGCGAGGTCGTGACATTGATCGGCAGTAACGGGGCCGGCAAGACCACCACGCTGCGCACGTTGTCGGGCCTGCTCAAGCCGGCGTCGGGGACGATCTCGTTCGAGGGCTCCCCCATCGGCGGTATGGGCGCGCACCTCATCGTGCGCCAAGGCGTCGCGCAGGTGCCCGAGGGGCGACGGATCTTTCCCCGCTTGAGCGTGCTTGAGAACCTCGAACTCGGGGCATTCATCAGAGACGACGACCTCAGCGGCGACCTGCGACGGATCTACGAGCTTTTCCCCGTCCTTCACGAACGCAGCAGCCAAGCCGCGGGAACGTTGTCGGGAGGCGAGCAGCAGATGTTGGCCATGGGTCGCGCCCTGATGTCGCGCCCGCGGCTGCTGATGCTCGATGAGCCATCCATGGGCCTTTCGCCGATCATGATGCAGCGGATCTTTTCGACGTTACGTGAGCTCAAGGCGCAAGGCACCACGCTGCTACTCGTTGAGCAAAACGCGCAGGCCGCATTGCGACTCGCCGACCGCGCTTATGTGATCGAGACGGGCCGCGTGGTGCTGAGCGGAACGGGCAAAGAGTTGCTCGCCGACGACTCAGTGCGAGCTGCCTACCTCGGCGACGACCACTAGCTGATCTGGCGCGACCAGGTGAGGATTCGCTGGAGTGAACTCGACTCGCCGCTCGGGCTCGTCCGCGTGTGGGAGACCTCCGCGGGCGTCATTGCGGCAACAATGCCCGGCGACGATCCTGAGCCCACTGCGGCCGAACTTGAGTCACGCGGCACTGTCGACGCCGCACCGTCCGCTCGCCGCCCGGTCACACGATTTCTCGCCGCGCTGCTCACCGGCAAGGACCCCGGCGCCGTGCCGCCTCTGGATGTGCCGTGGGCGCGAACGGCCTTCGTCGCCGACGTCCTTCACGCCACAGCGGAGATCCCTTGGGGCGACGTCACCACGTACGGGGCGCTCGCCACAACGGTGGGACGGCCAGGAGGCGCGAGGGCAGTCGGCAACGCGCTCGGGTCGAATCGGCTCCCCCTCGTGATCCCCTGCCACCGAGTTGTGCCCGCCAATGGCTCGGTCGGTGGCTTCGGCGCGGGTCGCGGCGCGAGCGAACTCAAAGCCTCGCTTCTCGCGCTAGAGAACTGGCACCCCCGTCGTGGCTGAGACACCACGCAGCATCGTCGAACGGTTCTGGGTCACGTTGTACCGACGCGACTGGGACGCGATCGCGCAGTTCTTCGGACCTACCAGCACATACACCGACATGGCGACGCCCGCCGACGACGTC
>CAZWPY010000165.1:0-3100 GCA_964635475.1 uncultured Acidimicrobiia bacterium
CGTTTCTCGATGCGCGCGCCGAATCGAATCAGCCTGTGACGACCCACGAGCGCGTCCCGCTCACGCCGTCGCGGACCTGGGCGTTGTTGGCCGAGGGCAATCGCCGTTTTGTGGCCGAGGAAACTGCCCATCCGCGCCAAGACGGGTTACGCCGCGAGCGGGTCGCGCGTACGCCCGCTCCGGTGGCCGTGGTGGTCGGGTGTATGGACAGCCGAGCGCCAGTGGAGCTGTTGTTCGACCTCGGCGTGGGCGACGTGTTTGCGATCCGCACGCCCGGCGCCGTGTTGACCCCCAACACGGTGGGCGGTGTCGCGCTCGCTGCGGAACTGCCGACGGTGCACCTCATCGTCGTGATGGGCCACGACGACTGCAAGGCGGTTGAGGCGGCTGTGGCGGTGGCGTCTGGCGGGGTGGCGGCTGCGCCGTCGGCAGAGGTCGCTGGATTGGCCCACACCTTGGCGCCTGCGGTCGCCCATGCGGGAGGCGCTGGGGCATCAACCGACGAGGTCGCGGCCGCGCAAGTGGGCCTCACACTCGACGCAGTGCGCGGCATCGCAGTGGTGCAGCGCCGCCTCGGCGACGCGACCTTGGGAGTCCTCAGCGCGCGCCTCAACGTCGGCACCGGCGCGGTCGAAGTTCTGGCGAGCGAGGGACTCAACGCATGAGGCCGCCGCTACGCGATCGAGCGGCCGACCCGTACGCGTCCGAGCCTGATCGGACGCCGCTCGAACTGCGCGTCGACTCGTTTGCGACCGGCGGCGCCGGCGTCGCGCGCGCGGCCGATGGAGCGGTTGTGTTTGTCACCGGTGCATTGCCGGGTGAGTTGGTCCGCGTGACGATCACCGAGGTGCGTCGTGATTTTCGGCGTGGTCATGTAATGGAAATCGTGGAGCCCGCCGCTGGGCGGATTGAGGCGCCGTGTGAGTTCGTTGCCGACGGCTGTGGAGGTTGCGGCTGGCAGCACCTGGAGCTGCCGCTTCAGCGGGCTTCCAAACGCGAGATGGTGCACTCGGCGTGGCGACGTGCGTGGCGCGGCGACGCGCCCGACCTGCCCGAGGTCGGTCTCGTCGAGTTGCCCGAGTGGGGCTTTCGAACGACGGTCCGTGCGGGGGTCGGCAGCGATGGCAGTTTGGGCCTGCGCGCCGAACGGTCGCACGACGTGGTGCCCGTCGGCCCGTGTTTGGTCGCGCATCCGCAGATCGAGGCCTTGCTCGGGACTGTCCGCTTGCCGGGTGCGACGGAAACGACGCTGCGTGTCGGTGGCGCGTCGGGCGAACGACTGGTGGTCGTTCATCACGATCGTGATGCGGGCGTGGCGGATCAAACTGGCTGGGTCGTTCCGGCCGACGTTGCGCTGGTGGCTGGCCCGTCACACGCGAGCCGGGAAGGAGCACGGCGGTCTCCTGAGCCGCCGCGCCGCTGGGTGACCGAGCGGGTGTCGGGGCGCGAGTGGCGAGTGTCGGCGCACTCGTTTTTCCAGTCGCGAGCCGACGGCGCGCAATCTGTCGTCGACGTGGCCCGGTCGCTGTTGGCGGGGTTCGTTCCTGAAGCCGGTGGTCGCCTGGTCGATCTCTATGCGGGAGTTGGCGTGATTGGCGGCTCGTTGGTTGCCGGCGACGCGGCCTTGGCTGGCGACTGGCGTTTGACGGCGGTCGAGCGTTCGGGTCCGAGCACTCACGACGCGCGGCGCAACCTGCGTGGTGTCGCGGATCGAGTCGTGTTTTCGCCCGTGGAGGACTGGCGAGCGCACCGCGCCGACGTGGTGGTTGCCGATCCCGCCCGAGCGGGGCTCGGACGTGGGGGAGTAGCCACGGTGGCCGCGACCCGCAGCCCCGTGCTGGTGCTGGTGAGTTGCGACCTCGCCGCGTGGGCACGTGACGCGGTGTTGCTCGCAGAGCAGCACTACCACCTCGACGCGCTCAGCGTGATCGACATGTTTCCGCACACGCCCCATGTGGAAGTCGTGTCCCGGTTTGTGCGTCGTTCCCGCCGCGAGGCCCGTGCCGCACGGCGCGCGGAATTGGCCGCGGCCCACGTCGAGGCCGACGTGCTGCCAGATGCCGGCAACCCTGATGCCGGCACCCCTGATGCCGGCAATCCAGACAGCGGCAACCCAGACAGCCGCGGCCCAGGCAGCCGCGGCCCAGGCAGCCGCGGCCCAGGCAGCCGCGGCCCAGAGCACGTCCCGGTCGACTAAGGATCACGTGATGGCGTATTGGCTAATGAAGTCGGAGCCCGAGAGTTTCGGATGGGACCATCTCGTCGGATCGCCGAAACGGACCACCGTGTGGGACGGCGTACGCAACTACCAAGCCCGCAACCACCTGCGTGCTGCCCGGAAGGGCGACGGCGTGCTCTTCTACCACTCGGCATGCGCTGAGCCGGGCGTGGTGGGAATCGCGGAAGTTGCGTGCGACCCGCACCCAGACCCCTCGCAGTTCGACCCGAGCTCGAAGTACTTCGACTCGACGTCGCGACCCGACGACCCGCGCTGGATCACGGTCGACGTGCGGGCGAGGCGGAAACTGCGCCGCTTCGTGTCACTCGCCGAGCTGCGCACACACGCCGACGAGCTCGACGACTTTGCGCTGTTGCGGCGCGGCAATCGGCTGAGCGTGCTGCCGGTCACGGAGGCCCAGTGGGAGTTCATACTTGAGCTGGGATCGCGGGCGAGCTAGTAATACCGCCTGCGATCTGCGAGGAAACACCCCGTTCACAAGCCCGAGATTGCGGCGAAACAGGCCGCCCGTAGGGTGCTCGGGTGGATCCCACCGACGTCTTATGGAACGTGCTCATCGTGCTGGTCGGCGCCAAGGTCGCCGCGGAGTTGGCCGAACGCATTGGGCTGCCCGCGGTGGTGGGCGAGATTGCCGCCGGCGTCCTTCTGGGCCCGTCGGTACTCGGGTGGGTCGAGCTGAGCGAGCCGTTGGAGGTTTTTGCCGAACTCGGAGTCATCCTGTTGCTCCTCGAAGTGGGCCTCCACCTCGACTTGGCGGAACTGGGAGCAGTGGGGACGGCGTCGCTGCGTGTCGCGGTGGTCGGCGTGGTGCTCCCGTTTGCACTCGGGCTCGGCGCCGTGCTCGCTTTGGGCCACGACCTC
>CAZWPY010000166.1:0-3027 GCA_964635475.1 uncultured Acidimicrobiia bacterium
GGCGAAGCAGGGCCAGCGGCTGGGGCATTTGACACCACCGTCACCGCCGACGCGCTCGACCGGGCCGACGCCGCTGTGCTCGTCGCCAACGACGTGGTGCTTGTGGTCGAACTGGACGAACTAGCGACCCTCGATGTCGAGGCTTTCGACGTACTCGACGCGCTCGACCGTTTTGTGCTCGCACTCGTGCTCGCCGCTGACCGAGACGTCGTCGGGCGAACGGCATCTGGCACGCGGCCCGCTCCTCCCACGAGGCTCGGCGACGAGGTCGTAGTCGATGAGGTCGGGCTGGAGGAGCTCGACGCCGACGAGAGCGAATCTGACGCGGAATCTGACGCGGAATCTGACGAAGCCCCGGCCGTCGGGCCGTCGCCGGTCGGCTGCCCCGGGGTGGTGGCCCGTCGGGAGTTCCCGCCGCCGGGCGCGACGGCTGCGCCCGCGTGTGTGGTCGAGGATTCGACCGCAAGTTGCGTGCGGCCGTGCGTCCGTGCGCCAAGGGAGACACCAACGCCGAACACGAAGACCGCCGCCGCGGCGACCACCGCGCCGAGGCGTGTCCATCGTGGCCGCGGCCGAGCGATGGTGCCCGCAGCGCTGTGGCGTGTCAGCAGCGCGATCGCCTCCGCGTGGTGTACGGACAGGCGCGAAGCCGGGACGTCGACGGCGCCCGCCGCGGCCTGCAACCGCACGCGCAGATTTGAGGAGTCCCACACAGCGCTCACGACGCTGCTCCAATACGCAAGGCGTGCAAGGCGCGGTGCAGGCTGCTTTTGATCGTGCCGACGGGCACGCCGAGGGTGGCTGCGACGTCGCGTTCGCTCATGTCCTCGAAATAGCGCAGCACGACGATCGCTCGTTGCCGGGCCGGCAGCCGATCGAGCAGCGAGGCGATCGACTCGTCGGTGTCGAGACTGAGCCCGAGGTCGCCGTCGGCGTCCGGGTCGCGCAGCTGTGACGGAGCGACACGTTCCAGCGTTCGCTGTTCGAGCTGCTGGCGACCCCACCAACGTTTCGCCGCATTGACCACCGCAGTACGAACGTAGGCATGCGGATGTTCAAGGGAACCGAGGCGGGGTAAGCAGCGCAGGATGCTTTCTTGCACCAACTCCTCGGCGACGTCCGCGCGGCCGACGATGAGGTAGGCCAGTCGTGTCCAGTGCGTGAAGTGAGTGGCGTAGATCTCGTCGAGTACGGCAGCGGCCGCGTCCGAGGCGTCGACCGTCCTCAAACCGCTCATCGTGTCCAGTAGGCCACGGATCGTGGGCCGCGCGCCAGTCGTTTCGCCTCGCGCCCGCGCGGCGAGTCCGCGGCTGCGCTGGCCGTCCATCGGCCGGATGGGCCCGATGGGTCCGATGGGCCCCGTCGGCCGGATGGGCCCCGTCGGCCGGATGGGCCCGATGGGCCCGGTGCACGTGCTCACTGGCTGTCGCGCCCTCGTTGTGTCGTTGAGCGACTAGTGCGCGCCAAACGACCGGGGGTCAAAGCCGAGCTCGTCGTCGGCTCGCGATGCGTGGGGGCGCGCGGCGGTCGCGCCGGTGTGCCCCGGCGACGTTCCGCTGGCGTAGCCGTCGCCGGTCAGCCCGCCGTCGTCATCGGCGGCGGTGTCGGCGATGCCGGCGGTATCGGCGCCGACAACGAGGCGGTAGCCGAAGCCGCGGCGGTTTTCGATGACGACGGTCTGACCGCCGATGAGCTCGAGCTTCTTTCGTAGCCGCAAGATGGCGTACTTCACCCGGCTGCCGCCGACGCCCCAGGGATCGCCCCAGGCAGCTTCGAGCAACTCGCGTGTGGAACGGAGTCGTCCGGGCTCGCTGACCAATGACACCAGTAGGCGGAACTCGGTGGGTGTGAGGTCTACGAGCGTTCCCGCTTTGTGGACCTCTCGTGCGAGCGGATCGATCTCGATGTCGCCGATCGAGTGGGTGCCCAGCGTCGCTGGCCGGTCGATTTTCCCGGCCCGTCGCAGCAGCGCGAGCACTCGGGCGGCCAGTTCCGAGTTGCCGACCGGTTTGACCACGTAGTCGTCGGCGCCGAGCTGCAGAGCCCGGACCTTGTCGGCCTCGCGGGCGATCGCGCTTTGCACGAGCAAAGGCAACCACGACAACGATCGGATGCGGGTGAGCATCTCCCAGCCGGTCGAGTCGGGGAGGTCCAAGTCGAGCACCACGAGGTCGGGCCGGTTTTCGTCGAACTCGCGATGTGCCGACCGCATCGTTGCCACCGAGTTCACAGAACAGCCAGCGCGGCCCAGCGTGGAGAGCAACTGCTCGCGGGTGTCGTCCTCTCTTGTGACGACCAACACGGTTGGGCGCCGGGTCAACCGCATCGGGCTCGGTGCGCCCGCGGCGGTCGGCCGCTGTCCGTGGTTAGGCCGTTGGCTGGTCACGGTTGCCGCGCGTGGAGGTGGGCCGGAATTAGCCGCGACGGCGAAGCCGGGGCGTCCTGGCGCGGTCAGGGTCAGGTCTGCAGGACCGGGGTGGGTGGGAAGCATGGGATGCCGAACCTCCGTAGCCGAAGTGGGGAAGTGGGTTGGTTGCTCGGCGACCGAGGTTCGACTGAGTGGTAGGGGAGTGTCCGTCTCGGCGGCAGTGCGGTTGCATTGGGATGTCAGCGGCTGCAGCCATGTCGGGATACCTGGTAAGTCGAGCGTTGGAAAAGTTGCAGTAACAATCCTTGAAGTGGCGTTAGAGGTTCCGCGAACCGTGAACTTTCGAGGTCTGCACCTATTCTGCACCACTTGCTTCGAATAAAGCGAATGCTAATCCTGTTTTCTATCACGCTCTGTGGTGGCTGTGTTGCGTCTGCGCTGATGTCGTGTGCTGCGAACGGAGTCGGGTCGGTCGCCTGCCTCCCGTAGACTTGCTGAGTGACCCTCACGCCCCGCGTCGACGGACCCGCACCCACGTCGGGTGACGGCACTAGACCGAGCCGCGCCGCCGATGTCGATGGATTGAAGGAGCCGGGGCAGCTTTCGACAGCGGCGGTTGACCAGATAGCTGCCGCGACAGCGGCGGTAGATCAGATAGC
>CAZWPY010000167.1:0-3006 GCA_964635475.1 uncultured Acidimicrobiia bacterium
GCCTCACGCACGAGTTCGATCTCGAACTCGTCGGCTTCGCTCGACACCCCGTACACCGACTGATGGGGCTGGGCACCGTAACGCGTCGGGTCGACGTCGGGCCCGCCCGTGAGCACGACCGCATCGACCGAGCCGAGGAGCTCCACCGGGTCGACGTCGGGCGCGACCACCACGGCGAGCCCGCCAGCGCGCACGACCGCGTCGAGATACGGCCGTTGCAACGCAATAGCAGGATCGCGGTAGCCGACGACTCGTCCGACGGGCAACGGCCGGCCGGTAAGCGCGATGACGGGTCGGCTGCGGCCGCCGCTCGGGCTCACAGCCGTTCGAAGCCGCGCATCAACTCCCAGTCGGTGACAGCTGAGTTGAACACCGCCCACTCCTGCCGTGCGGTATTGATCAGGTGATCGTGCACGTCGGCGCCAAACGCGTTGTGGGCCACTTCGGATGCTTCAAACAAACCCAACGCCTCGACCAACGTCGACGGGATGCGCTCCACGTCGGTGGCGGCATAACCGTTGCCCTCAAAGGCCGGCGGCAACTCGAGGCCTTGTTCGATCCCCCACAAACCTGCCGCGATCGTCGCGGCAAACGCGATGTACGGGTTGGCGTCGGCACCCGGAACACGAGACTCCACCCGCATCGCTTGCCCGTGGCCCACGACACGAAACCCGCACGTGCGATTGTCACGACCCCACGCAACGGCCGTCGGCGCCCACGAATCGGGCTGATAACGCTTGTAGGAGTTCACGTACGGCGCAAAACACCACGACAGCTCCCGAGCCGCGGCGAGCTGCCCGGCCAGGTACGACTCAAACGTCGAGGACAACTCGTGGCTATTGCTGTTCGCCGCCATCACCGAACGACCGTCGCGCCACAGGCTCGAGTGAATATGACAACTCGATCCGACGTCGGCCATCGAGTACTTGGCCATAAACGTCACCGACCGGCCGGCCGCGGCCGCGATTTCCTTGACGCCGTTTTTGTAGATCGTGTGGCGGTCGGCCATTGCAAGCGCGTCGCCGTAACGAATGTTGATCTCGTGTTGGCCGAATCCGGCCTCGCCCTTGGAGAACTCAACGGGAATCCCCGCGCCGAGCATGTCGTTGCGGATCTGGCGAATCAGGTACTCATCGCGGCTCGTTTGCAGGATGTGGTAGTCCTCGATCCAGTCCGAGTGCGGCGTCAAGCCGAAATACCGTTTGCCTCGCGCCTCTTCAAACGTGTCGCGAAACAAGAAGAACTCAAGCTCTGAGCCGCACATGACGTCGTAGCCCATCGCCTTGGCACGTTCGACCTGCCGCTGCAGGATCCGCCGGGGCGACACCTCAACTGCTGACCCGTCGTGCTCTTCGAGGTCGCACACCACCAGCGCCGTCTTGGGCAACCACGGCGTTCGTCGCAGCGTCGAGAGGTCCGGGACCGCCTTGAAGTCGCCATAACCCAGATCCCAGTTGGCGTACTTGTAACCCGGCAGCGGTGTCATGTCGACGTCGACGGCGAGGAGGTAGTTACACGCCTCGACGCCGCCCGAGGCGACCTCGCCGAGGAAAAACTCGCCGGTGACCCGTTTGCCCATAAACCGGCCCTGCAGGTCGGGGAACACGACGAGAACAGTGTCGATCTCGCCCGAGTCGACCAGGCCGATCAACTCTCCGAGTTCGAGTGCGGCCTGTGCCATCGTTCGCGCCTTTCGCCGAGCCCATGTGCCGCGCTCGCGCTGCCTGGGATGTCGTGGGAATCGTACTTACACGTGAAGAGCGCCGGGGTGTTGAGTCCCGGCGCTCTTCCCCCTTGCGCAGATTTTGTTCGGAGTAGCGACTCCGACACCCGTCCTACTCCTCTTTGCGCGACTCGACAATGGGCATTTGCCCACGTCAGCCCCCTAAACCACTCAGGCCACTCAGTCCTCAGGAGTTACGTACGCCGCGGTGATTCCGCCGTCGACGATCAACGACTGACCCGTCATCAGCGACGACTCGTCGGACGCGAGGAACAACGCCGCGTTGGCGATCTCGTGCGCTTGCCCGAGGCGACCCATCGGGATGTGCACCAGCCGCCGGGCGCGACGCGCCGGATCGCTCATCAACTCGGCGAGGAGAGGTGTTTCGATCGGCCCTGGGCACAGCGCGTTGCAGCGAATGCCCTTACGTGCGTACTCGACCGCGATCTCGCGGGTCATTGCCAGCACAGCGCCCTTCGATGCGGTGTACGCGATCTGCGACGTGGCCGCGCCCATGTGGGCAACGAAGCTGGCGACGTTGATAATCGAGCCGCCGCCCGACGCGATCATCGCGGGCAGCCCATATTTCGTGCACAACCAGACGCCCTTGACGTTGACGTCCATCGTCAGAGCCCAAGTGTCTTCCGACGTGTCGGTCGGGCTGCCGTCGGCTGCAAGAAACACGCCGGCGTTGTTGTACAAGACGTGTAACCCGCCGTACGCCGCGACCGTCGCAGAGATGAGGGCCTCGACGTCGCTCGCCGACGCGACATTGGCTCGGACGTAACGGGCGACTCCACCCGCTTCCTCGATTCGCCCGACGGTGGCCGCCCCGCCCTCGTCGTTGACGTCAGAAACAACAACTGATGCGCCGTGGCGGGCGAACAGCTCGGCCGCGACGGCCCCCATGCCGCTGCCCGCGCCCGTGATCAGCGCCACCTTGCCGTCGAGTCGACCTGTCACCACTACCTCCGTTTGGTTCGAGCTCGAACGCAATCGACAAATCCGATTCGAGCGGCGTTCACTATGGCAGGCCCCGGGACCGGCTGCTACTGCCGGACATCACGCAGTGCCCCCGCTGCCAGCCGCGAGTGGGCCGACGAGGAGCTGTTGGGCAATCTGTCGACAATGACTTTGCGCGGTTCCCCGGATTGAATTGGCCGTTCGTGGTTACGCCGCGCGCTTCACCCGCCCGGCCGCGTCGGCCTCCAGTAGTCCCGCGATGAACACATCGAGCGCGTCGTAGGTGAGCGGCTCTCCCGCGCACTTCGCTCGTGGGGTTC
>CAZWPY010000168.1:0-2885 GCA_964635475.1 uncultured Acidimicrobiia bacterium
GATTTGTTGGCCGACGAGCGAGACCGTCTTGGCGTGGCCGCGGCCGACGCCGCTGAAGAAGGCGCTGTCGGTGGCGTCGGCGATGGCGCGGTCGAGTTCACTTTCGACGACACCACGCTGGCGCGCACGCGGGCCCAGCGCCGACCCTCGCAGGTCGACGACACGACGTTGCGACGTGCCGCGGCGGCGTCGGGTTCGTGGCTCGTCGAACGTGATACCCACGGTGTCGAGGTCGGGCGCTGGCCGCTCGCGATCGGCGGCCGAATCGCGGGGCGTTTCGTCCCCGCTACCCGTCCGTAAGCCGCGGGCAGCGCGGTGCAGCCACCGCGCTCTGTGGTGCCTACTACCGAGTGTGGTAGAGTTGCCACTCGCTGTGGGGTTGGGTGGGAACCGTTCTGGGAGGAACGGTGGACAAGAGGCTTGGTTTGTTGGGTGTGGTCGGTGCGGTCGCACTCGCGAGCTTGGCGAGCACGCCGGGTCCTGCTGGCGCGACCGCGGGCCGATACGTCGTCGGCGGTGTCGTGTACAACGACGCCAACGGCAACTCGACACGCGACCCAGACGAAAAGGGCGTCGAGGGTGTTCCGGTCACGCTGACGCTGGGTAGCGACACCAAGACCCAGAACACCTCTGCACAAGGCACTTTTGTGTTCACTCGGCTCGCGGCCGGCAAGTACACCGTCGAGCTCGGCCAAGTCCCCGACGGTTTGAGTTCTGCGGCGAACACGAAGGTCGACGTGGAAATTGGCACGGGTAAGGAACTTGGATCGGTGAGCTTCCCGTTGGTATCGGGTGCGGCCGCTACTAGTTCGGCAGAAGGATCGACCTCGGCCGCGAGCGAGGCGACAACGGCCTCCGCAGCCGAGCAGACGTCGGCCGCCACCAATGAGGCGACCACGACCGAAGCGACGACGCCGACGTCGGAAGCGACCACCGCCACGAGCGAAGCAGCCGCCGAGAGTTCAGCGACGGGCGACTCAGGCAGCGCCGACACCGCCACCACGACAGGCGACGCGTCGATGCCCGAAACCGGCCTCGACGCGGGGCAAAAGGCCGGCCTCGGCGGGGCTGTTATGGCCGTGGGCTTGCTCGCGATCGAGGCCGTTCGGCGCCGTTCGACTGTGCACTGAGGCCGCGTAACCTGCGGCGTGTGAACGACGAGTCGGCCAACGCGCGCAGCAGAATCCTCGACGATCTTTCGGCCCGCGGGCTTCGCCACGACAACACTGACGAAGCGACGTTGCGCGCCCGTTTGGCGGCGGGTCCGATCACGTTGTACTGCGGGTTCGACCCCACCGCAGACAGCCTGCACGTCGGCAACTTGGTCGGCCTGCTCGCGTTGCGTCGATTCCAACTCGCGGGCCACAACCCGATCGTGCTCGCCGGCGGCGGAACCGGGCTCGTCGGCGACCCATCGGGGAAGTCCGACGAACGCAACTTGCTCGATGCGCAACGCCTCGCCGAAAACCTGGCCGGCGTCGGTCCGCAACTCGAGCTTCTGCTCGACTTCTCGGCGAGTAATGCCGCTCGGTTGGTCGACAATGCCGACTGGCTCGGTGGGCTCAGCCTCATCGCGTTCTTGCGAGACACCGCCAAACACTTCACCGTCAATCAACTGGTTGCCCGCGAGTCGGTGCGGGCGCGTATGAACTCAGAGTCGGGCATCAGCTTCACTGAATTCAGCTACGGCCTCTTGCAGGCGTATGACTTCGCCGAACTCCACCGTCGCTTCGGCTGCGAGCTGCAGATCGGCGGCTCAGACCAGTGGGGAAACATCGTCGGTGGGATCGACCTCATTCGTAAGACGAGCGCAGCTGCGGCCTACGGACTCACTTGGCCGCTGCTCACCCGCGCCGATGGCAAGAAGTACGGCAAGACCGAAGACGGTGCCGTGTGGCTCTCCGCGCGACGGACGTCTCGTTATCAGTTCTTTCAGTACTGGGTGAACCTTCCCGATGCCGATATCACATCTGCACTACTGACCTTCTCTTTGCGGCCGCTCGACGAGCTGCGTGCCGTCGTGGAGACGCACGAAAAGGCGCCCGAACAACGCCACGCACAGCGTGAGCTGGCCCGGGAGATGACCGACATGATCCATGGTTCTGGAGCCGGCGGCGACTGCGCAGCGGCCGCAGCGGTGGCTTTCGGCAGCGCAGCAAGCTCCGCGGCCGCGTTGGAAATGCTGGTCGACGAGCTGCCGACGCGCCGGGTTGCGCAGGTCGAAGGGCTCGGCGTGGTTGACCTGCTGGTTTCGTTGGGTTCGGTCGGGTCAAAAGGCGAGGCCCGACGGGCAATACAAGGGGGCGGGGTGCGCCTCGGCGGGCGGAAAGTCGAGTCCATCGACGAGTCAGTGACCGCCGCCGACGTGGAATACGGCCGATTTGTGCTCGTTCGCCGCGGAAAACGCGACGTCCGCCTCGTCGTGCAGGGCGTTGCGTAGCCGTTCGGCACGGCCTTCGGGCGCGACGTCGCGCCCTAGGAAACGGCCCAATGGCGCCCTGACCAGGGACAACACCAGCAAGCCGGCCGTGAAGTGGGCCCGGTTTGCAATTGCGGGTTCCCTAGGTCTATCTTGGTCCTCCGCCTGGAACGGGCACCGCAGCTTCGGCTAGCGCCCCGGACTGGTGCGATTCGCACCTTGAAAACGAAACAGTGACGAGCCAAAAGCCAGTGCGGAAGGCCGTGTCGTCGTCGATCCTCGGATCTACGAAGGGCCGGACCGACCAAACAAACACAATTACCTCGTCACGCCGGATCGACCCACTCACGGGTAAACACGACCGGCGGGACGTTCCATGATCGATCGATACCTGCGGGTATCGACACGATTTCGATGGAGAGTTTGATCCTGGCTCAGGACGAACGCTGGCGGCGTGCCTAACACA
>CAZWPY010000169.1:0-2779 GCA_964635475.1 uncultured Acidimicrobiia bacterium
TCCGCCTTGGCAATCACGTCCATGCCAGCGCGCTGCACCAAGGAACGACGTTCGCGTCGTACGACGGCGCTGTTGTCGGCCACGACGAGAGCCCGCACGAGTTCGACGACGTTGAGTGGTGGACCAAGTCGTCGCGGGCGGTCGGCACAAACACACAGTCGCCGCCCGCGTACGACTTCGACCCCCACGTCGTAGCCGTGCGCAGCTCCGGCGTACGTGTGCGCGCCGAGTCGCTCGAAGGAACTTTGGAGCTGCGACCGTCCCCGTGGGATCCCGTGGCGCAACTGCTCCCCCCGGTCAGTGAGCCGACGGCCGAACTCGTGCACAACCAGCACCGGTCTCGCACGATTTCGATCGCCGGCCGTCTCGACGGCAAGGAGTTCTGGCCGTTCACCGACACGATCGGCGCGAGCCGCTGGCCGCGGTGGGCAGTGTGACCAACGACGAGCACGACGGCATGTGGAGCGCGCTGCCCGAGACGTCACCGCTTGACGATCCCACGGCCATCGCACGGCGGGTGCGCGCTGCCAACGTGCCGCTGCACGCGCTTTTGGGATTCGGATTCGAGTTCTTCCGGCCCGAGAAGGGCTCGCGAATCGCTGAAGTGCGCATGCCCGTTCGAGAGGAGTCGAGCGGTCATGGCGGTCACCTACACGGCGGGGCCATCGCCACGTTGGTCGATCTCGCATGCGCGGTGGCCGCCGCGCGAGCAACGTCGTTTGACCCCGCGGTCGAGTCGCTCGTGACCGCCGACCTGCACGTCCGATACTTACGCCCGGCCCGCCTCGCTTGGGTGGTGGCCGTCGCCGAGGTCATCCGCATCGGCAGTCAACTCATCGTGATCGAGTGCAAAGTCCACGACAGCAGCGACGGACTCGAACACGGCGCACTCGTGGCCACGGCCGACTTCTCCATGATGCGTGTCGCCCTGCGCGACAAGGACCCCAAAGAAGCGGCCACGACTACGTGATCTACAACAGACGACGAACTCGTGCGTGGCGACACCCCAGGTCGTCCGGGTCATCACGTTCACTCGGCCAGCCTCGCGAGTGCCCGCCGTTCGAGGCCTGCCACACGCCGGACGACCAACGAGCCGCTCGCAGGCAGAGGCGACTCCGGAGTACCTGACTCACCTGCGACCGACGCGCCAACCCACGACCTGGCGCGTCCCTCGTCGCCGATTCTCAACCTCTAGCGCGCCACGCCGGTAGGCTCGCTGTGACGCCAGGTGCGGCGCGCCAGTTGGCTGCTTCCACTTGCGTCGTCGGCCCGAGGGATATCCCGGCGAATGTCGATTTTCGGGAAGGGATAGTTCTGGGAGCGCACCAACCCGCTGAGGTAGACGACGGAAGTAGAGACGGGGCGGTCGCTCGAAGACGCTGGTACCGCGGCCGCCCATGGGTCGGATTTGCGGTCGTGTCGGTCATGTTGCTGCTCATCGCGGCCGCGCGGTATCGGCCGTACTACGTCGTCGGCGACAACTCGGTGATGAGGCTCGAGCTCTCTGCAGGTTTGTGGAAACTTCCTTCGACGGGCGTCTACTCGAGATTTGGGTTCCGCCATCCTGGCCCCGCCCTGTACTGGTGGTTGTATCCGTTCGTCCGCGTATTCGGTGATCGCGGGATGATGTGGGCCGCCATAGTTTTCAACGGCGGAGTCTTGACTGCCATCTATTGGCAGCTGTGGCGACTTGGCCGCTGGACCCTCCTGGTTCCAGGGGGCGCGATCGTGTGCGCCGTCGTGGCCTACTCGGCGCAGTCCTTCCTGAGCCCGTGGAACGTCTGGATGGCCCAGCTCCCCGTCCTGCTCGCGTTGACTCTGGTCTGGTCAGCATCTGACGGGTTCGCACCCGCTCTCCCGGGGCTGTGCGCGACGGTCTCGTGGATGATCCAACTTCACGCGGGGCTCGTGCAGATCGGCATCGCTTTGGCCCTTGTCGGTTCTATCGTCTGGCTTCGCGCGGTGCCTCGCGATCGCCGGGCCGATGCGGTTCTGGCGGCCGGATGCATCGCCTTTGTGATGTGGGCTCCCCCTGTGCTGGAGCAGATCGCTGGCCACGGAAATCTTGGGCAGATCTTCGATGCGATGAAAAACCCGCCCGCGAATCGCGCCGGCTGGTCGATCGGCCTGCGGGGGGTAGAACAGGCAGTCAAGTTTCCACCAGCCTGGATTCACGCGCAGCCCGACGTCAATGCACTGGGCAACCCACGCGCCGTTCCATGGTGGCAGGTGGTGCCGTTCCTCTTGGCCGTCGGCTCGGTGCTGCTCTTCGCGCGGCAACAGCAGCGCCGCCTGCTCTTTCCGCAAGCGATCGTGTTGATGGGCTGCGTCGTTGCCTGGATTGCCTGCGCTGGCGTCTTCGGACCTCTCTACCACTACCTCATACGGTGGGTGTGGTGGCTAGGCGTCCTCCAGTGGATCTTGTTCGGGTCGGTTTTCGTGCAGCTTGTTCAGCGGGCATGGCGCAAACGCCGCGACCAACGGGCGCGGGAGCCAGTGGTGCCGCGCCGTGTCGCGGTCGGCGCGGTCGGCGCGGTCGGCGCGGTCGTCGCGACTTTGTGGACTGGGCTCGGACTCGTGACCTACAGCCGGCCCATTCCCGAAGCCGTAAGTCTTCGACTACTGGACGTTGCCGCACCCGCCGCGCTCACGGCAACCCGGCCGGGCGAGCACGTGTTGATCCTCGTCGCTGGCGACATCTACTCAGCCGGTGGAACTGGGCTCTGTCGCCCGCCAGTGGCATGGGACCACCTTGAGGTGTGTTGCGCCAGTGTGATGG
>CAZWPY010000170.1:0-2705 GCA_964635475.1 uncultured Acidimicrobiia bacterium
TGAGACGACGCGGGTTGGCTCGGAGAAGCCCTTGAGTTGGCGTCGGCCTGCGGGTTCGACCAGGAACCGGTTGGAGTCGTCGAGCAGGGCGCCGATGTGGGCCTCGGCGAGGACCTCGCCGGACACGGCGATGTCGGTGAGCCGCGCCGCGGTGTTGACCACGGGGCCGTACACATCGCCGTGGCGAGCGACGACCACGCCGTGGGCGAGGCCGGCGCGCGGGCGAGACCCCGTGTTCGGGAAGCCGTCGAGCAGGTCGAGTGCGATCGTGCACGCCCGTTCGGGACTGGCCGCGGTGAACATGATCTCGTCGCCGATGTGCTTCACGAGCCGCCCACCCGCGCTGGTGACGATGTCGAATGCAGTGCTGTGGAAACCCCGCATGAAGGCGAGTAAGGCGTCGGGGGTCATCGACTCGGTCGTGGAGGTGAATCCGACCAAATCGACGAAGCCGACCGTCAAGGTGGATTGCCGTCTGTCGAGCGCCTCACGCATCGCCTCGCGCTGGCGATAGGTGGCGATCCATAGGTGGTGACGCAACAGTGGGCCAAGCAGCGTGCCGAGTTCGAGCGCGAGTGATCCGACGGCGTTTGTCGCCAACGCCTTTTCCCGCAACGAGCGATCGTCGTAGAGGTCCTCGACGCTGCCGACATACGCGGCGACGGCCGACTCCGCGACCGTCGCGATGCCCGCGCCGATGGAGCGCAGGATCTCTTCGGTCATGCCGGCTGGCAACGCGGCGGCAGCGGCGCGGACCAACTCGACGATTCGCTGTTCCGCCTGGTCGAACATCGGTCCGTGACTGTCGTCGACGGGAATGCCCATCAGGCGATAGGCCTCAACGATTTCGTCGGGGGTTGCAGAGGACGCGGCGGCAAGGTCGTCGAGTGTGAGCTCGGCCAGGCGGAGGCGGCGATCGAATTCGAGGATCGTGAGGTCGCCGTTGAGTGCGGCATCGGCGATTTCGGTGTCGGCAATGCCCTGTGTCCGAAAGTAGGCAAACAGGTCGGCGACGTCGTCGCCGCGCTCGCGAGCGGCGGCGATCAGGTCCTCAAGAGACATTGGCTTGCTCGACGCGGTGATTCAGTTAGCGGGTGATGCCCGCGAGGCCGGGTTGGCCGGCCTTGATCGACGCTGTCGCGTCGGTTCGAACCGTCGCGGTAGGTGTGGTGACACTGGAGACGACTTGATAGCGGGCGGTCCACTCGTCGGCGGTTATCTCAGAAATGCAATAGCCGTGGTCGCCGCTGTTGAAGTACTCGATGGCGGGAAACAGGGACTTGATGTTGGCGTCATCGACCGGGAGTTTGGGAGCACCCGACGTGATCGACGTGCCGACCAACTCCGCAGCGATCGGGCTCGTGCCGTCGGGGTCAGGCAAGCTCGACGCGCCCGCGAGGTGGATGTCGCCGGTGAGCACGACGGCGCCAGTGGCTTTGGCGTCTCGGACCTGGCGCAACAGCCGCCGACGGGCTTCGGGATAGCCGTCCCACTGGTCGAAGTTGGGCACCAACTCGCCGACCTGCAGCGACGCCATGACTGTCTGTTGGCCGATGATCTGCCAGGTCCGTTCGGCGCCCGCTTTGAGCTGCTCGTCGAACCAGGCCTCTTGCTCCTTGCCGAGCATGGTCCTCGCGGGATCGTCGATCTCGGGGCACTCCGTGCGGTTCGCAAACAACTTGTCGTCACATGTTTGGTCGTCGCGGTACTGGCGGCCATCGAGCATGACGAGGTGGGCGAGCGTGCCGATGACAGCCGCGCGGTAGAGCTTGAGATCGGATCCCGTCGGCGCCTTTGCACGGATCGGCTGGTGCTCCCAGTACGCCCGATATGCGGCCGCGCGGCGTTTGAGGAAGTCCGCCTCGGTGACGCGGATCGTTCCGTCGTTGTTGTCCTCGCTCATGCCGTTGGCGTAGTTGTTCTCAACCTCGTGGTCGTCCCATGTGACCATCCACGGCGCGACGGCATGTGCGGCTTGCAGGTCGGCGTCGGCCTTGTAGAGCGCGTAGCGGTCTCGATACAGCTCCAGCGTGGTGGGCTCGGGGCCACGGTGTTGGCGCGGCGAGCCGTCGCCGGAGCCCTCGTAGATGTAGTCGCCCAAGTGCAAGACGAGGTCGAGATCTTCCTCCGACAACGCCCGGTGTGCGGTGTAGTAACGCCCGGGATAGGCCTGGCACGACACGAATGCGAGCCGGAAACGGTCGACCGCGGCGTCGGCTTTCGGAAGCGTGCGAGTGCGGGCGGGCGCGGTTTCGTAGTCGCCGACCTGGAAGCGATACCAGTACTCCTGCGCCGGCGAGAGGCCTGTGGCATCGACGTGGACAGAGTGCGCGCAGTTCGCGAGCGCCACAGCTTCGCCGCTCGTCACAACCTTGCTGAACGTGTCGGTAGTGCCGACTTCCCAACGCACGGGTACGTCTTGGTCGGGCATGCCGCCGCCGTTGTCGGGGTCGGGGGCGAGTCGCGTCCACAAGATGACACTGTCGTGTGTGGGGTCGCCCGACGCGACGCCAAGCCGGAACGGATCGGCGGCCAGCTTGGGCGTGGCGAGCCCCGTGCTCGTGGTGGTCTTGCCCGCCGACGTCGTCGGCCCCGCCTTCTTGTTGCCGTTGCTACAGGCTGCGGCCGTCACGAGTCCTGCTGCACTCAGGAGAAACCGCCGCCGATCCCAGGTGTTCGTGCCCATTCGTGCAGTGTTGCAGGTC
>CAZWPY010000171.1:0-2692 GCA_964635475.1 uncultured Acidimicrobiia bacterium
ACGACCAAGATGTCGAACGCGTACCGCTTCCCGGACTTGGGGTTCGACGTCTGGGAGTAAACGTCGCGCAGCAGTCGTTGCGCCCGCACCTGCGGCATCCACGCCATCGACACGATCACCCGCGGGTACATGAGGAACGGGTTCGCGTGAAGCCCGCGGGTTCGTCGCACCTGAGCCATCAACTCGCTGTTCACGATCGTGAACTCGAGCCCGAACTTGTCCCGCATCTCGTCCTGCCACTTCAAGGACAAGCTCGGCGGGCACACGATCACTGCCGTGCGCGCTCGGTGGCGGAGCAACAGCTCCTGGATCACCAGACCTGCCTCGATCGTCTTGCCCAGACCCACGTCGTCAGCCAGCAGTAGATTGGTGCGCGGCGACCCGAGCGCCCGACGCAACGGCTCGAGCTGGTACGCCTCGATGTTCACCCCGGACCAGAACGGCGCCTGGTACCGGTTCGGATCAGCAGAGGTCACCGCGCCCCACCGCAACGCGTCGACGAACCCCGCCAACTTGTCCGGATCGTCGAACGCCTCCGGGCTGATCCGGTCAGGAAGCCCCTGAGCCGGGGTCACCGTGTGACCCACCTCCAGCTCCCACACGACGCTGAGGGTGTCGTTGAGCCGATCCTCATCGAGCGACTGCAAGTCCACGACATGCGACAGCTGCGCCGACGCCTCGTCGGCTGGGCTTCGGGGAAGACCCTGCGCCTGCACGTTCGCCACCGCCCACGTCGAGCCGCGGACCTCCACCACCTGGCCAGGCTCAGGTAGTGGCGGTGAGTTGGAGGTGGTGGTTGTGGAGGCGATCAATGGGAATCTCGTGGTCACGTCGTCGGCATCAGGATTCTCGGCGATCCACCGCCCGGCCTTGGGACGTGCCGGTCAACCGCTGAGAGACGATCAGGCACTCGACCCCCTCGGCCCGCGTCACCCGACAACGCGATCGTAGGCCAACGCCGATAGGGGCCCGGTTGAACAAGCAACCGTCTGATCCGCCGAAAGTCGCGGTCCGAGGGGCATCGTCCAACACCGACCCGTTGAGGTCCCGCCATGTAGCGATCACCGTCGTGTGAAGCTGGCAACACTTGCGCGCGTGAGGCTTCGCCTTACCACTACCGGGTCGCTGGCTCGCTTGCGCAAACGAGGTGGGACGGCGTCAACCGATCGGCCGGAATCACAGGTTCTCGGCACCGAGGTCCACGAATGTCCGATGAGCGGTGCGTACTGGTTCCGGCGGCTTCGCGAGTGTCTCGGGGCTCAGGGGTGGAATCGCTCGTTGCAGGCCGAGGACTCGGTCGCCGAGTCGGGCGACGACGTGGTTGTGGGCGAGTCGGTCGATGGCGTGGACGAGGTGCGACTTCTTGCCGAGCGGGTCGGTGCTGCTCGCTCGGATGCCGACTTCGAGCGCGAGCTTGACCGGGCAAACGGTGGTCGGTCCGCCGGCTGCGTCGAGGTGCCGCCGCCATGGCTCGCGTAAGGAGCACGGCGGTGGGGCCGACGAGTGGCGTGTAGACGATCTCGAAGTAGTCGTGTTCGAGCGGGAAGGCAGGTTCGGAGGCAGCGGGCAGCAGTCGAAGCCGCAACCCGTCAGCGGGCTGCGGCTCGTTCTGCGGTGCGTCGTCCCCGCTACTGAGGATCTCCGCGGACATCGGACACCGCTGTCGGGTCGGAGCCTGACCTCCGACGATGGGTGGAACGCCCTCCCCCAAGCAGTGCCCCGCCAACCATCGGTCGTGAGCTGCGCGCTTCCGCCCTGCGGATCAGCTGCTCAACGCTGTGGCCGACTGCCTTCGCCATCCCAACAGGGTACGTGCGCCGTGCCGAATGCCCTCTTGGTGCAGTCACAACCCGACACCCGGCTCCGCCATGGAGGTCCGCTCCTGGATCGCGTCGAGGCGTCGCGTCATCCGTGCGCGCGCCGCCTCGTCGCCGGTCGGTGTGCTCGGCGGCACGTGTTGCACAGGCACTGAGGACGGCGATCGAGGGTCCGAAGTTGGATCCGCCGGCGCGACCTGCGGGGCGTCGCTCGACGGCGGCTCGGTGCTGGCGGCGAGTTGCTCGTCGATCTCCTGTTGGCGTCGGCGCAATGCCGCCAGTTCCTCGCTACGGTCCCACGGTGCTCCGACGCGGGCGTCGGCCCGCTGGGCTTCCGTACGCGCCGCCTCGGCTTCCTGGAGGAGGTCCGCGATGGTGTCGGGGAGACGGCGGAGGTGCCGTTCGAGGCGGGTGATGAGGTTCGACGGGTCGCTGCGGCGAAGGTCGTCGGTGAGGAACCGGACGTCGATGTGCGCGTCGGGGATGGTTACGCGGACCTCGTCCTCGATGGTGGTGATCGATTGGGCCTGGACGGACAGCCCACCGAGCATGGCGACCTGGACGGTGGGACCACTGGTCTCGGGTGGGGTCTGGTCGAGTCGCTCGCGAAGCAGCCGTTGGAGGTGGTCACCGGCGTCCACACGTTTGGAGTACCTGGTGCCGTCGACGGTCATGGCGAACCGGTCGCCTCGGGTGTCGACCACTCGACCGACGATCGATTCGAGTTCGGCGGCGCGGTGCTCGGCGTTGTCCGCTCGGCGCGTCGCTGCGTCGAGAGTGCGGCGGAGGCGGTGCTGGTCATCGTGGTGGGCTCGTTCGAGCCGGGCGAGGCGGGCGACGTCGGCATCGACCGCGGCCTTCTCCAACACGAGCGG
>CAZWPY010000172.1:0-2610 GCA_964635475.1 uncultured Acidimicrobiia bacterium
GTCTTCACGGCCCAGGAGATCTTGGTCGGCAACGCCGACTATCCCACCGAGCGAATTGGTGACACGACTCGCAAATTCCGCCAGCTGGGGATGGGCTACGCCAACCTCGGCGCGTTGTTGATGGCCTTGGGCATGCCCTACGACTCCGATGCCGGCCGCGCGTGGGCCGGCGCGATCACCGCGCTGATGACCGGCCATGCCTACGCCACCTCCGCCCGCACAGCGCGACGGATGGGACCCTTTATGGGTTACCACGACAATCGCGAGCCGATGAATCGAGTGCTGCGTATGCACCGAGACGCGGTCGGGCGCATCGATGCCAACTTGGTTCCTGCCGACGTGCTCGCTGCGGTGGAAGAAGAGTGGGACGCAGCCGTCGAGATGGGCCAGCTGCACGGCGTACGCAACTCACAGGCGACCGTGCTGGCGCCCACGGGCACGATCGGGTTCATGATGGACTGCGACACGACCGGGATCGAGCCGGACTTGGGTCTGGTCAAGTTCAAGAAGCTCGTCGGTGGCGGGTCGATGTCGTTGGTCAACCAGACCGTTCCGCGTGCGTTGGCCCGCTTGGGTTACTCAGCCGAGCAGGTGGAGCAGATAGTGGCCTACATCACTGAGAACCATTCGATTCTCGGCGCGCCGCACCTCGCGGCCGAACACCTGCCCGTGTTTGCCTGTTCGATGGGCGACAACACGATTCACTACATGGGTCACGTGCGCATGATGGCCGCGGCGCAGCCGTTTTTGTCGGGCGCGATCTCAAAGACAGTCAACTTGCCCGAGTCCGTGGTCGTTGAGGACCTTGAGGACTTGTTGATCGAGTCGTGGCGTCTAGGGCTCAAGGCGGTCGCGGTGTACCGCGACAACTGCAAGGTTGGCCAGCCGCTGTCGACGTCGAGGAAGGCGGCCGATGGCGCCGGCGGCGACTCCGAGAGCGGTTCAGACCCCAACGCTGCCGAGAGCGGCGGCGAGGTCACCGTCGTCGAACGCGTTGTCGAACGGGTCGTGGAGAAAGTGGTCGTTCGGCCAGAACGGCAACGGTTGCCCCGTGCGCGGGCGTCGAAAACGTTCTCGTTCAGAGTGGCCGATTGTCACGGTTATGTGACGGTGGGCGAGTACCCCGACGGACGACCGGGCGAAATCTTCCTAAAGGTCGCCAAACAGGGCTCGACCCTGGCCGGCATCATGGACGCATTCGCGATTTCGGTCAGCCATGGCCTGCAGTACGGAGTGCCGATCGGCGCCTTTGTCGACATGTACACCAACATGCGTTTTGAGCCCAACGGCATCACCGACGATCCCGATATCCGGATCGCGTCGTCGTTGGTCGACTACATCTTCCGTCGGCTGGCCATCGAGTACATGCCCTTCGATGAACGAGCCGAGTTGAGCATCCTCACGACTGCCGAGCGGATCCAGCCCTCGTTGCCCGGCATCGAGGACGCAGGTGCGCCCGCCACGAGCAGCATCGACTTGGCTCCCGAGATCGACGTCGCGAGCGACGCCGGCGCGGCGGTCCGCGCGATCGACCAAGCGCCGTTGCCCGCACCGGTGGTCGACTTACGCGGCAGCGACGAGACGACGATTCCGCTGGTACCCAAACCGCAAGCTGGCGTACGTCGATCTGACGCGCCGATGTGTTATCAGTGCGGCAACACGATGGTGCGAGCCGGTTCGTGTTACGCGTGCCAAGCCTGCGGGGCAACCAGCGGTTGCAGCTGATCGGTAGTTGATCAGGAGATGACCGACATCAGGTCGACGTGGGCGCGGCTCCCCTAAGCGCAACGACTCGGCGGGCGCGTATGCCCGCCGAGTTCGAGCCGCACGCGGCAACGATCATCTGTTGGCCGGCGCGCGACAGCTTGTGGGGCGAGCACCTCGAACACGGCGAGCGCGCCACCCTTGAGGTGGTCGCGGCAGTGGCCCGCAGCGAACCCGTGATGCTCGTCGCGAGCCCCGCGCGGTACGACGCGGCCGCGCAAGCTGTCGCGACGCTTGGGCTCACGAGCCACCCGGTCGAGCTCGTTGGCCTCGCGCTCGACGACTCGTGGGCCCGTGACACTGGGCCGATTGGTGTCATCACCGACGACGGCGTGGCGGGTTGCGTCGACTTCCGCTTCAACGGTTGGGGCGCGAAGTACGTGCCCTTCGACCAAGACGACGCGCTCGGCGCACAGCTGGCGCAGCGGCTCGGCCGTGAGTGTTGGCGTTCGGAGATGGTGCTCGAGGGTGGGTCGATTGCGGTGGATGGGCGGGGCACCTGTGTGACCACCGAGCAGTGCCTGCTCAATCCCAACCGCAATCCGCAGATGTCGCGCGATGAGATCGAGTTCGAACTGGGGCGTTGGCTTGGTGTCTCGCAGGTGGTGTGGTTGCCGCTGGCGCTCGACGACCGAGATACCGACGGTCACGTCGATCTCGTGTGCGCCGCGGCACCGCATGCGTGGATCTTTCAGAATTGCGCCGATACGGCTGATCCTGAGCATCAGCGATTGGCGTTGTCGGCCGCGGTGTTGCGCAAGGCGACCGACGCCGCTGGTGAGCGGCTTCGTGTGGTCGAACTCGCCGAGCTCCCGTACGTCGAGGTCGCGGGAGAACGGCTGGCCG
>CAZWPY010000173.1:158-2602 GCA_964635475.1 uncultured Acidimicrobiia bacterium
GGTCGACGCCCTCGTCGACTGAGCAGTCCGGTCGACGCCCTCGTCGACTGAGCAGTCCGGTCGACGCCCTCGTCGACTGAGCAGACGCGCCCACGCTGACTGGGCAGACGCGCCCTCGTCGACTGAGCAGACGCGCCCTCGACCTGAACGCCGCATCTCCCGTAGCCACGCGTGTGGGCGCTGCTACCGTTTGTCCTTGCTGCTGGCCCCCATCGTCTAGCGGCCCAGGACACCGCCCTTTCAAGGCGGCGGCACGGGTTCGAATCCCGTTGGGGGTGCTCCATCGTGCGGATTTGCGACCACCCGTCCTCGGCGAACACCCACCGACGCGCGATGTGGCAGGATGTCGCTCCCCTTTGGTCCTGTAGTGCAGTTTGGAGTGCACGCCGGCCTGTCAAGCCGGAGGTCGCGGGTTCAAATCCCGTCAGGACCGCCAAGGTCGGGTAGCTCAGTCGGAAGAGCGCGCGCCTGAAAAGCGTGAGGTCACCGGATCGACGCCGGTCCCGACCACCAACAACTGATGCCCCGGCGTCGGCCGCGGCCGTCGGCAGTGTGCAGACCTAGGACACTGTTGAAGAATTCACCTGTTGGTGCTCGCGATTTGTGCGTGGATCGAAAAGAATTGGCGGATGCAGGGACGGTCCGAGCGGTACGTCGAGTTGTTGGACGCCGCGGCGTTGTGCGGCCACCTAGTGCCGAAGGACTCGGTGCACGCATTCTTGGCTGATCACCGGCGCGACTTGTTCCCCGATGACATGTTCGCTGACCTATTCCCATCCGGCCGGGGTCGGCCGTCGGTGCCCGCGGATGTGGTTGCCACGGTAATGGTGTTGCAGTCGCTCGAAGGGCTGTCGGATCGAGACGCGGCGATGGCGTTGCGCACCAACATCATGTGGAAGGTCGCCGCTGGTCGGGCGCTCGATGACGATGGCTTCCACTATTCGGTGTTGACCTACTGGCGCTCGAGGCTGCGGGCTACGAACCGTCCAGGCGGATCTTTGACGCGGTGCGAGCGGTGATCGACGCGACAGGTGTTCTGGCCGGGAAACGCCGCAGGGCATTGGACTCGACGTTGCTCGATGACGCGGTCGCGACCCAAGACACCGTGACCCAACTTGTCTCGGCTATCCGCCGGGTCCGTCACTTGGTCCCCGAGGCCGCTACGGTCGAGGTCGCCGCCCATGACTACGACGCGTCGGGCAAGCCAGTGTGCGCATGGGACGACCCCGCGGCAAGACAGCGCTGGTGTCAGGGCTCGTCAACGACGCCCGGGCAATCATCGACACCCTCGACGGACTTGAGCTCGACAACGCCCAAGCCGACGCTGTGGGGCTGTTGGCGCTCGTTGCTGGACAAGACGTCGAGCCCGGCGACACTGATGGCACGTGGCGCATCGCGCGGCGCGTAGCGCCTGACCGGGTCATCTCAGTTGTCGATCCCGAGTCACGACACATGCACAAGTCCCGCTTTGTGCACCGCGATGGCTACAAGGCCCACATCGCCGTCGAGCCCGACACTGGACTCATTACTGCCACAGCGCTCACCCCCGCCAACGTCGGCGATGGCTCGACTGGTGTCGATCTGCTCGCAGGTGAAGAGCCCGGACTGCAGGTCCTCGCTGACTCCGCCTACGGATCGGGCGCGGTGCGCACCGCTTTGGACATCGCCGGTCACACTGCAGCGATCAAGGCGATCCCACTGCGTCGCAACCCGAAGCTCGGGCCCAACCAGTTCAACCGTGACAACTTCTTGATCGACCACACGGCGCGCACTGCCACCTGCCCTGGCGGCGTCACCGTCGCCATAACCGCGAAGAGCTCGGCGACCTTCGGAGCCAAGTGCCGCGGCTGTGCATTGCGATCACGCTGCACCAGCTCCGCCGAAGGACGCCAACTCACGATCCACGAGCACGACGCCGAGCTCACTGCGGCGCGCCGAGCACGGGCGAGGGGCGACTTCGCCGAGGACTACCGCCAGCACCGACCGATGGTCGAGCGCTCGATCGCGTGGCTCATCAGCAAAGGCCACCGGCGAGTGCGCTACCGCGGCGTTGAACGCAACCACCACAGCCTCGCCACCCGGGTCGCCGCGATCAACCTTCGCCGACTCGTCAGTCTCGGCCTTGACCATAACGAACAGGGCTGGGCACTGACCTGAACGGGTCCATACCAGCAACGAGGCGCCCAGCCACGGGTTCAACCCAATCCCCGGCCGCCAGCTCACAACCTCGACGTCGATGGTTGAGTCCGCGCACGCCCCGGACCGCACCCAACGCCACGACCCACCGGTCAGCCGCTACAGAAACGCCGTTGTTCAACAGTGTCCTAGCCGTGCAGGGCCTAGCCGTGCAGACCCAGCCGTACCGACGTAACCGTGGCTCAGCAGCGTCGTCGGGCGCTGCGCCTAACGAGGCGGCGCCGTGAGGTCGAATGACCCCTCAAGGC
>CAZWPY010000174.1:0-2581 GCA_964635475.1 uncultured Acidimicrobiia bacterium
TGTCGCCCGCCAGTGGCATGGGACCACCTTGAGGTGTGTTGCGCCAGTGTGATGGGACCACCGGTCCGCCAGTAATGGGACCACCCCGGGGTCCGTTAGTTCGGTGCTGTTGATGGGTGAGCATCGCCGCTCCTGTTGACAGCTCGAAAGGCGGCGATGGCATTCCGGGAGGTTCCGATGTTCGAGGTTCGAGAAGTGCTGCGGTTGTGGTTGGGGGGTGAGGGCTTGCGGTCGGTCGCCCGGCTGAGCCGGGTGGATCGCAAGACGGTGCGCCGCTATGTCGATGCGGCAATCGAGGCTGGCGTGATCGCCGATTGCGGTGTCGCCCAGCTCACCGACGAAGTGTTGGGCCGGGTGGTGGAACTCGTCCGGCCGCACCGAATCGATGGTCACGGTCATAGCTGGGCGGCGCTGGACGCGAAGCGCGACAAGGTTGAGGCGTGGGTGGCACAAGGTGTTGCCGGGGTGAAGATCTGCGAGCTTCTCGCTCGTGACGGTGTCGTCGTGGCGCAGCGGACCGTTCAGCGGTTCATCGCGACCGAGTTCGGTCCCCGCCGGGGGCAAGGCGCGACGGTTCGGATCGCGGATGGCGAGCCGGGTCACGAATTGCAGATCGACTTCGCTCGTCTCGGCCTGATCAATGATGCCCTCACGGGGCGCCGGCGGGTGTGTCACGCGTTGATCTTCACGGCGGTGTTCTCGCGGCACATGTTCGTGTGGTTGTCGTTCTCGCAGACCACCGACGCGGTGATCGCTGGATGTGAGGCGGCGTGGCAGTTCTTCGGCGGGGTGTTTCGCGTGTTGATCCCCGACAATCTCACCCCGGTCGTGACCAAGGCCGAGCGGATCGAGCCGAGGTTTAACGAGGCGTTCGTCGAGTACGCGCAGACCCGCGGGTTCGTGATCGACCCGGCTCGGGTTCGTACCCCGACCGACAAGCCACGCGTCGAACGGATGGTGCAGTTCGTCCGGTCATCGTTTTGGGCCGGTGAGACCTTCTTTGACCTAAACGACGCCCAGGCTAAGGCCACCGCGTGGTGCGCTGGGCGTGCAGGAACGCGAATCCACGGCACGACCCAGTGCCGACCTGTCGAACACTTCCGCCTCGACGAACAGCCACACCTGTTGCCGGCTCCCGCCGATCACTACGACCTGCCGATCTACGCGTCGTGTCGGGTGCATCGCGATCATCACATCGAGATCGCGAAGGCCTTGTATTCGATTCCGGGGAACCTGCTCGGCGCCCGCGTGCAGGTCCGCGCCGACCGCAAGCTCGTGCGGGTGTTTCACCGCTCGCAGCTGATCAAAGTCCACCCGCGCCAAGCACCAGGTCAGCGCTCGACTGATCCTGCCGATCTGCCAGCCGAGCAGACCACCTATGCGCTACGTGACATCGCGCACCTCCAGAAGATGGCGGCCTCCCACGGTGAAGCGATCGGCGCCTATGCCGCAGCGGTGCTCGACACCGCGTTGCCATGGACCAAGATGCGCCAGGTCTACGCGCTCCTCGGCCTTGTCAAGAAGTGGGGCCCAGACAAGGTCGCCGCCGCCTGCAAGCGGGCACTCGACGCCGAAGCGATCAACGTCGCGTTGATCGGCCGGATGCTCGAACGAGCGACCGAGAACGTCGAATCAGAACCGCCGTCGGCTCCGCCGGCAGCCACGAGGTTCGCTCGCAATCCAGGCGAGTACACCACGCCTGCGGCCAAGGCGTGGAGGTCGGCATGAGTCCGCAACTGACGATCACACCAGAACTGAAGGCTCTGTTGCGCAGGGTAAAGCTCGGTCGCTGCCTCGACACGCTCCCGGAACGGTTGACGCTCGCGCACCAACACAGCCTGACCCACCACGAGTTCCTCGAGTTGCTCCTCGCCGATGAAGTCACCCGCCGCGACCAGCAGTCAGCGCGGCTTCGGGCGAAGACCGCTGGGCTCGATCCAGCGATGACGCTGGACCGCTGGGACGACACCGCGAAGATCACCTACGACCGCACGATCTTCAACGAGCTGTGCTCACTGCGCTTCGTCGACGCACCCAACGACGTCGTCATCCTCGGCCCTGTCGGCGTCGGCAAGACGTTGCTCGCCAGCGCGCTCGGACACATCGCCGTCCGACGCGCACGCAGCGTTCACTTCGAACGAGCCGACACCCTCCTCAAGCGGCTGAAGGCGACACGGCTCGACAACAGCCACGACAGCGAGGTCCGCAAACTGCTGCGTGTCGAGGTGCTCATCATCGACGATTTCGCGCTCCGAGCACTGGACCTGATCGACACCGCCGAGGTCTACGAGATCATCGTCGAGCGCCACCGGCGGGCATCGACGATCCTCACCTCCAACCGTGACCCCGCCGAGATGCTCGCCCAGATGGCAGACCCGCTCTTGGCCCAATCAGCCATCGACCGGCTCCATTCCAACGCCCACGAACTCGTCATCGACGGCGAGTCCTACCGACGCCGCCAACGACCCGGCATTGACACCACCAACCAACCCGAACCATCATCCCCAAGCCGACACTGACACCCCGGACCCGGTCCCATCACCCTGGCGCACCGGTGGTCCCATCATGCTGGCGGGCGACA
>CAZWPY010000175.1:0-2579 GCA_964635475.1 uncultured Acidimicrobiia bacterium
GCTTGACATCTCGACTTTGCGCCGGGCTCCGAAGGTGCTGCTGCACGACCACCTCGACGGTGGCGTGCGCCCGCAGACAATCGTCGAGCTCGCGGCCGACGCACACCACGCGTTACCCACTCGTGACGCAGGTGAACTGGCCGAGTGGTTTCGCCGCGGCGCCGACCGGCTCGACCTCGAGTTGTACCTCGAGACCTTTGCTCACACCGTGGGGGTAATGCAGACCCGTGAGGCACTCACTCGGGTGGCGCACGAGTGCGCAGTGGACCTCGCCGACGACGGGGTCGTGTATGCCGAGGTTCGGTTTGCGCCCGAGCTCCACGTCAACAATGGCTTGAGCCTCGACGACGTCGTCGAGGCGGTGCTCGCCGGCTTCGCGTCAGGCTCGGCCGACGGACGCATCGTTGTCCGGGCGCTGTGCACGGCGATGCGCACCGCCGCTCGGTCGACTGAGATCGCCGAGGTCGCGCTGCGTTTCCGCGACTCGGGTGTGGTCGGCTTCGACATTGCCGGAGCTGAGGCAGGTTTTCCCCCGTCTCGGCACCTCGACGCGTTTCAGCTCGTCGCTCGTAACGACTTTCACTTCACGATCCACGCCGGCGAGGCCTTTGGGCTCCCGTCGATCGCCGAGGCGTTGCACTGGTGTGGCGCCGAGCGCCTCGGCCATGGCGTGCGTATCGTCGACGACATCACCCTCGGCTCCGACGGCACCCACGAACTCGGCCGCCTCGCCACCTGGGTGCGCGACCGGCGTGTCCCGTTGGAGATGTGTCCGACCTCGAACATCCACACGGGCGCGGCCGTCAGCTACGCACAACATCCGATCGGAATGTTGAAAGACCTACGTTTCCGCGTGACGGTCAACACCGACAACCGGCTCATGAGCGCGACGTCGATGACCCAAGAGTTTGCCGCCCTCGTCGACGGTTTTGGTTACGGCCTCGACGACGTCGAGTGGTTCACGATCAACGCGATGAAAAGCGCGTTCCTCGGCTTCACGCAACGTTTGACGTTGATCAACGACGTGATCAAACCCCGCTACGCCGCGCTACGTGAGTCGGCCGCGATGGCGGCCGCCGGTCTGTAAGGCCGCGGTCACACACAGTCAAACCCGGTTGGAAGCAGTCAGACCCGGTTGGGCGCAGTCAAACCCGTTTGACGCAGTCACACACAGTCAAACCCGGTTGGGGTGCCACACCGTCTTGATCTCTAGAAACGCTGCGGCCGCCTGCGGTGAGGCGTCCCAACCAATCGCGCTCGTCCGCTGGATCGAACTCGCCCCGCGGGCGATCACCTCAGCGCGCTGATCCTGCGCAACACCTGTGACGTCGAGCGCGTCGACATCCGCGTGCTCGGCCAACCAGCCCACGAGGGGCTCGTGCGCCCCGGATGCGATGTTGACAACCCCCGCGGGGACGTCGGATGTCGCGAGAACCTCGGCCAGCGATAGCGGCGCGAGCGGGTGGCGCGCGCTGGGCAACAGCACACACGTATTCGCGCCCGCGAGCGCGGCGCCGAGCAGGTGCGACGCCGCGAGCAGCGGGTGCGAGTCGGCGGCAACCAGCGCGACCACACCGACGGGCTCGACGTGTGAGACGTTGAGAAAGGGCCCCGCGACGGGGTTGACCGAGCCGAGGACGGTTGCGAGTTTGTCGGTCCAGCCGGCCCACCACACCCACGCGGCCACCGCTCGGCTGACCTCGTCGACAGCAATGGCGGCGTCGGCTGCTGCACCTGTGGCGAGCAGTTCGTCGACGAATTGGTCGCGGCGGCCGTCGAGCACCTCGGCAACGCGGTAAAGGATTTGCCCGCGCAAGTACGCGGTCGCGCCCGCCCACTTCGCGCAGGCCGCTCGCGCGGCCTCGACCGCGTCGCGGACGTCCTTACGTGACGCGGCCGCGACGTGTGCCACATGGGAACCGTCGGCACCGGCAACCGAGTAGGTGCGACCCGATTCAGAACGCACGAACGCGCCGCCGACAAACAACTTGTAGGTCTTCGGGACACGTGCGATGTCCGGCGTACTCACGCGTCGCCATTCGCTTCGGGCAGCCAGCTCGGCGCAGCCACGCTGGTGTCGAGTCGGAGATACGCGGCCAGCCCCTGCCGGCCGCCTTCACGACCAAAACCCGACTCGCGGTAGCCACCAAATGGCGCCGTCGGATCAAAGCGGTTGTAGGTGTTCGCCCACACGACTCCCGCCCGCAGAGCGTTGGCCGCGGCGAGGATGCGGCTGCCCTTTTCGGTCCAGACACCTGCCGCGAGGCCATAGGGCGTGGCATTGGCCTTGGCGAATGCTTCGGCCTCCGTGCGAAACGTCATCGTCGCAACCACGGGACCAAATATCTCCTCCTGCGCGACCCGGTGGCTGGTCGACACGCCAGCGAGCACCGTTGGGGGGAACCAGTAGCCGGTGTCGGGTACGACGCACGCGTTTTGGTGCACCTGCGCTCCTTCGGCTGCTCCGACTTCGACAAGTTCGGTGATGCGAGCGAGTTGTTCAGCGGAGTTGATCGCGCCGACATCGGTGTTCTTGTCCAGCGGCTCTCCGACTCGCAAACGCTGCATCCGTGACAGCA
>CAZWPY010000176.1:0-2457 GCA_964635475.1 uncultured Acidimicrobiia bacterium
GGCTTATCCCGTTGTGGTCACCGTCGCCGGCTCCCGCGCCGACCCCGACGCCGACCCCGACCCCGACCCCGACGCCGGCTCCGACCCCACTCGCGGCACCCATCCCCGTGCCCGTGTTGGCACGAGCCGCCTACACCGGCGCCGACCTCACCGCTCTGGTCGGTTGGGCGCTCGTGGCACTGGCCGCCGGCACAACACTTGTGGTCCGTCGGCACCGCCGGGCCCGTGGAGCGTGGATCAACTAACGAGCCAGCCCGAACTCGGGCGTTACGAGCAGAACACAGAGAGACGCCAGCGGGCTTCGAGGCACACCACCTCGAAGCCCGCTGGCGTCTGAGCCAGTAACTACCGAACGGGCCCACCGAACGCCGCGCTCACGCCACGCTCACGCCCACCCAGCGCAACAGATGTATACCAATGTGGCTGCTGGGGAGCAGCATGGTTGCGAAGAGTGGCAACTGGAGCTTTTCCTCTAAAGATTCACCCGGCGATGACCGATACAAGTCCCGCGTGATAAACGACGTCGCGCGTTGGGAGTCCCTCAGGTGCATTTTCCCCGTATCTCATCGTTCACCGGTCGCCGCTTCAGTGCGAGCGCCGTTGTTGTCGCAACAGTGGCCGCCTACGTCGGACTGTCGGCCGGAGTCGCGTCAGCGGCGCCGTCGTTGCAGTTCGACAAACGTGCCTCGGTGTCCACGGCCGCGCCCGGAAAGGCATTTACGTTCGCGCTGCGTTATCGCTGCGCGTCGCTGACCGAAGCCTGTACCGGAGCAAAAATCACCGACGTGTTGCCCGCGTCGATGGAGTGGGTGTCGTTACCCCCCGCTGGCGGCCACGTTGCCAGCGTCTCGCGATCGGGCAACACAGCGACCATCACGATGCGGAATCCCCTGGATGCAGGTTCCTCGGGCCTGCTCCTCGTGTCGGCCAAGTTCAAGTCTTGTGGCGACTCCACGCCCGCTGGCCCGCAAACCAACACCGCCAACTTCAGCGCGTCTAACGCGGCCACGGTGAGTTCCTCGGCATCGGTAACCCAAACTGGTGCGACGCCCTCGTGCAGCAGCGGTGGCGGCGGCGGTGGTGGCGGTGGCGGTGGTGGCGGCGGCGGTGGCGGTGGCACCGGCACATTCGAAAAGGCCTTGTCGAACTACACCCTCGCCCTCGATGCGGGCACCCGGGTGTTCATGTCCCTGCCCATCCGCGCGGCGACGACCACCGTCGTCGACAATCTCCCCCCCGGCCTCGTCGTGGCGCGGATCGACGATAACTCCAAGTTCAGCGCCATCGAGGTTCAGTGCGCCAACACCGCGACGTGGCACGACGTCTCGAACGGGCTAACTGTAGGCACGTCGTTGCCGGCGCCGTGTGTGAGCGTGGCCAATGTCGATCCCGCCCTCAAGACCTGGAACGTCACCGCGATCCGCTGGACAGCACTTGCTGGGGCAGCGTTCGACAATGAAGCTGTCTTGTACCTCGAAGCACCGTCGACCAACCCCTTCTCGTCCGCCGACCTGCCCAACTTCACGCCGCTGATCCCTGGCACCAATGTCACCAACTGCTACGTCGCAACCGGCGGGATCGCCGATACGACCTGTGCGCAGATGCCCGTCGACGGATCCGGCACCGTCAAACTCGACGAAGACAAGTGGATAGTCGGCAACCCGACCCTGCCGTTTGACGCGGGCGCCGCGAGTGACATGGACGGCTTCGTCCCAGATCCCGTCACACAGCCGATCGACTCCAATGACATGAGTTACGCCTTCCAGTTTGGCCCGGACAGAACGGGTGGGCCATGGGTCGATCCGGTCTTCGTCGAGATCCTCGACGCCGACTTGCGTTTCGAGGCAACGAACTGGTGGCAGGCTTGGCCGGTAGACGACAACGCCTACATCATTGCGCATCCTGAGTGTTTGAACCCGACGTTTTCGACCCACGACGTGATCGACGCCCACGGCGACACGCGCCAGGTACTCGTGTGGGCCTTCCCGGGCTGCACCTTGCCCTACACGGGCAATCATCCGCCGTACCTCGGCATGTTCTTCACTGCGAGCATCCAGCCGGGAACAGCGGCCGGAGACGACATCGACAACGTCGCCACCGCCATGATCGACCAACCCCTCTCGGCCCTGCACCATTGTTATAACGGCGTCGACGGCTTCCACGACGACTCTGGGGTCGAGGCCTTTTGGCCGTCTACCGTGGATACGTCGGATCTCGATCAAGACGGCATCCTCACCGAACGCCTGTGTCACACGGACGTCGTGAGCTACACACTGCCCGAGATCAGCCAGTTCGAGTCGTCGAAGTATGTGAAGGGCGCACTCGACTCGGGCTACTCGCGTTATCCGCAGTTCGGTGACACCGATATTTCCGGCGCCGGTACATATCGCATGGTGTTGGACAACGTCGGCAACACGTCGAATACGAACCTTCAGTTCGTCGACATCTTGCCGCACG
>CAZWPY010000177.1:0-2442 GCA_964635475.1 uncultured Acidimicrobiia bacterium
GGCAATCCCGACGTGGCGGTCAGCGCGCCCATCACTGAAGCTAACGGCGTCGACCCAAATCAACCGCAGACCATCCTCGAAGTCCCCGAGCCAAAAGTGCTCACCCGCATGCTCGATCTGTGGGCCGACCAACGGAAGGGCGCGCGCGTGCTGCTCGTGCTCGACGTGTCGGGCTCGATGGGCGACCCGGCCGACGATTCGTCAAACGACACCAAACTCGACCTCGCCAAACAAGCCGCCATCGACGCTCTCGATCAGTTCAAGGCCGACGACCTCGTCGGCTTACGTGTGTTCACGACCAACGCGTCGCCCACCGAGCCCACCGACTACCTCGACCTCGTTCCGGTCGGACCGCTTGGCTCACAACAAGAGGCGATTGTGACCAAGATCCGGCAGCTTCAGCCGCTCGAAGGAACACCGCTGTACACGACGGCGAAGGACTCGTTTGAGTTCATCCGCAGCGGTTATGACCCCAGTCGGATCAACGCCGTGGTGTTGCTCACCGACGGCCAGAATCAAGACGACCGCAACAGCGACCTCGACGGGCTGCTCGACAGCTTGAGCACCGCAACAGAAGGCGGCACGTCACGACCGGTGCGGGTCTTCACGATCGGTTATGGCCGCGACGCCGATTTGGCGACACTCAAGCGCATCGCAGAAGCCACCAACGCCTCCACCTACGACGCCTCGAACCCGCGCACGATCGCGAATGTGTTCGTGAACGTCCTGTCAAACTTCTAGCCACCTATGGGGCTCATCGACCTACTGCCGGACCGACTCAAACGGCGCTCGACCGCGGCAGCGATCATGGCGCCGTCTGGTGTGTTACTCGGCGGGGTCGCGGCCGCTGGCACGGTGCTCGCGGGGCTCGCGTTGCCCGTGGCCCTCGGCGTCGGGGTCGGTGCGTGGGCCTTACGCGCATGGATGAAGTTGCCCCGCGGATCTCGCAACGCGACACGCAGCGCATCCGAGATCGCTGATCCCTACGCGCTGAGCGAACCGTGGAAGCAGATGGCCCTCGACGCCCAACAAGCGCGGCGCCGTTTTCAAGCCGTCGTCAAGGACACCTCAAGTGGTCCCCTCCGCGAGCGACTGGCCGAAATCGGCAAACAGATGAGCCACGGCGTCGACGAAGCGTTCACGATCGCCTCACGCGGCGACGCGCTCGCCGGCGCGGTCGACGAGCTCGCTCGCCAAGACGTCGAACCGCGGTTGCGGCAGATCAACAAGACAATCCAAGCGGCCCCTGAGCGTCGACCCGACCTTGAGGCCACGGCGGCTTCGTTACGCAACCAGCTCGAACTGCGCTCGCGGATGGAGCGCCGCGCTCAAGAAACCGCGGACCAGCTCCGTTTCCTCACAACCCAGCTCGACGAGTCCGTCGCTCGGGCAATCGAACTCGTGGTCACCGCGAGCGAAGTCGGCGACCTCTCGCCGCTCGACGTGCAGGTGAGCGAGTTGGTCACAAGCCTTGAGGCACTACGTCGGGGCATGAACGAGATCGACGCCGCCTCCGCGGCGGCCGCAGGGCAAGTGCTGCAAAACCCGAGCTGATCAACAGGCGTAGCATCGGCGCCATGATCAAGCAATTGCGCCGCTTTTGGAAGTACCTGACCGCCAAGCTCGGTTCGAGTTTCGAAGAGCACGCCGACCCCAAAGTCCAGCTCGAGCAGGCGCTCATGGAGGCGCAGGACCAACACCGCCGTTTGGTCGAACAAGCGGGCATCGTTGCGGGCAACCAGAAACAGGCCGAGATGCGCCTCGACTCGAAGATGGAGGAGCTTGAGAAGGTCAACGCATCGGCCCGGCAGGCAATCATGATGGCCGACGAAGCAACCCGCAGCGGCAACACCGCCAAGGCCACCGAATACACCCAGGCCGCGGAAGCGTTTGCCAATCGACTCATCGCCGTCGAGCAAGAGGTTGAGTCGTTAAAGACGCTCACGCTGCAAGCCGCACAAGCCACCGACCAAGCCAAAGCCGCGGTCGCGCAAAACAGTGCCGTGTTGCAGAAGAAGTTGGCCGACCGCCAGCGCCTGCTGTCACAACTCGACCAGGCGAAGATGCAAGAGCAGCTCAACAAGACGATGGGTCAGCTCAGCCAAACCGTGGGCGACGACGTACCGACCCTGAAGGAGATCGAGGACAAGATCCAGACGCGTTATGCGCAAGCCATGGGTCGCGCCGAGATCGAAGGCCAGTCGGTGGAAGGCCGCATGATGGAAGTCGAGCAAGCAGCGATGGCGAGCCAAGCCCGCAGCAAGCTCGAGGAACTACGCACGCAGATGGGCCTCGGCGCGGCCCCGATCACTGCCCCCGCCGAGCAGGCGCAACCCGCTGAAGGCGGCGCCGCGGGCTAACCGCGTGGTGGAGGCGGCTGCCAGCCCGATCCCGACGCCGCGCCGCCTGATGACGACCCTGGCGCCGGCGGCTGCCAGCCGG
>CAZWPY010000178.1:0-2401 GCA_964635475.1 uncultured Acidimicrobiia bacterium
CCGCGCCCAAAGGGCGCAAGACGAGCACCGCGCCCAAAGGGCGCAACACAGGCACCGCGCCGAAACGGCGGATGTCGGTGTGGCGTTCCTTGCGCTGGGAACAGAAACTGTTTTGGCGCAACCCGCCGGCCGCCGTGTTCACCTTCGTGTTCCCGCTCGTGTTTCTAGTGGTTTTCCTCGCTCTGCGGTCGGGCGACACGTTGACTCGTGACGGCCACACGATCAAGTTTGCGCAGTTCTACGTGCCGGCGATCATGGCCTTTGGCGTGATTTCCGCGTGTTACACGCAGTTCGCTTTTACAACGGTCATCCGCCGAGAGCAGGGCGTCTTCAAACGCAAACGCGGCACGCCACTGCCCACCCGGACTTACCTCGCGGGCATCGTCGCCAACTCGGTTGTGATCGGGCTGCTGATCGCCGCACTGGTGGCCGTCGCAGGCGTTGTCTTCTATGGGGTCGAACTGCCCGATCCACTCGTACGCTTGCCCGCGCTGCTGGTGGTGCTGCTCGTTGGGTCATTCGCGTTTGCCGGCCTCGGCGCCCTGGTTTCCACATGGGCGCCCAATGAGGAGGCGGCCTCGGGGATGATCAACCTTCTGCTCTTTCCGGCCTTGTTCATCTCCGGCACGTTTGGTCCCGCGCCGAAGGGGTCGCTGATCGACAAGATCGCCTCAGTCCTGCCGGTCAAGCCGTTCAACGAGGCGGTGATTCGTGTGTTCGACCCGTTCGCCAGTTCGGCCGTTCCCCGGGTCGGCTCACTCGCCGTTGTGGCCGCGTGGGGGATCGTCGCGGTCGTCCTCGCGGTGCGTTCGTGGCGCTGGGAGCCGTCGTTGCCAACGGCCGGCCGGGCCCGCGGCCGCAGCCGGAGCCGTTCCGCCGAGCAACAAGCGAGCTGAGTCCTGCCGTGGGGGTGGAGGCGTTGTGAACGAGTCGTCGGTGCTCGACGGGGCTCTGGACAGCTTGCTCGGCACTGCCGACGAGTTTGGTGGCGGGCTGAGCAACCACGGTCCGATGGTCGTGGAGTCGTTGCTGCACCTCGGCCACGCAGACGCGGTCGCGCCGTGGCTCGCGAACTACTCGCCCCAGCTCGAGCCCCTCACCACGCTGCAGCCGCCGCCGGTCGCCGCCGCCGACCTCGCTGCTGTGCTGGAGGAACTCCTGCCGGGATCCGTGGGCGCGGCCACCCACGGTCTGTTGCGAACCGCGCACGCCTTGCGTGGTTTGGCCACCCACGGCACGTCGCCGCAACGCTGGCGCGAGCTGGAACGTGGGATCAACTACTGGCGCCTGAGCGCCGAGCCGCTCCCCGCGATAGCGCCGTGCGGGTCGCTCGACCACGCCAACGCGATCTCGGAGGTGCCCCGCACCCCGCCGTCGGGGGTGTTCTTCATCTCGAATCGGTTGCGTGAGGTCGACCTGGCCGCGCTCACGCCGCACTTGCAGGCCGCCCGTGCGTTCATCGACCCAGACGACGGCTTACGCACTGTCGCGCTCACCGCGCTGCAGACCCTCGTCGCCAATCCCGGTCGATTCATTGCGTTTGTCCACGCCGTCACCTCGACGGCCATGACTCGTTACGTGGTCGCGGCCGTCGGAGACCATGTCGCTGCCGACGCGGCCGCGCGGCAGTGGACGATCCTCGGTGCGTTGTGGTCGGCCTACGGCGAGCATGCGCCGGTCGAGCTGTCGTCCGTCTCGGAATCAATCGCCCCGTCGTGGTCGCAGCTCAGCGAGCGGGCGATCGCCAACGGCGACGAACACGTGGTCAAACTCATCAGCGCAACCGCCGACATCGCGGCGACGGCGACGGCCGACTACGACCGCACTACACGAGCTCTACTCGGCTCGCTCGTGGTGTTTGCGTAAACGCCTCGCCGCCTTTGCGAGAGGGGACCGTCGCATCCCTGGTCGGCGCGTGAACCATTACGGTGGGCGCCCATGTCCGCAGTCGCAACGTGGAATCTGGCAGATCTGTTCGAATCGGTGGTCGACACGGTGGGCGAGCGCCTCGCGGTCGTCGTGCCCAATGCCGCCGGCGGGCGCCGGGCCTTCACCGGCACCGAACACGAGGCGCGAGCGAATCGGCTTGCTCACGCTCTACGTGAACGTGGCGTCAAACCCGGTGACAAAGTCGGGGTCTACGGCTACAACGGCAACGAGTGGCTTGAGGCGATGTGGGCGGCGTTCAAGTTGCGGGCGGTGCCGATCAATGTCAACTACCGCTACGTCGAAGGTGAACTCCGTTACCTATTCGACAATGCCGACGTGGTCGCGGTCGTGCACGGCGCCGAATTTCTCGACAGGATCAGGGCTGTTCGTGGCGATGTGCCGACGCTGCACACACTGATCGGGTTCGACGACGGCTCCGGCGCCGCCACGGGCACCTCCGATAGCGAGGACT
>CAZWPY010000179.1:0-2398 GCA_964635475.1 uncultured Acidimicrobiia bacterium
CTATCGCAACCCGGAACTGGTTTATCGCTCCTTTCGGGATCATGAGTCCGATGGCCATCCTGATCCCGGCCATTTCCGATCGTCGGCGTTCGATCAGGGAAGCCACAAAATCCGACGCGGATCTAGAGGCCGCCAAAGATCACGCCACGGCCACGGCGTCGGCAGCGGCCCGAGACGAACTGGCAGCCAGGCGGGTTCGGTCGCCAGACCTAGCCGCGATAGTGGAGACCGCCCTCCACCGCGGGGCACGACTGTGGGAGCGGCGGCCTCGCGACGACGACTTTCTCGAAGTCAGTCTCGGAACCGCCACCATTCCGAGCACCGCCGTCCGCTTCACTGGCAAGTCGACGCCCGCAAATCCAGAACTGAAGGCCTGCCCGGTAACTGTTTCCCTCGCGGAACACGGTGCTGCCGGGCTCTTTGGACCCGACGCCTCAGTCCGCGCGCTCACTAGAGCACTAATCGCCCAATTAGTGGTTCTGCACGGGCCAGACGACCTCTCGATCGTGGCTCTGCTGCGCGACGCAAGTCACGATGACTGGGCATGGCTTCGCTGGCTTCCGCATACTCGGCGCAGCAACGGATCGGCGGCCGTCGGATACGACGACGATTCCACATCAGCGCGCGTAAACGAGCTCGGAGACATGCTGGCAGCTCGTCAGGAAGCTCAGCGCAGCGCCGGCGCTCGCTCCGGCCCGTTGCGCCCGGCAGTCGTGGTGATCATCGAAGACGCGAGCGGGCTGCGCGATCACCCGGTGATGTCGAGGGTCCTTGCCGAAGGCCCACCCACTGGAATTTATGTGATCGCCTGCTAGCAACGACGAGCTTCGCTGCCCCAGGAATGCGGCGCTGTCGTGGAGGTGCCCCCGGCTGATCGATTCGACACCGGAGAGCTCCACGTCGCAGGACAAGTCGTCGCCGAAATCCGACTGAGCGGCATGCGCGCGCCACTCGCCGAGCAACTGGCCAGGTCACTCGCCCCGATTCGGGTAGCCGGCGAAACCGCCGACGCTCCAGGCGGGGGTGTCCCGAGCGAGGTTCGCCTGCTCGACCTCATCGACTGGCGTGACTCCACAGCAGAGTCGATAGTCGCCAAATGGCGTCGGCGCGGCCGCTCGGCCGCCGCCCTCGTGGGGGTGAGCCGGGCCGGGCCGTTTACGCTCGACCTTCAACGCCACGGGCCACACGGTCTCGTCGCAGGAACCTCCGGCGCCGGCAAGAGTCAGTTCCTGATGACACTCGTCCTGGCGCTTGCCATCGAGAACACGCCAGAAGACCTCAGTTTTGTGCTCATCGACTTCAAGGGGGGTGGGGCCTTCGGAGCCTGCGCTGCCCTTCCCCACACCACCGCGATGGTCACAAACCTTGAAGGGACCGGCGCCGCCCGCGCGATATCGGCGCTGAGGGCCGAATCCGTTCGTCGCCAGGCCCTTTTGGCCGATTTCGGTGGCGATATCGACAACTATGAACAAGCGCGCCAAGCGGGCCATCGGGCCGCCAAGCAAAAGATCCCACGACTCGTCGTGATAGTCGATGAATTCGCCCAGTTGGCACAGGAGTATCCCGACCTGCTCGAAGCTTTCGTCAATGTTGCAAGGGTTGGTCGCTCTCTCGGCGTGCACCTGATCCTCGCCACGCAGCGCCCCTCGGTCGTCGTGTCACCCCAGATTCGATCCAATGCTGCACTTCGCGTCGCGCTGCGGGTTGTAGACGCTACGGATTCCACCGACGTCATCGAGTCGCCTCAGGCTGCCGGAATCTCAAAAGAACTTCCCGGACGTGCGTTCGTGGTGCCAGGCGAGGGGCTCGTCGAAGTCCAAACGGCCGCCGTTGGGCTCCCTCGCCTAGGAGCCGCTGGCGACGCGGCAGTGCGAGCCTGCACGTACCCTTGGACCGACGCGGCGCGTGGTCCCGTCTTTCCCGACGGGCCAGGCCGACAGGAGGGCTCAAGCACGGACACCGATCTGTCGTGGGCAGTCGAATTGGTCCGCACGGCACACGAGTTGGGCGGCTTCGAGATTCCAAGTCCGCCAGTGCTGCCGGAACTCCCTGACCTCGTGGTCGCAAGCACCGACTCGCTTGAGGTGGCGGGGTACCGAAAGTCGCTGGGGCCCGACGCGCAAAAGTGCTGGACGGAAATGACCTTCGCTCGGTCGCGGGCTGTGGTCGGCCTCGAGGACCTACCGACCGAGCAGGCACAACGAGTTCTCGATTGGACACCCGATCGCGGCCATCTCCTTTTGGTCGGATCTCCCCGCAGCGGGCGCACAACCGCGCTCCGCACTATCGCGACCACCCTCTCCGCGACGACTTCCCCGAGCGATCTTCACCTTTACGTGTTCGATTTCGGCGGAAGCTTGCGACCCCTTCAGGCGCTCCCGCATGTCGGCGCCGTTGT
>CAZWPY010000180.1:0-2307 GCA_964635475.1 uncultured Acidimicrobiia bacterium
GGCCTCACTGCCATGTCGCCATCGTATCGAACATATGTTCGAGTATCAAGGGAAAGGCAAAGAAAAATATGAACAATTGCGCCTTGTACTGATCTGGCTCCGTACGAGTCGCGCCTGGCGCCCGCGCTCGACGACGTTGCTCTAGGCGGCAGGTCGCAGACGGTACGCAGCGGGGCGAAGGTTGGCATCTTGTTTGTGGCGTTTTCCGCTGCCTTTATGGTCGGCGTGTGGATCCGACAGACTGCTCCGCCAGCTCCGACTCCGACATTGGAATTGCGTGACTGGGGGCGTCTCGTCGGGCCGTACGGCAATCGACTGGCTCGAATGCGGCGGCCCTACTTGGGTCCGGGCTGGCGGCCTCCCGACGACCCCGAGTAGGGGGCGCGTAGCGGTCGAACGAGCGAATGTTTGCCGCCGAGGCGGCCGTTTCTCCCATCGCGGGCCAGCTGAAGTGGCTTCCTTTTGACGGTGCGGGGGCCTACGGTCGGGGAGTCTGAGAGGCGCGGGAGAGGAGTGGGCTTATGGGACAGAAACACGACTACGGCGAGTTGATGTGGACCGAGATGACCTCGTTGGGGGAACTGCTGCACGAGTTGCCCGACGCGGAGTTTGAGCAGCCCTCGTTGTGTGCCGGCTGGGCCGTGCGGGATGTGGTTGGCCACATGATCTTTGGCCATACGACGCCGTTTGCGGCGTTGACGAAGGACTTGATTCGCGGTCGGTTCAACGTCGAGAAGGTGTCCTTCGTGGCTTCGCAGCGGCGAGTTGCCGATCTCAGCGCCGACGAGATTCGTGCCGAGTGGGATCGCCTCGTCGACAACAGGATTCGGATCGGGATCACCCGGGTGATCCGTTCGGTCGAGGGGTTCGTCGACCACACGATTCATCAGCAGGACATCCGTCGGCCCTTGGATCGGCCACGCACGATTCCCGAACCGCGGCTGCGCGCTGCACTCGACGGCGTCGTTGGCTTGAGCGGGCCATTCTTTGCGCCGAAGAAGTCGATCAAGGGTCTGCGGCTTGAGGCGGCCGACATCGACTGGTCGAGCGGCGACGGTCCGGCGCTGCGCGGTCCGAGCGAAGCGGTCTTGATGGCCGCCGCGGGGCGCACGGCGGCACTGGCCGACGTGAGCGGCGAGGGCGTCGAGGTCCTGGCGGGGCGGCTGTGACTGCTGCCGATTCGCCGTTGCAACGCTGGGAAGCTCAAGCGACGCTCTTCGATGGCGTGTGTCGCCTCGCTTCGGGGAGCGACTGGGACCGGCCCACTCCGTGCGCGGGCTGGGTTGCGCGCGACGTTGTGGCTCACCTCACCTCGTGGGTACCGGCGGTACTGGCCAATGCCCAGGTCGGCGCGCCCGCTGACCGCGACACCGCGAGCGACGACGCAGACGACCCGGCCACCGACTGGTCACGCTTTCGCGCTTGGATTTCCTCACTTCTCTCCGACCCAGACGTCGCCCAGCGGCGTTTTGATGTCGGTCCGCCGGGGGTCATGGCCGTCGAGGAGGCGGTTGACCGGTTGGTCACTCCCGACGTGATGTTCCACGCCTGGGATCTCGGAGCGGCGCTCGGAGTCGACGTCGCGTTCGATGAAGGGCTGTGCGAGCAGGCGCTGGAGGGCATGCGACCGATCGGTGACATCTTGCGCTCGTCGGGCCATTTCGGGCCGGAGGTCGACGTCGACAGTACGCGCCGAGCGCAGGACCGGTTGCTCGGCTTTGTCGGGCGAGACCCCGACTGGCTCGACTCTCACGACCGTCGCTCGTCGCCGGGTCCGGTCGGCGACGTGTGAGTTACCTGGGTCTGGCGACCCGCCCAGGGCTACCGCAGCGCACTTCTGGACCGCAACGCCGCCTGCCACCAACGAATCGGCGACCCGTTGGCCATAGGAGCGTCGGGGGTGGGCCCGCAATGAGCAGGTCAGGGCAGTGAGTAGGGCTGAGACTGTGAGTGAAGCAGGGAGGAACTGATGCCATTTTCGGGTCGGGTCGCCGTTACGCCAGTCGATGACGAGCGGTGGGAAGTGTTGGAGCCGTTCAGCTACACCGGCCGTGTCGACACCTTTGTGGTGCCGCAGGGCTTCACGACCGACTTTGCGTCGGTGCCGCGGCCGTTCGTCTGGCTCCTGCCGCGTTACGGGCACTGGACGCAGTCGGCGATCCTGCACGACTACTTGTGGTCGCTCGCGCGCAGCGGGCAGTTCAACTTCTACGACGCGGACGGCCTGTTCAACCGCTCGATGCGTGAGCTGGGTGAATCGGCCTGGGTTTGATGGAGGCTCAGATGTTTGGGTCCTCATGCCGCATT
>CAZWPY010000181.1:0-2306 GCA_964635475.1 uncultured Acidimicrobiia bacterium
GCGTGGGTGTACGCAGGCTTTTATGGACTGGCGAAGGTTGCAGTGAACGGCCTCACCCAACAGCTCGCGCACGAATTGGGTTCGATGAACGTACGGGTGAACGCGATCGCGCCCGGTCCGATCGACACGGAGGCGACCCGCACTGTGGCGCCCGCGGAGATAGTCGACGACATCGTCAGTCGACTCGCGCTCAAGCGCCGCGGGACACCCGAGGACCTGGCGGGCATGTGTTTGTTCCTGTTGTCCGACGAGGCGAGTTGGATAACGGGGCAGATCTTCAACGTCGACGGCGGGCAGGTGATCCGCTCATGAATTCGCCCGACGCATCACCCGGGGCGCTTGGCTTCATCGGACTAGGGCAAATCGGTGCACCGATGGCGTCCCGGTGGCTCGACTGGCCGGGCGGCTTGCGGGTGTTCGACGTCGTCGCGAACGCGATGTCGAGTTTCGTCGACCGCGGCGCCGTCGGTTGCGCCAGCCCCGCCGAGGTGGCCAGCGGCGCACGGGTGATTTCGATCATGGTGCGCGACGACGACGAAGTCCGTGAGGTGCTGACAGGCCCGGAGGGGATCCTTCACCGTGCCGCGCCGGGTTCGGTCGTGGCCATTCACTCGACGATCTCCGCCGCGACGGCGATCGAGTTGGCCGCGGCGGCGAGCAGCGTTGGGGTCGGGGTGCTCGACGCGCCGGTGAGTGGGGGATTTATGGGCGCGCACCACGGCACATTGGCGCTCATGGTGGGCGGCGAGCAGTGGGCTTTCGAAGTTGCTCGCCCCGTGCTCGACAAACTCGGCACGCTCGTGTCACACATGGGCGACATTGGATCTGGCACCCGCACCAAACTTGCCCGAAATCTCATACATTTTGTGGCCTTCGCGGCCACGGGCGAGGCCGCGCGTGTGGCAGAAGCCGCGGGCATTTCCCCTGCCGAACTGGGCCGCATAGTGCGCCATACCGACGCCGTCACCGGCGGCCCAGGGGCGGTGCTGCTGCGAGACACCGCTGCTCCGCTGGCCGCCGACGACGGCTTGCGGGCGCCGTTTACCCACGCTGCCGCCTTAGGCGACAAGGACTTGCGGCTCGCGAGCGAACTCGCCGCTGAGTTGGGCGTCGATACGCCCCTTGCTTGCATGGCCAGGACCCTGCTGGCAGAGGCGCTGGGCGTCGCGCCGAGCGCCGCCCCGACCGCCGCGCCTGTCGCGCCCGGCGCAAACGACGACCGCAACGATGGCTAGTGGGGCAGCCTGGCTCGCGCAACGAGTGGGCTGGGGTGTTGTCGGCCGGGAATACCTTCTGGCTGGCCACTTGATCGATCGCGCCGGGATGCCCGGGGTGATCGGCGACTACGGCAAAGAAGTGATGACCGACGTTGCGATCGAGGAGTGGCGAGGCGCGAGCCCGGTGTACACGCTGCGCACCCGGCGGTTACTCGGCATCACCACTGACGACGTCGAGGCAATTTTCAAGACGATGCAGTTCGACATCGGCGCGCCGCACGGCTTCCTCGACTTCCGATTCGAGGTCCTGGAGCCTGACCACGGCGAGTTTTCGCTTGCGCACTGCGGGGCATTGGTCGATGTCGAGCCGATGGGCGTCGAGTTCGTCGAAGCGATGTGCCACACGATCGAGGACCCGACCTTCGACGCGACTGCGGCCGCAACGAATCCGCGCGCCCGCGTTCGACCGATCCACCGGCCTCCACGAGCGCCCGCCGACCGTGTGCCGCACTGCCGTTGGAGTGTCCGAATCGACGCGGCTGCGGCGCCGCTGCCGTTCCCAGCCGAAGCGATCCGGATTGGGCAGTCCGTGGCGGGGCGATGGCCGCTCCCGGTTGTGCAGCCGGGCGCGGCGAGCGCCGGCTGGACCGCCTACGCCGCGGCGCTCGATCCGCAGCTCGCGCTCGAAGCCTTTGCCCCCGTTGTCGTCGAAGCGTTGTGTGAGGAGTGGTCGCTGCAAGGGCACTTGCTGGGGATCGCGTTTGCCGCGGCGCTCGCGCGGCGCGGGCTCGATGTCGACAAACACCTCGCCGCACAACTTGTCGGCGCGGCCGGCGTTGCCGCGCGGCGGATGGCTCGACTGGTGCCCGAGCCGCATGACCTGACGGCGTTGACCGCGCTGCTGGCTGCACATCCGCTTTTCGGCGTTCCGGGTTATCTCGACTTGGTGATCGACACGTCCGGGGTCGCGGCAGGTCACGTAGGAATCGGGGTGGCGGGCGCCGCGCTGGCGGAGTCGGCGCGGGGGTGGGGAACAGCACTGCGTGACCCGGCCCTCGTCGAACGGGTCGTGCGGGCGCTGGTGCGCGA
>CAZWPY010000182.1:0-2300 GCA_964635475.1 uncultured Acidimicrobiia bacterium
TGTCGGTGGTGCCGTGGCCAAACGAGGCCTCAAAAGCGGGTTGCGGCTTGCCCGGCCAGGCGTGGCCGCCGTTGTCGACGATGTATAGCTCTGTCGGCGCAGAACAGCCCGTCCAGTGGCGCCACCGCACCTCGGGCGACAGCCGTTCCTCCTCCGGTTCGGCGTCACAGCTGTTGTGTTGCGCCCAACGGCGCATCGACTCCTCGACGCCAACGGGCGTCGCTGTGCCCACGGGAACAGTGCCGCGATAGAAGTACGTATCAGCGATACGTACGGAGTTGAGCCCGCCTCCTTCAAAGGGAACGATCGGGTCCTTGACGCCATGAAACGCAATCACTGGCACCGCTGGACCGTCGCATGGCTCGTTGTACTCGACCCCGGCGATCGCGGCGATGCCCGCTATCCGATCGCCGAGGCGACACGCGAGCAACGACGACGTCTGTGCCCCGTTCGACATTCCCAGCGAGAACACACGACGGGTGTCAACGCACAACGTCGATTCGAGATGGTCAAGTAAATCGCCAAGAAACGTCAGGTCGTAGTTGTCTGCGGTCGGCGCTGCGTTCCAAAACGGCGTTGTGCCCTCGATGCGCCCCGACGGCGCGACCACGATGAAGTCGTAGGTTTCATCGGCCTCAGCGAAGCCCGACATCGGTGCCACCACGTGGTAGTTGACGGTCAGCGCGTGGAGCGCGAAGAACAAGGGCAGCGGCGACGTGCCGTCGTAGTTAGTGGGGATTGTCAGCTGGTACGCGCGTTCGACGCCACCCGACGTGAGTCGCTCGTCAGTGACGCCCGCGGCCGGCGCCGACGAGGCTGCGCAGCCCTGCGACGGCTTCGGGTCGCGCGCAGCAGCATCATCACCTGCCTCGCCTACGTCGCCGGGGGCCGTGCTCGACACGACTGCGGATTCCTCTGCTGGCTCGTCGCTGGCGGATCCGCCCCCGCAGGCCGCCGACGCCACGACCGCCAGCGCTGCGAGCGCGGCCCACGCCCGCCTGACGCGCACTACTTCACCTCCAAGGCGAGCACACCACCGGGCCCCGGGCCACCGAACAACATGAACCCGTATCCCCACACGACTCGACCGTCGACGATCGAGGGGCCGCACGCGGTCTTGGCCGGCGCATCCATCGACCACACCGTGGAGCCGTCGACCGTGTCGAGCGCGAGCAGCCGCCCTTGATCGGTGCCGCAAAACGCCACGCCGGGCACGGCGCCGACAGGGGCGAAGATCATCCCCTCGAAGCGCTCAGAGGTCCACCGCTTCTCGCCGGTTGCCGGGTCGAGGCCAAACACGTGGCTCACATTGGTCGGCGCGTTGGTGGCCGCATCGCCCACGTTCGACGACGCGACGATCGTGTCGTCGACGTATGCGGCCGAACCGATCTCCCCGCCGAATGCGCTCCCGGGAGCGAGCTGCGTCTCCCACACGACCTCACCCGTCTCACGGTCGAGTGCGTGGTAAGTCCCGCCCTTGTCCCCGGCGCCCACAAGCTCGCGACCCTCGCTCGCCCACAGGTTGGGCGAGGCGCCGACGTCGGCGTCCTTGCCGCCGGGGTTGGCGTTGGAAAACACGTCGGGGTAGGTGAACTGCGTCGCCCAGCGCTTCTCGCCGGTCTTGTAGTCGATCGCGACAAGCGAGTCGGCCAACGCGGGCGTCGGCTCGGCCAACCCTTGGCCGGTGCCGACGAAGAGCAGCCCACGCTCGCGATCGACCGCGGGAGTCGACCAAATGCCTGCGCCAGCGCCGGAGGTGTCGTCTCCTGCTGTCGAGTAGAAGTTCCAGCGCTGCTCGCCGCTTTCGGCGTCGAAGCCGCCGATCGAACCGCGAAACAAGTACTCGTCTTTGCGGATCATGTTCTCGAAACTTGCTGTGCCCTGTAGGACGATCCCGTCGACCACGACGGGAGACGCGCTGATCTGCGCTTGCGGGTGATCGTGGGTCGCGACATCCCACTCCCGTTCCCCCGTCGTGCGGTCGAGCCGGTACAGCCGTGCGCCCGCTGCCACGTAGACCGCGTCGTCACTGATGGCGGGGGCGCCGACGAACATGCCGCCGAGCTGCGTGGTCCAGATCTTTGCGCCCGTTTTGTGATCGACTGCCCACGCTTGGCCCTTCCAGTCGCAGAAGTAGACGACGCCGTCCGCGACGGTCGGGGTACCCGTGACGCCCACCAGGTCGGCGATCTCCCACACGACGGCAAGGCGGGAGACCGAATCGCGAGTGATCGACGTCTCCGTGAGATTCGTGCGCGACTGGGCGTAGTCGCGCCCGTAGACCCGCCACTCGTGGGTCT
>CAZWPY010000183.1:0-2200 GCA_964635475.1 uncultured Acidimicrobiia bacterium
TTGGGTGAGGCCGTTCACCGCGACCTTCGCCAGCCCATAAAAACCTGCGTACACCCACGCTGCGGTCGACGACTGATTCACGATCGCGCCGCCGCCGCGGCGAACGATATGACGCCAACACGCCCGAGTGCAGACAAGCGCACCGTCCATGTTCACCGACATAAAACGCCGGTAGTAGTCCCAGTCGACGTTGAGCAAGCTGTCGATCTTCATGTCGCCGTAGATCGCGGCGTTGTTCACCAGATAGTCGAGACCTCCGGCCCACTCGACCACCGCCGTTGCCATCGCCTCGGCCGACTCAGCCGAGGCGACATCGACCTCGACCGCGAGGGCGCGTCCGCCTGCGTCGACTATCGCCGCAGCGGTGACGCGAGCGCGCTCAATGTCGCGATCGGCTACCGCAACCGCCGCGCCCTCATTCGCTAGACGTGCGGCGTAGACCGCGCCGATCCCACCCGCGGCCCCGGTGACGATGGCCACCTTGTTATCGAAGCGCGCAGGGTTGTCGAAACGCGCAGGCCTGTCGAAACGCGCGGGGTCGTCGACACGCGCGCTCACGGCCGCTCCCACAAACCCACTGGCGAACCGAAAGCCGGGTAGTAACACGGCCGATCGGGTCGGATCGACTTCTCCATCCGGGCTGTCATGCCCGCCGAGAGCGTTCCTGCCTTGAGCATCTCCATAAACACCGACGCCGCGTTGCCGAAGTCGAACCAGTCGCGTTGCCAATCCCACATGTAGTTGCCGCCGTAGTGAAACCAACTCCCGCCGATGCCGGCGACTTCGTAGTTGGTGCCGTCGGGCCGCTGCGCGTCGGCGACTTGGCGCCAAAAGCCGACCACGAACCCCTGTTGCTCATCGATCAACACGGCCTCGTAGGGATACTGCCAACCGTCGAGGCCGCCCATCTCCTCGCCGAGGGCCACATCGCGGATCTCGTCGCGGCCGACCGCCATAAATTCCGTACTGGGACCGTAATTCCAACCGTAACTGGCGTCAGCCGTGTACAGCTCGGCCATCGGGCGCCAGTCGCCCGCGGCCTCGGCAGCCTTGTTGGCCGCAAGCCAACGCTGCACCATTTCTTCGAGCTCAGCTCGCGGATAACTCATCGTCAACTCCTTCTGATTGCAGGGTGTCGGGCGCAGTCGGCGCCGGCTCGCGCAGCCCGTCGCGCGCACCGTCGCGAAGTCCGGCGTCGTCGGCCGCAGCGGCAGCCACAGGAAGCGGCTCGAGGGATATCGCGTGCGTGGGGCAATAGCGCACCGCCGCGAGCAGCGCCGGCTCGCCGTCGGGCGCGAACTCACGCAACACACGAACAGGACCTCGTTTGGGGACCTCGAAATAGTCGGGCGCCTCGTTTTCGCACACGCCGTGGCTTTGACACAGCTCCACGTCGACGAGCACTCGCTGGCGCGTCACCGGTCTACCTCCCTGCGGCGATACGCAACCGTGCACGGTCGGGCCAGTTGCACGACCATTTTCGAGTGGTCGTTGCGGTACTGCTCGCGCGGCGCAGCCAAGGAAAACGTGAACTCTTTCAACAACACCGAGAAGATCGCCTTCAACTGCATCAAGGCGAACGCGGCACCCACACATCGATGGCGTCCCGCGCCGAAGGGGATCCAGTCCCACGGATTGTCGAGGTCGTCGTGACGCGGGTCGACGTAGCGGCTCGGCATGAACTCGGCGGGGTCGGCGAAACTCGGCAGCCTGTTGCTCACCGCCGGCGACGCGGCGACGAGCACCCCCTTTGGAATTCGTTTGCCGGCGAACTCCAGGTCGACCTTGGCCACACGCAACAGCAGAATCAGCGGAGGATGGAGCCGCAGCGCCTCCTTGATCGCGCCCTCAAGGTAAGGAATTTCCCGCAACGCTTGATATGTCACGTCGTGACCGTCGGCATACAGCGCCTCAAGTTCCGCCGTCACACGGGCGTTCTCTGTCGGATGCGCGAGCAGCTCGATCAGTGTCCACGCTGCGGTTCCCGACGTCGTGTGGTGGCCGGCGAACATCATGGAAATGAACATGCCCGTGACTTCGTCGGCGCTGAACCGCGGCCCACCGTCGTCGTCTTTCACCGACATCAACACGTCGAGCAAGTCACGATCTGCTTGCTCGCCGGCAGCACTCCCCTGTCGCTGTGCCGGATCTGCGCTGCGCCGTCGCTCCATGATCTGCGAAATCAACTCGACCAGCGCCA
>CAZWPY010000184.1:0-2195 GCA_964635475.1 uncultured Acidimicrobiia bacterium
TTGGTGGCGGGGGCAGGATTTGAACCTGCGACCTTCGGGTTATGAGGGGTTTCGCGCATTCGACGTGCCAGTCCGTACCACTGCGGACCAGCCAATCCCAGCCCGCGGTGTAGAAGAGAGTGTAGAAGCCTCGAGTTGCCCGCGCAGTCCGGACTTGGGTCACTCGTCCTTCGCTGAGCACCGTCGCGGTTGCCTCTCACCGGGGACGTTCCTTGATGCCCGCCTTGAGAAGGTTGACCACTTCGACGATGCGTTCGGCGCGAAGGTCTGGTCGACGCTTGGTGGCGTCGATCCAGCGGAGGTAGGCGCGGCGGTAGAACTGAGCCAGCCCGTCGAAGAACGCAGCGGCGTCGGGCTCGGCCGCGAGCGCTGCGGCGATGTCCTCGGCAAGGTCGTCGCGTTGGGGCCCTTCGGGGTAGAGAACGACGTCGACCTCGTCACCGGGAGCGATTCCGCAGTCGCGTCGCCACGCCGGTCCGAGCACGATCCCCCATCCGTCGTCGATCGCTTCGACGACGGCTCGGACACCCATGCCGTTCACGGAGCCGGCCACTGGATGCGAGGGCTTGTGGCCCCAGGCATCGTCGGGCGCGAAGGGAAGCGGTACAAGGACGCGCCGCTTTGCGTTGCTGATCACGGTTGCCGTGAAGCGGCGGGAGGGGCCGGCCATGGTTCTCATCATCGCGGAGCGGCTCGGGTCGGGTCGTCGGTCACGCAGCAATCACCTCGACTGCCACCCCTGGCGGCGCCGCTTCCGGCAGATGCGCGCCTCCACCTGAGTCTGCTTTCGGCTGCTGGGAGCACACCGACCGATCGCTGGTGACCCCCGAGCCCAGTTCAGCTGTTGCGCCGATCCGCACACGGTTTCCGCCTGGGGTCGAGGACACTGGACTCGCGTGGCAGGCGCGGTTGGTCAGGTGCTGTCGATGATCTGGCACACGGGGGAGTCGGTGCAGCGCGCCGGGTCGAGCGCGTCGGCGTTGGCGGCCAGTGCTCGAAGTTGGGTGCGGACCTGGCGCAGCTCAGCCATGCGTTGGTCGATGTCCGCGAGGTGCCGGTCGATCAAGGTGGTGACGTGTTCGCATGGAGCCTCGCCACGGGAGCGGATGTCGATGATTTGCGCGATCTCGGCGACGGTGAAGCCTGCCGCCTGCGCGGATCGCACGAAGCGCAACACCGCGAGCGTGTCGTCGTGGTAGTCGCGGTAGCCGGAACCGGTGCGGGCAGGTTCGGCGACGAGCCCGGATTGCTCCCAGTACCTGATGGTCTTGGTCGGCACGCCACTGCGTTCGCTCAGCTCACCGATGCGCACGACCGAACCCTAGACCCCCTTGACCTTCCAGTGCACGGGAGGGTTTAGGGTGGAGGCATGGAGGTTCGCATCCTGTACTTCGAGGACTGCCCCAACGTCGGTCTCGCCGAGCAACGTGTGCGCGACCTGGCCGCCGGTGATCCCGAGATCCGGGTCGTCCGCCAACGTGTCGCCGACCCGGCGGACGCCGCAGCCGCGGGATTGCACGGCTCGCCGACGATTCTCATCGACGGTGTCGACCCGTTCGTCGAGCCCGGCACCGAGACGTCGTGGGCATGCCGGGTGTTCGTGTCGGCCGACGGCGTCCAGGGCGCGCCGTCCACGCAACAGCTGCGCGAGGCAATGGGCCGGTGAGCGCGCCGGATGCGGTTCGGTTCGGTGCCGTGTCCGCAGCGGGCATGGCGCTGTGTTGCTCGTTGACGGCCCTCGCCACGGCCGGAAGCCTGTCGGCAACCGTCGGCCGGGCGGGCGGATCGATCGGGCTCGGCGTGGCAGCGGGGCTTCTTGTCGGCGCGCTCGTTGTCGCCCGGAGACGCGACGCTCACGGCTGCTGTGACGTCGAGCTCCCCGGCGCTGCCACGGACGAACCACATCGTGACCACGCCGCCTGACCGGGCATCGCCGCTCGACGGGCACCGCGACGAACTCGCCCTTCAGCGCGCTGGCCTCGCGGCGATCCGCGCCGGACGAAGTCTCACGGTGACCGAGATCGGCAGAGCCGCCGGCCTCGAGCCGGAACGCGCGCAAGTGGTCATCGACCGCCTCCTCGCCCGACAAGCCGCCACGGTCACCGACGGCCGCGTCGACGGGATCGCTGGTCTCACTACGCGTCCGACGAAGCACACACTCACAATCGATGGCGACGATCGGCACACCTGGTGCG
>CAZWPY010000185.1:0-2190 GCA_964635475.1 uncultured Acidimicrobiia bacterium
TCCCGCTCGACCCGCGAGATCTACGAAAACCTAGGCTTAACAAACGCAACCTGAATGGCTGGCGATTCTGTTGGCCTTTGTTCGGCGAACGTGGAGGCAGGTGGCGATGGGGAAGCCAAGGGTGACGGCCCGAATGCTCGTGGTCGGCGCCGGGCTTATCAGCGTGGCCGTTCCGGTGGTCAGACTGATCGCCCCCGATGTCGGCGAAGCCGTCCACGAGACGTTCCCCGGCCCGAGAACGCCCGACGGCGAGCCGCCCGATTTCGCCATCGACGACGACAAGGTCGACCAAGCCAGGGAAGGCCCCAGCTCTCACGGGGCCGGTTCTACCTCCGACACGAGCTTGTTTCCGCAGCGAAACTCCGCCGTGGCCCCGGGTGTCTTTGGCACATTGAGTCCCCCCCTGACCCAACCGATTCCCGAGTTCATCCCCGTGGGCGACAGTTCGGGAACGATGGTTGGCTACATTCGATGGCCCGAGATGGAGGCCGCGATGGCCGCCTCCACTGTGCTCTACACCGGTCGGCCGCCGTCCTCGCTTGTGCCCACGACCGATCCTCCAGGCTTCCGCACAGCGGTGTACAACCGAGAAGGCGTCCGCATTGGGGCGCTTGTGAATGGAACGTACCTGCCGGGAGACCTGTTGCCCACACCCGGCGAAGGGGCTCCCGTGTCGCCGCCGGAGCAGTTGCCGGCCGAGCAGCCGACGACCCCGCCGACTGCTTCGACGCCGTAAGAACCGGCAAGAGGATGCCGATGCAGCGTCTGCAGCGCTTAGACCAAGGTAGAGCTGCGCTGCGGGTGTGAAGTCGCAGCCCGGCTGCGCTTGGGCCAGTCGATGGCGGGTACGCCAGCGCGGCGCCTGCAGCGGATCGGGGTCGGCTTCGTCATCGTCCACCGACTCCGTGGGCTCGCTGAGAGTGCGAACGAGAGATCCTGTCTGCCTACCCTCGCGTCGCGGTACTTCTCGACGATGAGTCGGGTTTGTGGCTGTCGCTGACGAGCCAAGCGATTGACTCGGCCGACCTGAACGGGCTTGTCCGACTATTGGGCCGGGGATCAACGAGGATCGCGCGTCGATCGCACTCCGCGCTCAATCACCGCGCGGCCAGCGGCCGCGGCGAAACCTAGGCTTATGTTCGAATGGCTGCGCTGGCCCAGGTCCTGCGGTGGGCGGCCGTTTGTGAGGGGGTGCCGTGCGAATCCAAGTACCGACTGGCGCAATGAAGTGGGCGGCCGTGGTCGTTGGCCTCGTCGTGTTGTGTGTGCCACCTGCGCCGTCGCCCGACGGGGACCCAAGTGGGCAGCAGTTTGGGCACGTGGCGTGTGAGCCGGCGTCGCCGGACTTCGCGATCGTCGATGAGACCTTCTGTCAGACCCAACCCGACATCGAGGAGCAGTCCGCACCGGTAGCGGATTTGCCAGCCATTTCGACGCCGTGAGGTGTGGCCGAAGTCGAGCGGCGCTTGCTGTTGCCGTGTTAGTGACTGGATTTGGCGCGGTGACGCGTATCCAGTCGCCCACGCGACTGCGGCGAGTGCGCTCTACGGGAAGCACAAAGCCGAGTTCGACGCGTACGCCGCGAAGTACCGCGACATCTGGGATCGCATGGCACACGACTCGGTGTTTACGGCGTGGCTGGCGGACGAACGTGGCCGCATTGCCGCGGGTTAGTGGCTCGCGGCGAGCTGACGCGGCAGAGCCGGGCCGGGGCGTTCGGCATCGACCTCACGCACTCGGTTGTGTTCATCGACGAATACGCAGCGGGGTCGGTGTTGGGCCGCTTCCTCGGCGGTGAAGTCGGCGAAGGCGGCAATGATCACGACGTCGCCCGGGTCGACCAAGTGGGCGGCGGCGCCGTTGATGCACACCACCCCCGACCTGGCTGGCCCTCGGAGCGCGTAGGTCGTGAGCCGGGTTCCCCTTGTTACGTTCCAGATGTCGACTTGTTCGTGTTCGAGAATTCCTGCCGCACGAAGCAGGTCGTCATCGATCGTGACCGATCCCTCGTAGTGAAGGTCGGCCTGCGTCACGGTGGCTCGGTGAATCTTGCCCAACAGCATTCGTCGCATCACGCCCGCATGACTGTTGGGTCTGCGGCAAAGTCGCGCGGCTTCCGATCCTGCGGCGCTCATGGCGGCGGTTTGGTCATCACCCCGTGTCGTTGGCTGAGCAACGTGTTGCCAGTCG
>CAZWPY010000186.1:0-2144 GCA_964635475.1 uncultured Acidimicrobiia bacterium
GCCGTCCCGGTGGCGGCTTTGGCGCTGGCCGACCCGGCGGAGCGCCGGGCGGAGCATTTGGTGCTGCTCGACCTGGCGGTCCGGGTGGGCCTGGCGGTCCAGGTGGTGCTGGTCGTCCTGGCGGTGGCGCTGGTCGTCACGGTCAGCCGCCGCGCCGGCGTTCCGGTGGTGGTCGCCGGCGTCGCCGCGAGGAGCTGCAGCCCGCCGAGGCGATGAGTTACACGCCCTCGAGCGCCCCGGTGCCCGAAGGCGAAATCATCGTCGAACGGGGCGCGACCGCCCAAGAGCTCGGCCCCAAGTTCAACCGAACTGCAGCCGACGTGGTGCGGTTCTTGTTGGGCATCGGCGAGATGGTCACAGCGACGCAGTCTTTGTCCGACGACATGATCGAGCTGTTCGTCGCCGAAGTCGGCGGCACGATGCGTTTGGTCGACCCCGGCGAGGAGCAAGAGGTCGAGCTCACGGCGTTGTTCGACGACGTGGAGTACGACGACGACGAATTGGTTGGCCGGCCGCCGATCATCACGGTTATGGGTCACGTCGACCACGGCAAGACACTGCTGTTGGATCGCATCCGGTCGACCAACGTGGTTGCCAAGGAAGCCGGTGGGATCACCCAGCACATCGGGGCTTACCAGGTCACCAAAGACGGCCGCGCGATCACGTTTATCGACACCCCGGGCCACGCCGCGTTCACCGCGATGCGTGCTCGCGGCGCCAGCGTGACCGACATCGCGGTGTTGGTTGTTGCTGCCGACGACGGGGTCATGCCGCAAACGATCGAGGCGTTGAACCACGCGAAGGCCGCTGAGGTTCCGATCGTGGTCGCGCTCAACAAGATCGATCGTGCCGACGCCAATCCCGACCGGGTAAAACAACAGCTCACCGAACAGGGCCTGGTGCCCGAGGAGTGGGGCGGCGAGACGATCGTCGTGCCGATTTCCGCGCTGAAGGGCGAGGGAATCGATGCGCTGCTGGAGCAACTGCTGTTGGTTGCCGACGTGGAGGAACTGAAGTCGACTCCGGAGGGCCGCGCTCGAGGCGTGGTGCTCGAAGCGAATCTCGACGTCGGCCGTGGTCCAGTTGCGACGATCTTGATCGAACAAGGCACGCTTAAGGTCGGCGACCCTGTCGTGGCCGGCGCGGCGTGGGGTCGGGTCCGTGCAATTCTCGATGACCAAGGCAAACAGCAAAAGACCGCTGGCCCCTCCATGCCGGTGCAGATCCTCGGCTTGTCTGTTGTCCCGGCCGCGGGCGACGAGGTGCGTGTGGCCCCCGACGAGAAGGTCGCCCGTACCGTCGGTGAGTCCCGCGCGCAGCGGTATCGCCACGCCGAGTTGGCTGGCACCACCGGCCGCGCGGGCGGCGGCGCCAAACTCGAAGACGTTTTCGAGCAGATCAAACGCGGCGAGAAGGCCACGCTCAACCTCATTCTCAAAGCCGATGTGCACGGTTCGCTCGAGGCGCTCACGGAGTCGTTGCGAAAGCTCGAACGTGACGACGTCAAGATCAGCTTTGTGCACCGTGCGGTGGGTGGGATCTCTGAGTTCGACGTGCAGCTCGCGGCAGCGTCCAACGCGACGATCATCGGCTTCAACGTCCGTCCGGATCGCAAGAGCCGCGAGATGGCCGAGTCCGAAAAGGTCGAGATCCGGACCTACGAGATCATCTACCAAGTGCTCGACGACATGGAAAAGGCCATGCTCGGCCTTCTTGCCCCCGAGTTCGAGGAAGTTGTCACCGGCGAAACCGAAGTGCGCGAGATCTTCCGGGTGCCGAAAATCGGTGCGATCGCCGGGTGTTATGTGCGCAGCGGCGTTATCACCCGTGGTTCTCGTTGCCGCTTCCTGCGTGAGGGTGTCGTCATCTGGTCGGGCACTGTGCAGTCGTTGCGTCGTTTCAAAGACGACGTGCGTGAGGTGCAGACCGGCTTCGAGTGTGGCATTGGTTTGTCGGACTTCCAGGACCTGAAGTCCGGCGACATCATCGAAACGTACGAACTGCGCGAGATCGCCCGGACCTGACCCGGGCGAGCCGGTAGCAAGCCCTATCGAGCCCTATCGAGCCCTATCGAGCCCGCAGTAGCCACTCGTTTGGGATGGAGCAGCGAGCCGCGGCGGTGCCAGACTCGGCGCCGTGCGGAT
>CAZWPY010000187.1:0-2092 GCA_964635475.1 uncultured Acidimicrobiia bacterium
ACCAGATCCTCGTGCGCTGTTACGACGCCGACGTGCACATCCCCCTCGCCGCTCTCGCTGTTGAACCGGCGGAGTAGGAGGACCGGCCAGCTGGTGGCCCAGCGGCTGCATCGCCCTGGCAGAACCAACGGACGACGGGTTGCCTTCGATTACGTGCGCGGGTCTCGTCGGCGTGGCCAAGCCCCGAGAACACCCGCTGAGACACCGACCCCAAGGGCGACGACGGTCAAGATGGTGGCGCCTGAGAGCGAGGTCGTGGCACGCAGAACCGGAGTCACGAGCAGACCCAACAGCCCGAGGCCAGCTCCCTGCGCGATGGCTCCCCTGAACTTGTGATTGTCGCTTGTGCGTGTCATGTGCAGCTGCCGTCGGGCCGAATTGCTAGCGAATTACTGCTGAGGTTACGGCGCGGGTGACGATGTCCGGGTCGGCCGGCCAGCCGATCATCACGTTCCAGCGGTCGTCGGCCAACTTCTTGTCGATCGCGAACTCCTGCGCGACCTCGGCCGCGCGGTTGGACTTGATACCAGCGTGGAGTAGCTCAGCGAATATCACCAGCCGATACATGACCGGGCTCGCGGCCGCGGCCACTTGATCCTCAGTCAGCGGCTTGCCCTCTCCGCACAGGGAATATGTGAAGCGATGGCCAGGTACCGACTCGCCACCTCGGCTTTTCGCGAGCTCGGTCAGCGATCTTGTGACCTCGCCAGTCTTGTCTCCGGTGAGATTGAGCCTGAGCAAGACGCACGGCGAGCCTTCCGACTGGAACGTTGTCATGCCGGCAAACGCGTCGATCATCGTTAAGGCTGCGGCCGGATCATCGAGCACTCCCATCGCGGCCGCCAGGTGGATGGCTGAGAGCTCATGGGAGGGCTGCCAGTTGCGAAAGCCGCGGTACTCGAACGTCGCATCGAGCGCCGGGGCGACGTCGACCTCTTCTGAGCCGAGGCGAGCCGGCGACAGCAGGGCTGCTTGTGCGAGCCTGGGTGAGATCACGAGATCGTTGCGCACGCGGTCGCTCTTCAGTTCTTGCAAGGCGCGAATGCCCGCCGCCGGCGCGCCCCGGTTGGCCAGGTACAGCGGACCCACCGCCGCAGGCAACGACCGGTGGTGCACGATTTGGGCGCCGTCATCAACCGCGAACGGGTAGCCCGGGAAAACGGTGTCGTCTGTGAGGGCGTCATGGGCGTCTGGTCCGAGACTTGCCATGTAATCCCGCTCGCCGAGGGTTGCGTTGCCCTCCACTTGCAGCAAGCGGACAACTTGATGCTCCTCGGCGACCCGGGGCGGCGTGACCGCCGACCGCATCTGTTGGTCGTCGAGCGCCCGCACCATCTCGTGGGCAACGATGCGCAAATCCGCCGGCGAGATCGTGCCATCGTCGTTGATCTCGATGTTGCCCTTGTGGAAGCGGCCAGCAAACTCATAAGGCTGGACCGGCAAGCCGGCCTTCACCCATGTCGCATCCAGCGCTTCTTCTTTGCTGATGAGGCCGAGCGCTGCCAGAGCGAAACGGGCGTTTCCCGCCCACCGGCCGGTTGCTTCCGCGGGAGTCGAGCCGTCGGAGCCGTATGGCTTACCGGGGCTGTTGACCACTACGCCGACCTGTCGATCCCACCGCAGGCCCCTGCCTATTGCGACTTGTTGTGCAATCTCGGTGTATGGCGCGGCCCATGCCGCGCCGGAATTGGGGCTAGCGCTGGCCTCGGGCTTGGTTTCATCGGTGTCGTCGCTACAAGCGCCGAGCGCCCCTGCGAACAAGGTGATCGTGAGGGCGAGCGCCCGGCGAACTGGCCGGATGACCGGCGCTGAATCCGGCCGGACGTGATTCATCGTGTTCCTCCCAACGGCGACAGCGCTCGTCACCCGAAGCACTGTCGCGCGCGGGTCGGAGTGGTGCAAGGGATTGATCGGTCGTGGCTCGGACCCTCGTCAGCGCTCGACTCACGGCGGCGGTTTGGTCATCACCCCGTGTCGTTGGCTGAGCAACGTGTTGCCAGTCGGGCTCGTCCAGCGGAACCCATCTGGTGTTGTTTCCATGCTCCAGCCCCGCGAGTGGGTGATCCCGTGATGTGTTCGACACAAACTCGCG
>CAZWPY010000188.1:0-2075 GCA_964635475.1 uncultured Acidimicrobiia bacterium
GCTGCCGCCCGGTTCGTACGTGCTGCGGATCGAGCCGTTGTCCGCGCCGCCGGTTCCACCTCCACCGGTGCCGTTGCCGCTGGTGCCGCCGGCGCCACCGGACGCGCCAGCACCACTGCTACCGCCACCACTGCCGTTACCGCCCGCGCCAGGCGGGGGCGAAGAGTCGGCTGAACCACCCTGGCCGCCGCTAACCGAGTCGTATCCGCGACCGCCGCCGCCGCCAGCGACCACCAGAGCGGCGCCGTCTAGCGTGAACGCGCGGCCATAGCCACCGTGGCCGCCATCGCCCAAGCTTCCGCTCGAGTTGCCGCCCGAACCGCCCGGCAGGTTCTGCGCCGCGAGGAGTTGGCCGCCGTCGACGCGCACTCGGCCCGACATCTCGACGCCGTTGCCTCCGGTGCCGTTGGCGATGTAGTCCGTTGAGCCCGCGTCGGAACGGACCACGAAGTCCATGTAACACACCCCGTTGGGGATCGTGACCGAGGCGCCCGCGGCCAACGTAAACGGACCAAGGGGAGGAGTGGCCGCCGGGCCGGCGGCTGCCGGGTCGAGACCGGCCCCTCCGACCACGGCGACAGCCGACACACCTAACACCACAGATGCGACCACGCCACGACCTGCGCGCCTCGCGGATTCCCAACCCACCATCACAACCCCCGTCAGCCCGATTGACACCTGGCGCGCAGCCTAGGGGGCCGAGATACCCGCAGTAAAGCTCGTAGCTACCTGGCCGGTTTTGACGACGCGCCCGATCGACCGGAACGGCGGCGGCGCGCAGCGAGGCTGGCCGCCCCGCCCGCTCCCCCTCCTGAGCTCACACCGCGCCCGCGCGAACCGCCCTGACCACCGGATCGGCCCCCTCGGCCACGACCGCGACTTGCCCCACCAGCGCCTTTTCGGCCCACATCCAACAGCGAAATAGTCTCACCTTCATCTTGAGGGTTTCCCACTGTACCGTCAATATCCAGGCCTTTTAGCATGCGGATACCGTCAAGTCGTTGTTGAGAGTTGAGCAAAGTGACCACGCGCCCCGTGGCACCGGCTCGGCCGGTGCGGCCCGAACGGTGAACGTAATCCTTCGCGTCATCGGGTAAGTCGTACTGCACGACCAAGTCGACGTCATCTACGTGGATCCCTCGGGCTGCGACGTCGGTCGCGATCAGTGCCGTCACTCGCCCGGCGCGGAAGCCGTCGAGTGCTCGATCACGTTGCGCCTGCGAACGGCCGCCGTGGATCGCCGCGACCTTGAGGCCCTTACGCTCGAGCCGTTTGGCAAGCGCATCGGCGCCATGGCGGGTACGCGTGAACACGATCGAGGAGTACACCTCGCCGATCAAGTCTGCGCACGTCGCCATCCGCTGCGTGTCGTCGACCAGCCAGAGACGGTGGTCGACTAACGGCTTCGCCGCTGCTTGCACCTCATGGTGAAACGGGTTCGTCTGGTATCGCTGGACGAGTACGTCGACCTCACCGTCGAGCGTGGCCGAGAACAACAACGTCTGCCGTTGTGGCGAGGTGGCATCGATGATCCGGCGGACGTCGGGGAGGAACCCCATATCGGCCATCCGGTCCGCTTCGTCGACCACAACAAAGTCAACTTGTGCCAGGCGAACAACCGATTGATCCATTAAGTCGAGCAATCGCCCGGGGCACGCGACAACAACGTCGACTCCCCTTTGCATCGTTTTCAATTGCGGGCCAAATCCGACACCGCCATAGACAGTTGTCGCCCGCAATCCTCGGCTTGCCAATAGCGGCTTTAAGTCTTCAGCTATTTGCGCTGCAAGCTCACGTGTCGGGGCCAATACAAGTGATTTGGGGTGCATCGGGCGTCCTCTTGAGCCTTTTTGCACCAGCGGAATCCCGAACGCCAGCGTTTTTCCGGAGCCCGTCGGCGCCTTTGCCGTTACGTCACGACCCTGCAACGCAGCCGCAATCGTTCCTGACTGAACAGCAAAGGGCGCGACAATTCCGCCCTTCTTCAAAACATTGATCAGGCCCTGGTCGACACCAAGGCTTTCAAATGTGACGTCAATGGCCGCCTCTGGGCTGTCGGAGTCTGAACCGGTCGA
>CAZWPY010000189.1:0-1981 GCA_964635475.1 uncultured Acidimicrobiia bacterium
CGGCCCTGCCGTTGCGGCGGGCGACACCGACACCGTGCGGGTCAGCCATGAGGGACCGGTTGCGACGTTGTGGCTCAACCGTCCCGAGCGGCACCACGCGTTAAATCGAGCGATGCTCGACAGTCTCGTGAAGCACATCGGCGCGCTCGACGGCGACCCCGGCGTGCGTGCGATCGTCGTGCGCGGCACCGGCGAGGACGCCTTTATGTCCGGCGCCGACATCGGCGAACTCGGTGCCGCGTTGCGGCCATCGAGCGACGGCGACGTGGCCGGCCGTGACGATGCGGCGGCGCACGCGTTGGCGGCGTGCTCGACCCCGACGATTGCCGCGATTCGTGGGTATTGCATCGGCGGGGGAGTCTTGCTCGCGAGCGCGTGCGACGTACGGTTTGCGACGCCCGACGCCGTGTTCGCCGTGCCACCCGGCCGTCTCGGCGTTGGTTATCCGACTTTGGGTGTGCGTTTGTTGGCCAGCCAAGTTGGACCTGCCCGCACGATCGAACTGGTGTTGTCGGGCGCTCGCATCGATGCGGCCACGGCAGCCGCGTGGGGCTTGGTCAACCACGTCGTCGGGTCGCATGAGTTCGAGAGCCACGTGGCGCAGTTCGCTCGTTCCGCGGCCGCGATGGCGCCGCTGTCGGTGCGCGCCGTGAAGGCGACTTTGCGGGCCGCGACCGTGACAGCTAGCCCCGACGCGGCCGCCGCCGCAGCAGCAGCCGAGCAGGCCGTCGCCGCGTGTTGGGCGAGTGCGGACTTCGCCGAGGGTCTCGCGGCGTTCCGCGAGAAACGGGCGCCGGAGTTCCACGGTCGATAGCCGCCGCGGTCGTCGCGCGACGGGGAAAAAAATCGCCGCCGAGTTGTCGATTTCCTGCGACCCGTTCGTTGATTCAATACAGCGGGCAACGCCCGCAGGTACAACACGGAGGTAAACGATGGGGCAGTACTTGATGTCGGTATGGCACGACTCTGGCGTGGGCGAGTACGAGCAGCCCGAGCCCGACGTGCTCGAGCGACTGCGTAGCCAGGTCGGCGCGTTCAACGAGCAGCTGACCGCCGCGGGTCAGTGGGTGTTTGGCGGCGGGCTTGAGGCTCCCAACACCGCCACGGTCATTCGGCCGTCGCAGGGCGCAACCACCTTGTTCGACGGGCCCTACGCCGAGTCGAAAGAGCAGATGGGCGGGTTTTGGGTAATTGAGGTTCCCGACTTGGACACCGCGCTGGAGCTGGGCCGGCAGGCCGCCGCGGCGTGCGAGGGTCCCGTGGAAGTGCGGCCGTTCCAAAACGGGTAGGTTGCCGCGGTGACCCTGCGGCAGGCGATTTTCGCTCGGATGTATCGGCGGGCGCCGTCGGTCGACGCGCTGCCGTGGCACCGCGAGTCGCCGCCGGCGCTGTTGGTGCAAGCCGCCGCCGGTCGGCGTCGGGGCGACCGTTGTCTCGACGTCGGCTGCGGCGAGGGTGTGAATGCGACCTATCTCGCTGAGCAGGGGCTGCGCGTGCTCGGTATCGATTTCGTGCCGGCGGCTCTCGCTGCGGCGCGTGAGCGCGCGTCACGAGCGGGCGTTGAGGTCGAGCTGCACGACGGCGACGTGCTCGACTACGTCGCGCCGACGCCCGTCGACCTCGTGGTCGATTCCGGCTGCCTGCACCACATTCCAAAGGCCGCCGTCGGGCGTTATCGAGCCCGGCTCGACCAGTGGCTCGCGCCCGGCGGCGACTACGTGCTCGTCCACTTCGCGAATCCGCCCCGGGTGCGCTGGCTGCCCAAGGGGCCCTCACACCTGACTCGCGAGCGTGCGGTCGAGTTGTTCGCCCCCCTGCAGCTGCGGGCCTACGACGAGGTCGTCTACGACGTGGCTTTCCCGATGGGGTCGATGCGAGCGGGCGTCTACTGGTTTACCCGACCCGCCTGATCGAGGTGCAGCAGCACGGAGGTGCGGTGCCGAGCGAGGGTGTCGGGCCGACGGCGCTTGCCACCCTTATG
>CAZWPY010000190.1:0-1865 GCA_964635475.1 uncultured Acidimicrobiia bacterium
GACGACGCTGCGGCCGACGAGGCCGACGCAGGGATGTGTGCGCCCGACGCAATGGAACTCACGACTGCGGGCAAACTCACGATCGGCACCGACAGCCCGGCGTTTGAGCCGTGGTTTGTCGACGACGACCCGACCAACGGCAAGGGTTTCGAGTCGGCCGTGGCCTATGCCGTGGCCGAAGAACTCGGATTCAGCGCTGACCAAGTCGAGTGGAAAGTTGTTCCGTTCAACTCCTCGTATGCGCCAGGGGAAAAGGACTTCGACTTCGACATCAACCAGATCTCGATCACCGAGGAGCGAGCGCAAGTAGTCGACTTCTCCGAGGGTTATTACGAGGCCGCGCAGGCCGTGATCACCGTTGAGGACTCGAAGATCGCGAGTGCAAAAACCTTGGCCGAACTGAAGGACGCGAAACTTGGCGCGCAGGTGGGAACCACCAGCCTCGAGGCCATCCAAGAGGGGATTGCCCCGACGACCGAACCGGCCGTGTTCGACGACACCGCCGCTGCGGGTGCCGCGCTGGCCAACGGGCAAATCGATGGACTTGTCGCCGACTTGCCGACCGCGCTGTACCTCGCGGCCGCCGAGATCGATGGCGGCGTGGTGCTCGGCCAGTTTGAGGTGCCCGGGCTCGACAACGAGCAGTTCGGCATGTTGTTCGAGAAGGGTTCGACATTGGTCGAGTGTGTTGATGCCGCGCTCGGTCAGCTGCGTTCGTCAGGCGATCTGGCCGCGATCCAAAAGGAGTGGCTCGGCGACGCAGTCGCCCCGACGCTCGGCTGAACCGCTCAACCGCTGAACCGCTGAACCTACGTTGTCGGCCCAGTAGTCACGATCCGCGCTGATGGCCAGCACTGTCGAGTCTCGCGACGCGGCCGCCGCGGGTTTTCAACCCAGCCAACGCCAGCTCGCCCGCCGGCAGATCGTTGATCGACGTGCACGACGCTCCCGCCTTGTTGCGGGAGCGTCGTCGTTGCTCGTGGTCGCGGTCGCGGTGGCGATCGTGGCCACGAGTGATGGCTGGCCGCGTGTGCGAGAAACGTTTCTCTCCGGCAGCGACTTGCGTGAGTCGTTTCCGAAGGTGTGGAGCGGCTTTTTCCTCAACGTGCGGATGTTTCTCGTTGCCGAGGCGGCGGTGTTGGTGTTCGGTCTGCTGCTCGCGCTCGCACGTCGCAGCCGCTCGCCGGTGTTGTTTCCGGCGCGTGTGTTGTCGGTTGTATACACCGACTTGTTTCGTGGCGTGCCGTTGATTCTCGTTGTTTTTATTGTCGGATTTGGCGTCCCGGCTCTGCGGCTGTCGTATCTGCCGAAGGACCCGGTGGTATTAGGCGTCATCGCGTTGACGTTGTCGTACTCCGCGTACGTGGCCGAGGTCTATCGCGCGGGCATCGATTCGATTCACCCGGCGCAGTGGGCCGCGGCGCGCTCGCTGGGTCTGACAGAAGCGCAGTCGTTGCGGTTTGTTGTGTTGCCACAGGCGGTGCGCCGGGTTGCCGCGCCGTTGTTGAACGACTTCGTCTCGCTGCAGAAAGACACTGCGCTCGTTGCGGTATTGGGTCCGCTCGAAGCCGTGCGGCAAGCGCAGATCTACGCGTCGTCGAACTTCAACTACACCAGTTACGTCGGCGCCGCGGTGTTGTTCGTCCTGCTCACCGTGCCGCTCGCCCGATTCACCGATCGAGTTGCGCGGCGCAGCGGGGAGCGCTCGCGGTGAACGTCGTCGAACTGCGCAATGTCCACAAGCTCTACGGCTCGCACCACGTCTTGCGGGGTATCGACCTCAACGTCGCTGCGGGCGAGGTGGTCGTGCTGATTGGCGCGTCGGGTTCGGGCAAGTCGACCTTGTTGCGGTGCGTGAACTTGCT
>CAZWPY010000191.1:0-1806 GCA_964635475.1 uncultured Acidimicrobiia bacterium
CCGGGACGGTCGTGGACCGGAGTCGTGGTGAGTTTCGACCCGGAGGTCGGTTTCGGTGAGGCCGAGTCGGCGACGGGGGATCGGCGCGGGTTTCACTGCGTCACGATCGCCGACGGATCACGTTCGATCTCGGTGGGGACAGCGGTGACCTGTCGGGTTGTCGCGGGGGCGACCGGACAGTGGGAACTCGCGGCCGTCGCCCACGTGAGTGGTGACTCCTCGACGGACTAGGGCCGGCGAGTAGTCCTCAGGGTTGATACCGCGGCGCTGAGTCGCGGAACAGCGCGACGGGAATGTCGACGCTGTTGTTGGTCTCGTCGGCTTCGGTCAGGAGTTGCTCGGGATCGACGGTGATCCGCAGAACGTAGGAACCGTCGGGCACACCGGTGATGTCGATCCACTGGTCGGCCAAGCCGGGCCCGTAGTAGTCGCCCATGCCGGGATTGAGTCCTTGTTCGATCTCTCCGCACTCCATCGGCGGGAGGTCGATTCGAACAGGCGCGGGCTGGGTGACCGTCGGATCGACGTAGGCAACGCCGGCACCGTCGCCGACGTTGCCCGCCGACAAAACATCGGTGAGACAGAACGAGACTTTGTTCCCGGTCACGCCTGCGGCGTTGCTGCTGCCTTTCACGCCTGCGGCGTTGTTGCTCCCGGTCACGCCTCCGGCGTTGCTGCTCCCGGTCACGCCTCCGGCGTTGTTGTTGGCGGGCGCCGGAATCAGCTCGTAACGCTCGAAGTCCGCGACGTGGATGTGTTTGTGGGTCGGGTGGTACACAAACCGTCCCGCGAGACGGTCTCGGTAGCCACCCGCGTCGGTGTAAATGCGCTGCACGATGTCCTGCTCGTTGGCACCCGCTCCGCTCGCCTCGGGGTCGAGTCCCACCACATGAAGCGGCCCGCGGCCGAGGTTGAGCGCCACAGTGCCAAAGCGCAGCAGTTCGCGACCTGGCTGACTGGTGGCGTCGAGTGCCCAGCGGTCCGGTCCGGGCGACTCCTCGGCAAACGGTTCGCGGACTGTCGCGCCCGGCACGAGGTCGGGCAGCAGCTCGGTGCGGCACGCGCGTGGCGGCGACGCGGTTTCAGTACCGACGCCGGCGTCATCGGTAGCGCCGTCGCCGTCGCGGTCGGCGTCATCGGTCATGTCACCGCACTGCACGAGCTCCGCCCACTGCAGCGAAACCCACTCTCCCGGCTGCGCAGCAGCGTCGATGCGAGTCGCCGCGCTGGCGTTGGGCGGCTCGATCTCCACGGTTCGTACACGGCCCGCGGCCGACTCTGGAATGGCCGCCGGGGCCGGTTCGGCGAGCACAGCTCGGCCGGCAGCGTCGGTGGTCGCGGAATCGAGTTCCACGCGGCCCGCGCGCAACGTGACCGTCTTGCCCGCAATGGGCGTGGTGCCGCGGCGCAGCTCGACCCCGAACTGGTCGCCCTCGAGGGCGGGCCGCGGCCGACCGGAGGAGGAGTCGTGCGAGCATGCACCGATCGCCAGCACGAGGCACAACGCGAGCCGTCGAGCCCCTTTGCGCGACGTTCCATCGGGCGCTCGGCGGCCCAGCGGAGGGCAGAGCCGCCGGCCTCGGCGGAGGAAGGAGACGCTCACGACGCGGGCGATGTTAGAGCGTCGGGTGCCGTGTCCGACTCGCGACGTCCTCGGTCGAGCGGCGCGGCTCCTTCAGGCGATCGCGGGCGGGATGGGGGCCTGGGCGGCACCGTCTTTGCAACTCAGTGACGACGGAGAGTGAGCAAGTTGGGTGCGGACGGGTAGTACCTGCCGCGGAGCGTGTGTCCCGCTAGCGCACAGCG
>CAZWPY010000192.1:0-1643 GCA_964635475.1 uncultured Acidimicrobiia bacterium
CAGACTCGCAGTTGGTGAATTCAGCACTGTTGTGTGACGCCGACATCGAGCTACTGCACACCGATGGTCACATTCCCTTGCAACTTGAACGGGTGAAGCGTTTTCCCAGCTCAGCGCAACGCAGAGTGATTCACATCCGTGATGGTGGTTGTGTGTTTCCTGGGTGTCGGGCAACGCCTGACATCGTCGATATCCACCACGTGGTTCCCTGGAACCACGGCGGGGCTACCAACGTCGAACAGCTCGCGAGTTTGTGTCGAACACATCACGGGATCACCCACTCGCGGGGCTGGCGCATGGAAACGACATCAGATGGGTTTAGGTGGGTGACACCGACTGGCAAGACCTTGCTCAGCCAGCAACACGGGGTGCTGACCAAACCGCCGCCGTGAGTCGAGCGCGGACCAGGGTCTGAGGAACGCTTTCGCCGAAGGGGGCACGTGCACGCCGATGCGCAGTCACACCAGGTTGGCAGGCCTCAACGGGAGGCCGCAGCGACGAGCGCCCTAGTGACGGCGCGGATCGCACCCGTCAGGTGGCGGCGGGCGCCTCGAACTCCGCCGGTTTCGCTACCCGAGACGGCGCACGCGATGAGCGGAAGCGCACAAGGGCCCAGCCCGCCGCGACGGTCCATACTGCGGCGACGTACCAGGCCAACCCCGCGGCGTAGTTGCGATTCAGCAGTGACGGTACGCCGGGATTCCGTCCGTAGCCACGTATGAACGGCCACGCGAACAACGACAACATGATGGTCGTGGCGATGGCCCAGATGGCCGGGGTTCGCAACCACCGTGGCGCGAGCCGGTTCACAGCCCACGCGATCGCAACCATGATCGGCGCGAAGGCAAGATCGTGGACAAGGTCGGAGCCGACCACCCACCTGCTGAGTTCGAGTGGGCGCGTCTGGCGTTCGTGCGCGAGCGCATACGCGGCGCCAACCGCCATGGTCGGCAGGCCGACGATCACCCCCGCGAGAAATGCTCGTCGGTGCGTCTCGCCAGTAGGGGTTCCCGGCCCGCTCACCGCACAACCAATCGAGCGACCCACTTTGTCTGCAGCACACCCGGCCGATTGGGGGCGATCAGCCGCAGGGGATATCCGTGGTCAAGATGGAGCGGCTCGCCGTTCAATTCGAAAGCCAGGAGCGTGTCGGGATCATCGATCGTGTTGGAGGCCAGGATCGACGAGCGGTAGAGACCAGTTACCTGCAGCGACTCCACCGTCGCGGATTCGACGGAGTGGTATCCGGCTTCGGCGAGCAGGTCACGCACCGCGACCCCGGTCCACGTTGCGCTGGTACTCCAACCCTCGACGCAGGCGATCGGCAGGTCTGCAGTTCGCCGCCGCAGGGCGCGCAATTCGTCGAGCGTGAACGATCTATCGCCGTCGGCGCCGGTGACCGTCAGCCGGTAGGCGGGGTCGGTAGCGGCCTCGGTGACCTTCGCTCCCGCGGCCGACTTGTTCACCGGAACCCCCTGCGGTCCGACACCCGGTCGACGTTGGGCGAGGCCCGCGACCCACGACAACGGCCGGATCGTGTTGCCGGCGGTAGCGAGGAACATCACCGCGGCCGACGCGGCGACGCCACCGAGGAGCGCCCGACGGTCTTGCGCTGCCGCTGACGTCTCGGCGCTGGCCGGGTC
>CAZWPY010000193.1:0-1588 GCA_964635475.1 uncultured Acidimicrobiia bacterium
AGATTCGTGCGCGACTGGGCGTAGTCGCGCCCGTAGACCCGCCACTCGTGGGTCTCGCTCGGACCCGCGGCGGCCGTGGCACCAGGCGCCCCGGAATCTGGCGCCGCTGAATCTGGCGACTTTGCGGTCGACTCGCTCTTGCCGCACGCAACAAGGGCAAAAGCAGCTGCAGCGGCCGGCGCCGCCAACAGAAGGTCGCGACGGGAAATGTCCCCCGCCTTCGGCAAACGCGGCGAGGTCATACCGGCCAGCCAACCACGTCGAGCCTCGCGAAGCGAGAAGTTCCCACCGAATCGCCACCCGGCGCGTAACCTGCCCCGCCGATGTCTGGCACCGACGCGTTGGGATACTTCGCGTCGGCCGTGTTCTTGGTGCGGCTCTTGCCGCAGCCGATCCGCCTCGCCCGCGGCGGGCGTCTCGGCGCTCGCGGCGCTCAACGCCGTCGTCTCGGCATTCGCGTGGACTGCCTACGGGCTGATCGCCGGGCTGCCCGTCGTGTGGGTGGTGTCGATCCTCGCCCTCATACCGGGGATCTGGCAAGCGTTTCTGCTGCGCCGCGAGCTGACTCGGCGCGACCTCGTGTGGGCCAGCGCCTACGTCGCGGCGCTATCGGTCGCATACGCCGCCGGGCTCCTGGGAGCAGCGTTGGCCGGAACCGTGCTCGTCACGGCGGGACCGCAGCTCTATCAAGCGCTCACTGAAACGGACCTAAGCGGTCTCGCGCCGAACACGTGGCGCATTGCGCTGCTCGACGCGGCCTCGTGGGGGCTTTACGGGCTCGCGCTCGGCGATTTCGCCTTGCTCGGCTACTTCGTCGTGCTCACCGCATCGGCGGCGATCATCCTGATCCGCATCCGCCAGACACGAGCAGCCGCGGCTGCCACGCCCGCTGGCGCCTAGGCCGAGTTCATCTACGTGCTCAGCGGCGCGGCGCACTCCCTGATAGGTCGGCCTCCGGCAATCCGAGCACCGCTGCCGCGTCGGCCACGGGCGTCGCGTCGTGCACGCGGTCGAAGCCCGGCTTCGCAGGCGCCCCCGGCTTGACACGAACGACGGCATCGACGCCGCAGTAGCGAATCGACCACGCTCGCCGCGGATGTGATGTCGAGTTTCCCGACGCGGCGTGCAGGGTTCGAGCGTGATGGATCGTGACGTCGCCGGGCTCCAGGTCCCACCCGAAGACGTGTGGGCCATCGAGGCCCGCCGACGGCGGCGGCTCACCCTCAGTTCCGGGGATCACGTCGTCGCTCACGAACAGCGTCGGCTGGAAACGGCGGGCATCGTTGTGCGAGCCGCGCCAGAACACCAGGGCGCCCGCGTCGCGAGGCGACGGGTCGAGCGCCACCCACGCGGTAGCCATCTGCCGACCCTCGGCGTGGAAGTAGCCGTCGTCGGTGTGCCACTTGGTCGCCACCGTCGAGCCAGCCTGCTTCACCAGGACGCTGTCCTCGTACAGCCACAGGCGATTCGTGCCCAACACCGCAGCAACAGCCCTCGGCAGCGGCCCCGCAAGCGCCCACTGCGCAAACACGTCGTGACGACGCCAGTGATCCACACCGGCCGCGAACCGCGGACCGTCGAGCGATCC
>CAZWPY010000194.1:0-1587 GCA_964635475.1 uncultured Acidimicrobiia bacterium
GCCGGGCGAGGCGGGCGACGTCGGCATCGACCGCGGCCTTCTCCAACACGAGCGGATCGCCGGTAGCGAGGGCTTTGACCTCGGAAAAAGAGAGGGCTTGGTCGCCGATGTCGTCGACGTCGCGGTCGGGCAGGTCGCCTCGGGTGACTTGAGCGATGAACGCTGCCTTCCGTTCGAGCGTCTGCCACATGTAGGTGTCGAAGCTGCCCTCGGTGACGTAGCGCAGCACCCGGACCTCGGGATTCTGGTTGCCTTGCCGGAGGATGCGTCCGTCGCGCTGTTCGATGTCGGCCGGGCGCCACGGCGCGTCAAGGTGGTGCATCGCAACGGCGCGGGTCTGGACGTTGGTACCGACGCCCATGGTCTCGGTGGAGCCGACGAGCACAGAGACGGTGCCGTCTCGGCACGCGGCGAAGAGCTTGGCCTTGGCGACGTCTGTCTTGGCGTCCTGCATGTACCGGATCGACTCGGGATCAACGCCTCGCCGGACCAGGAGTTCGCGCAGCTCGTCGTAGGCGTTCCAGCCCGGGGCGGCCGGGGTGGAGACGTCGCAGAACACGAGTTGCAGCGCGCCGGGCCGGAGTGTGCGTTGCCCGTACTCGTCGGGGTATCGGAGATCCCGAGTGGCGTGATGGATGGCGGCGATCCGTTGCGCTGCGACGGCGAGCTTGCCGCCAGCGGCCGTTGCGTCCTCGCCGACGAGGCGGAGGTCGAGCGCGGCGCGCCGTCCGTCGCCGGTGACCTTCAACATGTTGTCTTCGCTCGGGTCGACGGACCGGTTGCGGATGCGTTCGGCGCGTCCAGCAAGGTCGGCGACGTAGTCGACGAGAGCGTCGGAGGGTTCGACGACGACGGTTTCGGCTTGACCGCTGACAAGGGCGGGGACCGGGAGGTTGAGGTCGTCGTTGGTGCGGACGTCGGCGACTTGGCGGTAGAGGGTGAGGAGTTCGGGGACGTTCTGGAAGCGGGCAAAGCGGGTCTGCATCCGGTACGAGGCTCCGTCGGGTGCGAGTTCGAGGGCGGTGTGGGTGCGTCCGAAGTTCGCGGCCCACGCGTCGAACGCTCGAAGCCCGACGGTGTCGAGGAGGTCGGGGTGGAGGTAGCTCTGCATGACCCACAGCTCGGCCATCGAGTTCGCCACCGGTGTCGCGGTCGCGAACGTGACGACACGCTCGCCGTGGGCTCGGCGGAGCGCCCACAGTTTGGAGTCGAGATCTTGGGCGCGTTGGGACCCGGTGTTGGCGACGCCATCGATGGAGGAGTCGACGCGGCGGTTCTTGTAGGCGTGGGCTTCGTCGATGAAGAGGTAGTCGATGCCGGTTTCCTCGAAGCGGACGCCGTCGTCTTTGGTGTGCTCGGACAGGAGCCGCTTGTAGGTCTCCTCCAACTGGGCGATGCGTCGTTCGAGCTTCTTGACCGAGAGGCCCTTGCCGTCCTTGGAGCCCGCGAGCGCGGTGCGGGCCGTGGCGATTTCTTCGCCGAGGTAGTCGGTCATGAGGCGGCGGCCGATGGGGAGGCGTGCGAACCCGGATTGGGTGAACACGATGCCGTCCCAGTCACCGGTCGCGGCGCGGGCGACGAACTCCT